>JABXKR010000312.1 GCA_013619145.1 Psychromonas sp. | reverse complement strand
TGGTAGTGTGGGGTTTCCCCATGTGAGAGTAGGTCATCGCCAAGCGCCTAATAACGATAAACCCCCATCCTTCGAAAGAAGGGTGGGGGTTTTTTCGTTTCTGCTAGGCAATAATTTATTCTTCATCATGCCAGTGAAGTCCTAATCATCAATCAGTCGGGGCTTTGTTGTTTCTAGGCTAAGCTATTTAAAATAGGCAAAAGCTTAGCGTCAATACACCTGCAAATATCAGCCCGTTATTCCCCGGTTTTACGCGTTACAAATACACACTTCCTGTCCATATCCGGTATTTTACGTGCAGAATCTGTGCGCAACGTAATCCTAAGCAATTCAACAAATAACAAACTAATCCATGAAGGGTATGAACTTGATATCGAATCTGCCAGAAAGCACTTCGCTCAAGTTACAGGATAAATCGCTCCACAACATTATTCAGGTATCCACGGTCTTTCAGATAGTGAAGGCATTTTATTTTATTGCCTTGTTCAATAGTCTTTAGCACCAGTCAGCATTATTCAAGGTTACGATGGCTATATAACCGAAAGTGGCTTACGAACTGTGTTTGTTGATATGTTAGAAGAGAAGAAAAAAGAAGAAGATGATATGGGTTGATATATATTTAATGATAGCTCTGTGAAAAAGTTAGTAATATAAAACAAATGATGGCATAACATTTTAGGTTTAAACTTTCTATCCGGGGAAATAGTGTGTTTATAGAGGTATTTTATCAGGCACAAGGTAATTTCTGCTCTAACTTCTGTGAAAAGCTTTGTGATTTTTAACTGCCATCCACCTTCAATCCAAATATTTTGCAGTTGCGAGTACAAATATCGAAACTCAGTAGTCTATTCGTCCTCCGACTCTTCCTGAAAAAAGGAGTGAGCATATATGGTTGTTAATGCTTTCATTGAGCGCCAATTTACCGAAAACTAACTATTAATTATGGTAACCAATCGTCAGTGAGCCATATTTACTGATATTTTTTTGGTCTTCAAATTGTTCATTACCGCGATGCGTTGAGAAAACAAAAGTCCAGTTATTGTACATTACAGAGAATCCCACACTGGCCAAAGCTTGTTCATGTTTCATGTCTACAGAATGGCTGTCAGAAAATGTATTACCGTTTAGTGAAATATCGTTAAATACGTAACTGGCGTATACGGAAGCAAATAATTGCCAATAGAATTGGTTTTTTATTGTGTTTGTTAATGGGGTGGAAGTTCGACTACTGACTGGAGTAATAGCAGCGTAAGTTTGCTCTAATAGATTACCTACTCGAAATGTTAACCCCGTTCCGATATCACTGCGTAAATTACCGACACCAGCTTCACTATATGAGCTACTATCAAAGCTAATGGTGTCGGTAAACTGAGACACGTAAAAACGTTCAATATGTTCTGCATCTATGCGAAAAACTAACTCGTTATTTATCTGGTTATCCCAACCTTCAGGGGGCGTTGCGCCGATTAACTCGTGAATCACTGTTTGGCTCTGCTCTGCCAGTGATGCTGGACCTGCCACACCTAAAGTCAAACCTAAACTATTAGCTCGGTTATTTGCAAAATTACGAATTTTAGTGTGCCATAACAAAGTGCCTGCGTAAGGGCGGTCATCCTCAATGAGTTCAGACTCTTCAATTTTGTCTGGGGTGTAAATCGCTTGTGAGATACCAAACTCAATTGAATACTGATTATTATCTCCTTGATCAATAAACGTCCAATCACTGATAAAATGGAGCCAATCAGGCATATCAATAGCAGTAAAACTGTCGTAGGGAGAACGCCCCCACGAATAAGAGATGCCATTACTGTAACCATCGTCACTTGTATTAGTGACACCCATTGCATCATTTTCAAAAGAAAATTGATACCAATGTAAAGGTGGAGAATCGTCATTTGCCATGCAGTTACTAGCAAACAAAAGGGCCGATGAAATCATTAAGTGCAGTGTGATTTGGCGAAAATTAAGTTGATTATACATATTTAATCTAATGCTACTGAATGAAGGGGAATAATAGATAAGATTATCATAATATTGCAGATGAAAAGAATATTGTGTTCTATTTTCAGAAGTTTGGCGAATTGAATGCCAGTTCAGGTTTATGAGCGGGTAAGCTCTGCGAACCCTGGTTCTTCAGTCGCGCCAGTCATATTGCGCGCTTTAAGCCGTACTTCCGAATATTAAAACAGATCAATTAGTTTTGCGGATTGGTATTACGGTC
The DNA here is from genome assembly GCA_013619145.1 of Psychromonas sp. Taxonomy (GTDB): domain Bacteria; phylum Pseudomonadota; class Gammaproteobacteria; order Enterobacterales; family Psychromonadaceae; genus Psychromonas. Next base: position 31,622 of record JABXKR010000312.1, on the reverse strand, counting down.
TTTATGGGAAATTACCTGGGCTGATTGTGAAGCTGGGGGCTGTTTAATAGGTTGGATAAATTGCTTATGATTTATTGGCGATGACATTTTAGAAATAATTATGCCACCCCCTTTTTTTAGAAAAGCGGATGAAAGTTACCATCATAACCAAGGAACCTTTCAGCTTAAACGGTAAAGGCCAAATTATTTTTGCCGCCAACCTTAAAAAAATTTATTTTACCTTCATATAGTGAATTGACAACTTACGTTTAAAGGAAAATGTTGTGGGTTGACAATAAAGTTGCCGGCCCACGAATAGATGTTTTAGCGCCTAATGTGGTTGTTCTTGATAGCTATCTTTATTGTTATCTAACCATTCTTCCAGCCCATCAATTGTTCCAAAAAAGAGGCACTGCTTATCCATGTCCATAATATTCCAAGTTTCATTGGCTGTATCGTACATAGAAAAAACTTTATTTTTACTGTGGTCCATTCTAACCTCTTGTTATTAAATAGTTAAATTATTGGTTTGTTAAATAAAATCTGAGCGACTCTGTTGCTTTTACACTCGTATTTATTTTTCGCCTCGCTAATCAACAGCTCATTGGTTGCTTAATTGCGAACTAATTGCAGCAGGAAAGCATAGATCTGGCATTTACCTGTAGAGAAAGAAAGCGCTTACTTGTTGGTTGTATGTTAATGGAAAGTTGTGGGAAATAACATGGGAACAATGAAATTATTATTAAAAATGTGCTGGCCGCTTGCTTTTTATAAATATTGACCAATATATGATGCCGCTTTTATTTGATGTTTAGTTCTTTAAAAAACGTAATGAGATTACGTCTTACCTGTGTATTTTTAATTTTTCAAATTAATATCGCTTGCGAAGGTGCGTTAGAGACGAAAGCGATCAGGCAATATTCCAGCTATAAATTCAAATAAGCAACAAATAAAGCAAACAGTCAGTTTAAGCTGTTACTGCTGCCCCTTTTAGTTGCGGGGCTCAGACCATTAACTCAAACCTTAATAATGCAATACAGATGTATTACTGATTATGATCTATTGAACTGCTTTGGCGTGTAGCAAGATTAAGTCTTTACCCGCAATATGAACTGGCTTGCTGTTTAACAATCCCAATTTTGTTAAAATCATTATTATTAGGTAGGCTGCGCATCTGTATTGGTAAGAATACAATCCGATATTCAATTAGGAATATATAGTGCATGATATCTCGATAAAGGAACACCAATTGGATGGTGAAGTCCGGGCAAGCGTTTTAGCTTTGAACTTTATATAGCAAGGAAAAATGCAGATGAGTATACGTTTTAAGTTAATGCTATTGATCTCTTTGCTATTTGTAGCCGGGATTGGCAATGCAGTTTTCACTTTTCAATTGGAATCTCATCAAAAGGAAAAGGTGCAATGGATACTGCATACCCATCAAGTCATAAATAATACAGAAAAACTATTAAGTAGCATAAAGGATGCAGAAACAGGGCAGAGGGGGTTTTTACTTACAAAAACAAACGCTTATTTAAAACCTTATTATACAGGTGTGCTTGACGCGAAAAAGTATTTCAAAGTATTAAAAGCGTTGACTGCAGATAATCAGATACAGCAAAGACGTTTGGATTTAATCAAAAGGTCTATGGAATTTAAATTTACGGAATTAGCTGTCACTATTGAATTAGTACAGAAAAATAATGGTGATGACAGTGAGGCTCTTGCGCTAGTAATGCAGAACAAGGGCAAAAAACATATGGATGATATAAGAAGCCTCTTAAGTGACTTTAATCATACAGAAGCCGTTTTGTTGGAACAAAGAAATAGTCACTTCAGAGAACATAGTGCCCAGATAACGACTTTTATAATCGTTGAGATAATCTTTTTTCTTTTATTGGCATTTATAACCATCCTATTTTTAAATAGAAATTTATTTACCCCGCTAGAGTTTTTAGTTTCAAATATACACAAAATGGAAAGTGGCAAAAAGCTCGATATTAAAGCTGTTACGGCAAATGATGAAATGGGATATTTGCTTTCTATATTTTTTAATATGCATAAAAAAATATATGAAAGAACCAAGCTGTTAACTTATAAAGCTCACCATGATGAGCTTACAGGGTTAAAGAATCGAACAAATATGTATGATGAAATTCAAAACTCTATTAATAACTTAAAAGAGCTGGACAGTAAATGTGCTGTTTTCTTCTTAGATTTGAATAAGTTTAAGCAACTGAATGACACTTTAGGACATGATGCCGGTGATCTAATACTGATAGAGACGGCTACTCGTCTTAAAAGCTCTGTACGTGGTGATGATACTCTGTTCCGTGTAGGGGGGGATGAGTTTGTTATCCTGATAAAAGATGTAAAAGCGGTTTCAGACATTCAAAATATTGCCGTCAATATCTTAAATGCATTCGCACCTGTGATTATGATTCAAGGGCAAGCGATAGAAATATCGCTTAGTATCGGTATTGCTATTTCCCCTGATGACACAAAAAGTAGCGAAGAAATTATTAAATTTTCAGATGTTGCAATGTATGAGGCTAAGCGCGATAAAGATACTAACTATAAATTTTTTGACAGAGGCATGTTGAAACGCTTTAGTGATACTTAGCTGTGAAAATAATTGTAATTTAGAAGTCGCTGTGCGGAGCTGGCGGCTTAGCTTGGAATTTATATTGTGAAAAATAGTCGCCTTTAAGCTTGTCGGATTAAAGGCGAAATATCCTGTGTAGATCCACATCTAAACAACTACAAACAATCCTAGATAATTAGCTTCAATCTTAATCTAACGTAATGCAAGATCTTTCAGCGAATGGAAAATAGGCATATTGGGATGTCGAGTATCTTCATAACTGCACTTTCCTTTTTATCTTAATCTCCCGCAGCACTTCGATTCACATTCATTCAGTGTTATATTTGCCTAATTGGATTTTGCTATCACTTTTTCATTGGACTTGCTATGAAACATCAACAAGCTGTTTATTTACAAGAGATGGGGATCACCCGTTGGCAAGTCCGTAAACCCGGTTTATTTGGTAATTTCCGCGAAAAAGAAGCTGTCGATTTAAGCCGTTACTCATTACTGGTATTAAGCTCTGAAGCTGAATTTTCTAATCCGTTAATGAGTAAGATTTTAAAGGCGTTTAAGTTTGCAGTTGATGATGTTTATAATTGTTCAATGGCTGAATTTGAAGATCTGCAAGGTCCGTTACCTGAATATATCTGGTCAACGATTGGACCAATTAATCAGCCGTTTGGTCATAAGTTATTAACCTCTCCACCTTTATCTCAACTTGAAAATAACCCTAAAGAGAAAAAAGCTTTATGGGAGCAGTTTTGTGCCTTTAACTAATCATAAATCACTACAAATATTACCTATGGGGCTTGCTGATATTGAAAGCGTTTATCAGCTTGAGTCGCAGTGTCATAGCCATCCATGGTCAAAAAAACTTTTTTTAAGTAACTTTGGCAAGCGTTATTTTAATCATGTGTTATTAGAAAACGATCAAGTGATAGGTTACTTTGTCGCTAGCTCAGTTGCTGGTGAAGTGACCTTGATGAATATCGCTATTTCACCAGAAAAACAGGGGGAAGGGTTAGGGCGACATCTGCTGCAGTTTTTAAAAGAGTTTTCACTGAGTAATAGCGAGCAGGAAATCTGGTTAGAGGTGCGTGCTTCTAATCGTGCCGCATTGGCGCTGTACAATAAATTGGGGTTTGTTGAGGTAGACAGACGTCGGGCTTATTATCCGTGTGAAAAGGGCCGTGAAGATGCGATTATTATGTGTTGTTATCTATAACTCGCGCTTGCTTCTTGAACTTGCATAAAACGGCTTATCAGTAAGCCGTTTAAAAAATATATTACAGTTGGAATTAAAAGATGATATCTAAAAATCAGTTAAAACTTATTCATGCCCTTGAGCAGAAAAAACAGCGAAAAAAACATGGTCTGTTTTTAGTGCAGGGTGAAAAGAATGTTGCTGAGCTGTTCAATTCCGGTTTTATAGTAAAGCAACTCTTTGCAACATCCGCTTATATTAATAAAAACAGTGCAGTGCTTGCGAGCAAAGGACTGGTGGGTATTACTGTTGAAGCTACAGAAGAAGAATTAAAAAAAGCAGGGACTTTGGTTTCTAATAACAGTGTGCTGGCCGTGGTTGAATGTAAAACGACTGAACTACCATCTATTCGCGGTAATGAGCTGATCTTAGTGTTAGATCAAGTGGGTGATCCGGGAAACTTAGGCACAATTATTCGTGTTGCTGACTGGTATGGTATTGAGCAGATTGTCTGTAGTCCGGATTGTGCCGATTTTTATAATCCGAAAGTGATTGCTGCGACTATGGGCTCGTTTGCGCGTGTGCAGATTAGCCATACGAATTTAACGGAATATTTAAGCCAGCAGACAAAACCAATTTATGGCGCGTTTTTAGAGGGTGAAGACATTCATAAAACTAAGCTTAGTAATAGTGCATTTATCGTAATGGGCAGTGAATCACATGGTATTTCTAATGATGTGGCGAAATTCATTACCGATAAAATTACCATTCCTAGCTTTGGTCAGGCTGAATCATTAAATGTAGCGATGGCGACGGGTATTATTTTAGATAATTTTAAGCGTTGAGTAGCCGCTTTTATATCGCTTAGAGATAAAATCCCCATCCCCCGTTAAATTCAGGTCAGGCTGAATCATTAAATGTAGCGATGGCGACGGGTATTATTTTAGATAATTTTAAGCGTTAATTACAATTTAGCTTTCGTTCCCTCTGCTGCGTGGGAACTTTCCTTTAACACACCTCTACAGCCCTTACACAAGTATTTAGCTCCCTTTAATACCTTATTATGGCGACGTATCGTTAGTTGATGTGTCGTGCATAAACATTGATAGCTAAACTGTCTGCCTATCACATCACTGATATCTAGTGAGTGAGTCGTGTTTGCCGGGCAGTTAAAGACATTGTGCATAACATGTTGCCACTCTTTACCGTGCGGGCGAACCTTGCCATATTGCTGAAAAACGATTAAATGTGCTACTTCATGTGCTACAACTTGATTTAGGAATTCATCTCGGTTTTGCTTAAAGAGTGTGGCATTAAACTTGATGATATTGCGCTGCAGATGAGCTGTGCCTGCACTTTTACCACGTTGATTAAAAAGGTAATCGGGACGTTTAAAAGCACGATCAAAAAAGCACTCGGCCAAAATGAAACAATCTTCACCTTTGACTTGGAGTGCTTTTTTATCTTCGCTATTAAGCATGCTCAGTTGTAAGTAAAACTAAAACGCAGCCGCTTTTAGCTCTTCAACTTTATCCAGCGCTTCCCAAGGGAACTCTTCACGACCAAAGTGACCGTAAGCTGCTGTTGATTGGTAAATAGGCTGGATCAGATCTAACATTTCGATTAAACCGTAAGGGCGCAGATCGAAATGTTCACGTATTAATTGAACGATTAAATCCTTTTGCACTTTTTCCGTGCCGAATGTTTCAACACCGATTGATGTAGGCTCTGCCACACCGATTGCGTAAGATACTTGGATCTCACAACGATCTGCAAGGCCGGCTGCTACAATGTTTTTTGCTACGTAACGGGCTGCATAGGCTGCACTACGGTCAACTTTTGAAGGATCTTTACCAGAGAAGGCACCACCACCGTGACGTGCTGTACCGCCGTATGTATCAACAATGATTTTACGGCCAGTTAAACCACAATCGCCCATTGGACCGCCGATAACAAAACGGCCTGTCGGGTTAACGAAGTATTTAGTGCGTTCTGTCAGTAATTCTGCTGGTAATACCGGTTTGATGATCTCTTCCATAACCGCTTCAATTAAATCATCTTGTTTAATATCTTCAGAATGTTGCGTTGAAAGTACAACTGCATCAATACCAACAATTTTACCTTGATCGTATGCAAAAGTTACTTGGCTTTTTGCATCAGGGCGTAACCAAGGCAGGATTTTCTTTTTACGCATATCAGCTTGACGTTTTACCAGGCGATGTGCGTAAGTAATTGGCGCAGGCATGAAAACATCTGTTTCATTGGTTGCATAACCAAACATTAAACCTTGATCACCAGCACCTTGTGCGTGTGGATCGCTTCGGTCAACACCTTGATTAATATCAGGAGACTGTTTACCAATGGTATTCAATACAGCACACGAGTCGGCATCAAAGCCCATCTCTGAACTGGTGTAACCGATATTGCGCACTGTTTCACGAGTGATCTCTTCGATATCAACCCATGCATCAGTAGTGATTTCACCACCAACCATTACCATGCCGGTTTTTACATAAGTCTCACAAGCAACACGTGCTTTTTTATCTTGTTTTAAAATTGCATCAAGCACCGCATCAGAGATTTGATCGGCGATTTTATCTGGATGACCTTCAGATACTGACTCTGAAGTAAATAAGTCACGTGACATGTGAGCTCCTGAAATAATATTAGCTTAAATTTATTTAGATGTTTTTACATCTAGACGTCTATCTTACATTTTTTTGTGACGGAAAACACCCTATTATTTACTTGTAAAAGAGTTTAGGAATTATTTGTTGTAAATTCGCATAGATAAAGAGCCGTATATTTTTAATAAATAAGTGTATTACTTTTTATAAAACAAGTTAAAAATTTAAGATATACTTGAGCCGCTTTAAATCTCTGGTTTCATCAACCGCTCTTCTGATTATTGTATTGAGTTTTATTATGTTATTGCTGATTCGTTTAAAGACGTTGTTAAAAACGTTTGTTTCATTTATTAATAATCTTCCCCGCAAACACTTTTTTGCATTAATTCTTTTATTTGTTTTTTTACTGGTGATCTCATTTATCCCCAGTCAAGAGTTAAGCAAAAAAACAATTAAACGCCAATTAGTGCTCCCTGCAGCTGTCGTTACGCCTGATGATTATGCAATGGCAGAGCCTATTTCTGCAGTTAAAGAGGAATATGGAAAAGTATTTCCTGATTTTTCTGGAAACCGGGAAGTGCAGATTGAAATTAAAGCGGGCGATACATTAAGCGGTATTTTTCAAAAAGAAGGCTTGTCAGCGGCGTTATTGCAAGAGCTGTTAGAAGTGGATAAACAATATCTTCGTTTAGGTAATTTGCTACCAGAACAACAAGTTAAGCTATTAATTAACCCTGAAAATAAATTACTCGCTTTAAAAGTGGTTATCGACCTTGCCAACACCTTAACTTTCACCCTAAAAGATGGTGAATATGTTTCTTTATTAGAAACCAAAAAAGGTGAGTGGCGTAATAGCTTATTTCAAGGCAGTATTACTGGCAGTTTTTATATTAATGCCAAACAATCTGGTCTATCAGCAGGGCAGATTCAACAGATTTCAGGTGCTCTGCATGAGAAGTTTGATTTTAATCGTCAACTTCGGCCCGGGGATACCTTCCACGCTTTAGTTTCTAAGCAGTATATTGATGGTCAATACAGTTTTGATAGTGAAGTGTTAGCTGTCTTGATTAAAACACGTCGACAAAACTATACGGCATTTCTGCATGAAGATGGACGTTATTATGCTCAAGATGGTCTGGGTTTAAATAAAGCTTACCGACGCTCTCCACTTAATCGAAAATACCGTATCAGCTCCCGTTTTAATCCTAGGAGATTACATCCGGTAACTAAAAAAATTCGCCCGCATAATGGTACTGATTTTGCTACACCTACGGGGACAAAAGTCTATTCTGTTGGTGATGGTCTTGTTGTTCGTGCAGGTTATCACCCTGCTGCGGGCAACTATATTGTTATTAAACATGGGCGAAAATACACCACACGTTTTTTACATCTAAGCAAAATTTATGTTCGTAAAGGGCAGCGCATTAAGATGGGACACTTAATTGGCAAAACAGGTAATACGGGGCGCTCTACTGGACCGCACCTGCATTATGAGTTCCATGTTTACAATCGCCCTGTAAATGCGATGAAAGTGAGTTTGCCTCTTTCTAAAGAGGTGCCTAAAAAACAGAAAAAAGTATTTGATAAACGACGTGATCTTTTCTTGAAAGAGATGGGGCAAGAGTCAATTTAAATAACAAATAACAAATAACAGAGAAAATTTTCACATAATTACAATAACTAACGTATTGTTAATTGTGTAAAGATAGCTATATTATTATCAAGTGTTTTGAGTACCTTTTAAGTTAATTAGGATAGTTATATGTTGTTAAAAAGTGATGCATATGATGCTTGCATCGGTTATTTTGCTGATAATTTAGATCTTTTTGAAGGGCAAAACGGATCTGAACAGGGAGATTTGATTTCGGATATCGTTTCCGATCAAGTTGCTGATATGTTGTTATGTTTTTGCCAGCAACAACCGCAGTTAAGTCATGAAACCCGACTGACTGTTATCGCTGAAGGTGATAAATTAGTTGATGATATCGAGCAGATATTAGGCCGATTATGGGATAAACCGGCAACTAGCTCGCAAATTGACTTTATAAAAGAGTACTTCTTATTGCTTAAAAACAGTTTAGATTCTCAAGTCCCTGCAATTTATTAGTTTTTATCACTACTCAAGTAGTTCGGGTAATAGATACAAAAAAACCAATACAGCTTCTGTTGTATTGGTTTTTTATTGTTTTTTGTATTTGTTACGCCAGTGTGTGGTGTAGGTGTACAACCTCAAGTAGTTGATCTTCTCGTTCAAAACGACCTTCCATAATTTGACCTAATTCAGATAAGTCGCGATCAAAATCAAGCAGTGCTTTATCGCTTGCTGATTCTGCATATTTATCATTAAAGTTGAGCGCAGTATCTGTGGTTGTGGTGATACGAGAATAGAGCTCTTGCGCAATTTTTAAGTTGTTTTCGCCATCTAACTTACATTGTAAAATAATCTGTTCGTAAACTTCAAAATGCCCTGTAGAAGCATAGTCGAGCAAAATTTGGCAGAATTTAGTGATTTTCTTTTGAGCTGGTAAGCTGCGAGTTTCTTGTTGGTAAGGTGGTAAACCTGCTAGTTCACAATATAAAACCACTAACTCTTGGCGCTCTTCTAACCAGTTATCAATAACTAAAAGCGTGCCACCCCATTCTTCTTTTGCTTGTTCTAATTTGGTTAGCATATCACTTCCTTTTAAGTAGACTTCAATTTTGCTTTAAGTCAAAACTAAAGAAAATACGACTTATCGTCAACTTGAATTTGAATATCAGGATAATCTTACTGTATAACTGTGAACTAATACCCATCCCCGCAATTAAAGCGACAGATGTTTAAATCTCGATGGTGGGTGATATTTAAATTATTTGTCGTTGATGTATTTATTTTTTAAGGGCCAGTTAGTTAAGGAGGTTAGATGAAATCAGAAGTTCAGAACATTAACAGTCAAGAAAATGCCTGGTGGTTTATTGTGGCTAAAGGGCAAATTGTATTACAACCACAAGGTGATTTTGTTCCCTACGGCAACCTTGATGATTTACCTTTTTCCGTATCGTTAGTCAGCAATAAAATAAAAATTGGTGAATACCAAGCTAGTCCCTGTTATCTGCTGCAATTGTCTGAACAACTTGACGTTGGTTTAGGGGAGTATTCGAGTCTGCGTTTTTTATTAGGACGAGTCGATGATGCTTTATTTGATATGGCAGGGCGTGCTTTTCAAATTTCGCTGTTTTACCAAACACACCAGTATTGCGGGCAATGCGGTAAAAAGATGCATTTTATTGATTGGGAAATAGCGATGAAGTGCTATCACTGTCAGCACCGCTGTTATCCGCGTGTTTCACCCTGTACTATTGTTGGCATTCGTAAAGATAAACAGATTTTGCTGGCGTTACATCAACGTCACAAAAAAGATAACCGGCCTGTTTTTACAACACTTGCGGGGTTTGTGGAAGCGGGGGAAACATTAGAAAATTGCGTAGAGCGGGAAGTTTATGAAGAGTCGGGCATTAAGATTAAAAATATTCAATATGTCACGAGTCAACCCTGGCCATTCCCGCACTCTTTGATGATGGGGTATACCGCTGAGTATAAATCGGGGAAGATTAATATTGATCCAAAAGAGCTTTGCTCTGCGGCATGGTATGAGATAGATAACCTGCCTGTTTTACCCAATCCCGGTACATTAGCGCGAAAACTAATCGACAAACTAATAACCCAATGTAGTTAGTTAGCGTTAGAAAAATTAAGATGTAAAGAAATATGTTAAAAGTGGTAGCATAGTTGCAACATATTTGAAGAGATTAACCGCCAAATTTTATAATGGAATAAAAGAAGTATGACTGAATTAAAAAATGATCGTTATATTCGCGCATTATTAAAACAACAGGTAGATAAAACCCCTGTATGGATGATGCGTCAAGCTGGTCGATATTTACCTGAATATAAAGCAACGCGCGCGCAGGCTGGGGACTTTATGTCTTTATGTCGTAATGCGGATCTTGCTTGTGAGGTGACATTGCAACCGCTGCGCCGATTTGATCTTGATGCGGCAATCTTATTTTCTGATATTTTAACTGTACCGGATGCAATGGGGCTTGGACTTTATTTTGCAGAGGGGGAAGGGCCTAAGTTTACACGTCCTATTAGCTGTAAAAAAGATGTTGATAATTTAATCATGCCCGATCCGGAAGGTGAGTTGCAGTATGTAATGAATGCGGTGCGTACTATTCGTCGTGAGTTAAAAGGTGAGGTGCCACTGATTGGTTTCTCCGGTAGTCCATGGACATTGGCGACCTATATGGTTGAAGGTGGCAGTTCAAAAGCTTTCACTAAAATTAAAAAAATGGCATTTGCGGATCCGAAAATATTACATGCCCTGCTTGATAAGCTGGCAGATTCCGTTATTGATTATTTAAATGCACAAATTGCAGCTGGTGCACAATCTGTAATGGTGTTTGATACTTGGGGAGGCGTTTTATCTCCTCGGGACTACAAAGATTTCTCGCTGCAATATATGGCTAAAATTGTTGATGGGCTGCTGCGAACCTATGACGGTAAAAAAATTCCGGTAACGTTATTCACCAAAAATGGCGGGCAGTGGTTGGAGTCGATTGCTGATACGGGCTGTGATGCTATTGGTCTTGACTGGACGATTGATATGGCTAGCGCGAAAGCGCGTGTTGGCTCTCGTGTTGCACTGCAGGGTAATATGGACCCTTCTATGTTATATGCATCTCCAGAGCGGATCCGTGAAGAAGTAGCGACGATTTTACAAAGTTTCGGCAAAGGAACAGGTCATGTATTTAATTTAGGGCACGGCATTCATCTGGATGTTCCACCTGAAAATGCAAAAGTATTTATTGATGCGGTTCATGAATTAAGTGCGCCATACCACTTATAATTTTTATTTTACTACTTATTGTTCAATCTGCCAGCCCACAAAACCATGCCTAATGCATGGTTTTGTGTTTCTGGGAAGATAAGCTTAAAGGCAACTGTTTGTTGGAGATTTGTTGATAATTTGCTGTTTTTTACTATGCTCAGTTACGATCTTTTTTAATAAATAGTTAGGAGCGTTTATGTCTGAAAATCATACTGTAACGATCCTTCTGCAATATTTTTTTATCTTGATTAGCTGTTATTTTATTTATATCAATATACCACTATCGCTATTTGAGCATACCTTTGCTTATAAAGAGATTAAGCAGATCGAAATGCTATTCTTATTTGTGTTTAGCACTATTTTTTGGGGATTCCAGCTGTTTTCTTTGCAGAGTCAAGTTCGACAAAATAAGCGCGATGACCTTCATCAGTTAAAAATAACTGAAGCACTAATTCAAAACTCCAGTAATGTACTTTTTCATTTAAATAGTAAAGGTGCTGTTACTTTTATTTCTGCAATGAGTGAAGCTGTTTTAGGGTATAACCAAGCTGAGCTATTATCCCGCCCCTTTTCTTCGCTATTTTATGATATTCGTCACTTTGATGATATTTGTGAGCAACTTAAAAGTGCAAGTGAAGCGCCTCGTTATCTGAGAAGCAAACTTATCCGTAAAAACGGCTCCATTATTTGGGCGGAGATCCGTACTATTGTTAATGAAAAAAAAGAAGGGGCAGAATTGCAGGGCTGCATTCAGGATATTAGTGAGCAGCAAGCTATGCTTACCTGTTTGCAGGGTGAAGAGCAAATTTTGAATGATATTGTCGATCATATTCCCTATATTATTTTCGTTAAAAATAATAAAAATGAAATTGTATTGGTCAATAAATTTTTGTGTAATTTATTGGGGATAAATATCGATGAATTGAAAAGAGATAGCCGTAATAAGCTCTTGAGTTGTGATTCACTCGAAGCCCTGCAAGATAGTGCGTTTGAAAAGTGGAATCATGGAGAGCATAAGAAAGAGATTGTCGATCAATTTGGTGAAACACATGAATTTGAATTTTCACAAATAAAAATTGCAAACAAAATGGATGACGGGTTAGTGCTTACCATTGGTAAAACCACCTCATCTTCGGATCGGCGGGCTGAAACTGTTGAATATTTTTTACAGTATGATTCATTAACTGGGCTTTTAAATCGAAACGTATTTATTAACCAGTTAGAGAAACGTTTAACTACAGAGCAAGGGCATGAGTCGCTTGCTGTTTGCGTGCTTGATTTATACGACTTCAAACGCATTAATGATACGCTTGGCCATGATATAGGGGATCAAGCTTTAAAATATACAGCACAAAGAATAAGTATGATGGGTGAGCAGCTTAGTTTACTGTGTCGTTATAACGGTGATGAGTTTGCTTTTATATTAAATGATATCAACTCGATAAAATCGCTTAATCTACTTATTAAGCGCCTGCACTCTTTTTTTGAGCACCCCCTGCAGTTACAAGGAGTGGAGCTAAAACTTGCGGTCAATATCGGTATTGTACTCAGTCCAAATGACGGCTTAAGCACTGACATATTATTAAAAAAACTAGATATTGCTTTGCATGTAGCAAAATCCTCCTCATCCACACAAACTCAAATCTATTCTGGTGAACTTGAAGAATCATTGCATGCAAATATGCGTATTGAAAAATATTTATCGAAAGCATTAACAAATTCCGAGTTGAGCCTTGCATATCAGCCATTTGTAAGTAATAAAGGGGAACGATTAATTGGTGCTGAGGTTTTATTGCGCTGGTATAACGATCAGTTAGGGCAAGTCAGCCCGGAACAGTTTATCCCAGTTGCAGAGCAAACGGGTGAAATTGTGAGTATCGGCAGCTGGATAATAAATCAGGCATGTTTGCAGTTGCGAACATGGCAAAAAAGATTTGGTAGTGATTTTTATCTTGCCGTTAATGTATCCCCTAGACAATTTTTATACGGAGATCTTGTCAATGTTATTGATAAAGCCCTTACCGTTACGGGTATTAATCCCTCATCATTAGAGATTGAAATTACCGAAGGATTGCTGCTTGGTAATCAAGAATCGGTGCTTGAAACCATGCAGAAATTAGTTAAACGGGGAGTTCGTTTATCATTAGATGATTTTGGCACTGGCTACTCATCATTAAACTATCTTAAAAAATTTCCATTTGCTTGTTTAAAAATAGATCGGGCATTTATTTCTGATTTGAATAAAGATCAACAAGATGAAGCATTGGTTGTTGCGATCACTGAAATGGCACATGCATTAAAACTTTCTGTTGTTGCTGAAGGTGTTGAGAAAATAGAGCAGTTAACGCGCTTACAGGCATTAGACGTTGATATCATTCAGGGATATTACTTTTCAAAGCCGCTTTCTGATATTGACTTTGAGAATTGGTCTGAGCAAAGGGAAAGTGTCGAGTTGGCTCATTTATTAATCTAAACTTGAGAAACAGCAAGCTGAGTAATTTCTATAAAGCTCCTTTAATAAACTCGAATTTATTCCTTTTTTCACTAAGTAATCCAGTACTTCCAGCCTGAAAAATCCTTTTCTGCACAATCTGTTCAACTGCTTTGCAGGTAAATATATTATTTTATTCAATAAAACAGCTCAAATTGCCGTCGTTTTCGGGTAGAATACCCGCCCAAGTTCAAAGAAATTGTATTTTATGAGTGAAAAAAACCAATTATGGTTTTTGCTTATTGATTCATTAACGAGGAATGTGGAAGAAAATGGAAAATAGCCGACCGATTAAACGAGCGCTGCTAAGTGTTTCTGATAAAACAGGTATTGTAGAATTTGCCCGAGAGTTGACTGAGAAAGGCGTGCAAATTCTTTCTACCGGTGGTACTTGTAAGTTACTTGCTGATAACGGTATTAAAGTAACTGAAGTATCTGATTACACTGGTTTTCCTGAAATGATGGATGGACGTGTGAAAACGTTACACCCTAAAATTCATGGCGGTATTCTTGCTCGTCGCGGTATTGATGAAGCGATTATGTCAGATAACGGCATTGAAGCTATCGATATGGTAGTTGTTAATCTTTATCCATTTGCAGAAACAGTCGCTCGTCCAGATTGTTCTTTAGAAGATGCAATTGAAAACATCGATATCGGTGGACCGACAATGGTTCGTGCTGCAGCGAAAAATCATAAAGATGTCGCAATCGTTGTTAACTCAAGTGATTACTCGCGTATTCTTGATGAAATGAAAGAAAATGACGGTAGCTTGGTTTACAAAACACGTTTCGACCTGGCTATTGCCGCTTATGAGCACACTGCACAATATGACGGCATGATCGCTAACTACTTCGGTACTATGGTACCAAGTTACGGTGAAAACAGCGAAGGTGATGCTGAGTCTAAATTCCCGCGCACATTCAATATGCAGTTCGAGAAAAAGCAAGATATGCGTTACGGTGAGAACAGCCACCAGGCAGCAGCTTTTTATGTTGAAGGTGATGTACAGGAAGCATCTGTTGCAACGGCAACACAGCTTCAAGGAAAAGCTCTTTCCTACAACAACATTGCAGATACAGATGCCGCTCTTGAGTGTGTTAAAGAGTTTGCAGAGCCGGCTTGTGTAATTGTTAAACATGCGAACCCTTGTGGAGTTGCATTAGGCGGTAACATTCTTGACGCTTATGAAGGTGCTTATAAAACAGATCCTACATCTGCATTTGGCGGCATTATTGCATTCAACCGAGAGCTTGATGCTGATACGGCTGAAGCAATTGTGTCTCGTCAATTTGTTGAAGTAATTATTGCTCCTAAAGTAAGCTCAGAAGCGGCGCAAATTGTTGCTGCTAAGAAAAACTTACGTTTATTAGAGTGTGGCGAATGGGCAAATAAAACATCTGAGTTTGATATCAAACGCGTAAATGGTGGTTTATTAGTACAAGATCGCGACCAAGGCATGGTTGATTTAGAAGATCTTAAAGTTGTTTCTAAACGCCAACCAACGGCGGCAGAATTAAAAGATCTGCTATTTAGCTGGAAAGTCGCTAAATTTGTTAAATCAAATGCAATTGTTTATGTTAAAAACTGTTCAACTGTTGGTGTCGGCGCAGGTCAAATGAGCCGTGTTTACAGTGCCAAGGTAGCAGGTATTAAAGCTGCTGATGAAAACCTGGTGGTTGAAGATTCTGTTATGTCATCTGATGCATTCTTCCCGTTCCGTGACGGTATTGATGCTGCCGCTGATGCGGGTATTAGCTGCGTTATCCAGCCCGGCGGTTCAATGCGAGATGATGAAGTTATTGCCGCTGCCGACGAACACGGCATGGCAATGGTCTTTACCGGCATGCGTCATTTCCGCCACTAATCACCACTGAATAAATAAAAAGGAGCCAAGGCTCCTTTTTTGCTATTAAAGAAACAAAGAAATAAACAAATTAAGTCTAAAGGAATTTTTATGAATGTTTTAATTATAGGTAGCGGCGGTCGTGAACATGCACTTGCATGGAAAGTTGCACAAAATGAACAAGTAAAAAATATCTTTGTTGCACCGGGTAATGCCGGCAGCGCACTTGAAGCAAAAGTTAAAAATGTGAATATCGCTGTTGAAGATATCGAGGCATTAGTGGCTTTTGCCAAAGATAACAACGTTGAACTAACGATTGTCGGTCCTGAAGCGCCATTGGTTATCGGTGTGGTAGATGCATTCCAGGAAGCGGGTCTTGCTTGTTTTGGCCCAACTAAAGGTGCGGCACAATTAGAAGGCTCTAAAGCTTTCACTAAAGACTTTCTAGCGCGTCATGATATTCCGACGGCTTGGTACCAAAACTTCACTGAAATTGAGCCGGCTCTTGCCTATGTTCGTGAAAAAGGTGCGCCAATTGTAATTAAGGCTGATGGCCTGGCTGCTGGTAAAGGTGTGATCGTTGCGATGACCTTACAAGAAGCTGAAGATGCTATTCAGGATATGCTTGCGGGAAATGCATTTGGTGAAGCGGGACATCGTGTTGTTGTTGAAGAGTTCCTAGATGGTGAAGAAGCTTCATTTATCGTAATGGTTGATGGTGAAAATGTTGTGCCAATGGCAACCAGTCAAGATCATAAACGTGTAGGTGATGGTGATACCGGTCCAAATACTGGTGGTATGGGCGCTTATTCTCCTGCACCTGTGGTTACTCCTGAAATGCATCAACGTGTAATGGATTTAGTGATTAATCCTACAGTTAAAGGAATGGCTGCTGAAGGTAATACTTACACAGGTTTCCTATATGCAGGCCTTATGATTATGGCAGATGGTACACCTAAAGTAATCGAATATAACTGTCGTTTTGGTGATCCGGAAACGCAACCTATCATGTTACGCATGAAGTCAGATATCGTGACTCTTTGTTTAGCGGGCGTAAATGGCGAACTTGCTGATATGACTGCTGAGTTCGATGAGCGTGCTGCAATTGGTGTGGTATTAGCTGCTGGTGGTTACCCTGCTGATTATAAAAAAGGCTTACAGATTTCAGGTCTGCCAACTGCTGAAACTGAAGGTTTGAAAATATTCCATGCGGGCACAACAGAAGTTGACGGTAAAGTTGTAACTAATGGTGGTCGTGTACTTTGTGCAACGGCATTAGGTAATACAGTAACTGAAGCGCAACAAAATGCGTATCAATTAGCCAAACAAATTAGTTGGGATGGTATGTTCTATCGTAACGATATTGCTTACCGTGCCATTGCTCGTGAGCAAAATAAGTAAAGCAAATAGTTTATTCGTTTGTTAGCTAAGAAAAATCCGATGAGTAAAAATCATCGGATTTTTTGTTTTCAGATTGATCGGGAATAGTTAAAGTTCAACAACCAGATCCGAATAGGCTTTGGAACTGCAACTTAGTACATAACCTTGTGCTATTTGTTCGGCTGTTAACGTCGCCTGGCTAGTTGTTTCAATTTCACCTGTTACCTTACATTTACAAGCCCCGCAAACACCGGAACGACAAGCACCTATTACTGGCACTCCAGCGGCTTCTAAGGCATCAAGCAGGCTTTGGTTTTCTGCAACCTTAAAGCTTTTGCCATATTGAGGTGCTACTGCTTGATAACTAACGCCGGATGCAACAAGCTCCTTACTATTATCCAAGGCCACAAAACTTTCTTTATGGAATAGATCCATATCAAAGCCACTCTGCTCAGCTAAAAGCTCAACAGCTTGCATATATGGCGCAGGACCGCAGGTAAAGATTGTTCTGCCGCGGTTATCGGGGATTAATTTCTCAAAAAGTGGCGCGTCTAATATGCCTTGCATATCATCTGTATTGTTAGTCTGTTCTAAAATTCGAGTTAAACGGAAGTTATCATATTGCTCGTTCAGTGCTATCAGACTATTAGCCATAATCACATCATCCTCACTACGGGCACTATAGATAAAGTGAATATTAACTGCTTGCTTGGTATCTAATAACCAACGTGCCATCGACATACAGGGGGTGATGCCACTGCCCGCACTCATTAATAACAGCTCAGACGTTGTTGGGTTATCTTGTAGGGTAAATACACCTGCAGGTGCCATCGCAGGCAGCGCTATGCCTGCCTGCAGGTGATCTAATAAATAATTAGATACCTTACCTCCCAGAACTCGTTTAATGGTGACTGCAACAGACTCTGGTTGAGATGGAGTCGATGATAAGGAATAGGCGCGGTATTCAAGTTCACCAGCAACATCTACTTCAAAGGTTAAAAATTGTCCTGCTTTGTATTCAAACAGACCATCGTCTAGTTTTTTAAACTCAAAGGTGGCGCTATCTGCTGTTTCATCAATACGCTTGATACAGACTAGAGGCTCAAATGTGCTTGATTCTGTTTGCATAAATATCTCTTTTATTACTCGCTGAAGTATCTGATTAATCCGCTAGGGGTTAATCAGATAAGTTATTATTAAAATTTATTTAGCTAACATGGTTTCTAAATCAGACTCAACATCAGTAATTAAAGTCAGACCAAACTGTTGGTTAAGCACATTTAGCAGGTTGTCTGTTAAAAATGCCGGTTTACTTGGTCCAACGCGAATATTTTTAACACCTAGTGATAATAATGTTAATAATACAACAATCGCTTTTTGTTCAAACCAGCTCAAAACTAAGCTCAAAGGCAGATCGTTTACCCCGCACTCGAACTCTTCTGCCAGTGCCAGTGCTAATTGAATTGCAGAGTAAGAGTCATTGCATTGACCAACATCTAACAGACGGGGAATGCCGTTGATCTCACCAAAGTTGAGTTTGTTAAATTTAAATTTGCCGCACGCTAAGGTCAGGATCAGGCAATCTTGTGGAATGGCTTTGGTAAGATCTGTGTAGTAACTGCGCTCTTCTTTATCACCATCACAACCGCCGACTAAAAAGAAATGACGAATGTTACCCGCTTTCACCTGTTCAATAACGGCAGGAGCCGCATTCATTAAAGCGTTACGACCAAAACCAACGGTGATCTCATGCGGTATCTCTGAATATTTGAAACCTTCCATCGCTTGTGCACACTTGATTACTTCGCTGAAATCATTACCTTCAATATGAGCAACACCCGGCCAGCCGACGATGCTGCGGGTAAATATTCGATCTGCATAGTCGCCTACATTTGGATCAATCAGGCAGTTGGAGGTCATTACAATTGGGCCAGGAAAAGAAGCAAACTCTTTCTGCTGGTTTTGCCATGCACTGCCGTAGTTCGCAACAAGGTGAGTGTATTTTTTTAGTTCAGGGTAACCATGAGCAGGTAACATTTCACCATTAGTATAAACATTGATGCCAGTGCCTTCTGTCTGCTTGAGGATCATTTCAAGATCACAAAGATCGTGACCGGAAACTAAAATCGCCTTACCGGCAACTGATTTAACATTCACTTGACTAGGCTGCGGGTGACCGAATTTAGTTGTTTCACCTAAATCTAACATCTCCATTATTTTATAGTTGAGCGTACCAATTGCCATGCTTGTTTCAAGTAACTCAGCAAGGTCATCAGAATCTGTCGCCAGCCAGGCAAAAATCTGGTGAAACTCTGCGCTGACCTGTTCATCTGTTTGCCCGAGGATATAAGCATGTTCCATATAGGCTGCTGCGCCTTTAAGGCCATATAAACAAAGCAGACGTAGACCCATGATATCTTCATTAACCAGCTCTTTACCTCTATTTACTGCAACGCTACTCGCCTGAGATAATAATCCAAGATGATCGTTTGCCAACTCAAATTTAGCGGCCGCACTTGGCTCAACTGGTTGTTGACCTGCAAGTAGACAGGCAACTTCATATTTTTGTTTTAATTGATCGCGATAGCTCTGCGCCAGACGAGCATAACCAACAATACGATCTGCTTCAAAATTAACATTGGTGAGTGTGGCAAAAAAGGCTTTAGGGACAAACGCATCGATTTCTGCATTGATAATGTCAAACTCGCGTGCTTTTTCGGCATAAAAAGAGGTGCCTTGTAACGCATAGATCAGCACATCCTGCAGATCTGAAACCTCCTCTGTTTTACCACACATGCCCTGAGAGTAAGAGCAACCATCACCCGCAGGTGTTCGAATCGTTTGTTCACATTGAATACAAAACATAAATAACCTTTTTAATATAAATAAGTTAAATAACAATAAATAATAACCATATGTTACATAAGGTTATGAGTATGTTAAATTGAAAGTGAAAATACCACAGTAAACTGGTCTGGTATTGATCTGAGATAGGTTTTAAATAAATAGAGAAAATAGCGCGGTTATTCGCTGTGTAGTGACAATTACTTGTATTTAGGTTTGTGTCGTTCGAATTCTATTGAACTGTTTTAATACCATTCTAGGTAAGTAAATGGTCAATTTAGGCGTAGGGAAATTAAGTATATCAAGGCATAAGTTGCAGTAAATGGTTGTTCCCTTTACAAAACTTATAACACAGAGATGGTTGATTTTAACCAGCATAAAAGATCAGATATTTATCTAGAATGGTATAAGGGCTGGATCTAACTGAAAAGCTGTTAATAAAGTAACAATGATTTGAGATAAACCTGGAGGTGGTTTGGATATATTATTAGTTATACTAAGAAAATCAGATGTGTGGAAGCTGTGTGTGAAGGGAGAAAGGGTGAAACAAGAGTTTCACCCAATATAATATTCTGTTAAAACAGATCCAAGTAATAATTACTTGGATAGTAATTATTTGTTAACAGATTCTTTAAGTGCTTTACCAGCTACAAAAGCAGGAACGTTAGCTGCTTTGATTTGAATATCTTCGCCAGTTTGTGGATTACGGCCTGTACGTGCTGCACGGTGACTTACTTTAAAAGTACCAAAACCGATTAATTGTACGGGTTCACCATCTTTCAGGCTATCTGTTACGCTAGCAAGAATTTGTTCTAAAGCAGCTTTAGCCTGAACTTTTGTTAAGTCCGCTTTTTCAGCAATATCAGCAACAAGTTGAGTTTTGTTCATCTTTGTATTTCCATTGTTATAGTTAGTTAGAATAGGCGTTTACCTGACAATAACGAATGTATTGCAAGTCGCCAGCCGAAGTAAAGACTAATACCTGTAAAATTCTGATATATTACTTTTAATTGTCTTTACTGTGTTAAAAATCACAAAATCATAGAAAATTTAGTCAGTTAAAGCGATACCGAGATTAGTTACGCCAAAGTCTACAACCAATTGACGGATAGCTTTTATTAACTCAGGGCTACGTTGATTGTCCAATTTTTCTAATAATGATTGTTGAAATTTTAACTGTTCTTGAAAAAGTGGCTCATCCTGTAGTGCGCTTTCATCAATTTCATTGCCACTTTGTAACTCAATAAAACTGGCGATAGTAGCAAATGCGGTTTGGCTGGCATTGAGCGCTTCATCCGTGGATTTACTTAAAAATGAATTGAAAGCACAACTCATAATAACGCAGTGATCGATAGCTGGGTAAACGCCGTAAAAATCAAAGTCACGCGAGTTTGGAATTATCTCTTCGAAATGCTCTTGCTGGATAGTGAAATTAATCTTGGCCCCTTTTACAGTCATTTTTTCCCAAAATAGCTGATTAATATTATCGATGGTTTGCCCATCTTCACTCTCGATCGCTTCACAAAAAAGATGGAAATGTAAAATAGTATGTTGTGCAAGAGCCATGCAAAAAACACTTTGCTGCCATGACTGTAAGTGTTTTAACTGGTCGTTAATCGGTAATAAAAGCATACATTTCCTAGTACAGTAATAAAGATATGGCTGAAGCTTATAGTAAGCAGAATAAAAGTCCTGCTTTTTTTATTAAATAAGGTTGGAAATTAACCCATACCCTGTTTTTCAATCTGTTTTTCAATTTTTTGCCGCTTAAGCTGCCACGCTTACAGTTACACTGTTATTTTTCAACAGGCATAAAAAAAGCGACTGAGAAGTCGCTTTTTTCATTAAATAAGGTTGGAAATTAACCCATACCATATTTTTTCAATTTTTTGCGTAGCGTACCACGGTTAATACCTAGCATTGTTGCTGCACGAGTCTGATTACCACGAGTGTACTGCATAATGATATCTAATAGTGGTGCTTCAACTTCAGATAAAACAAGCTCGTATAATTCAGTTGTATCTTGACCATTAAGTTGTGCCACGTAACCTGAAACAGCCTGACGTACTGAATCTCGAAGTGGTCGTTGAGTTATTTGCCCTGTAGCAGGAATACTGGTTGTTGTTGTAAGTGCTTCTGAAGAAATATTTTGTTCAAACATGGGTATTAACTCTTTAATTACTAATGATTTAAATAATTTTCTAATGTGTTTAATTGCGTAACAGGGCAATCAATCGCATTAAATTGTCGTTTAAAGTAACCTAACTGATCTTGCTCTTTTAAATACCATCCGACATGCTTCCTAGCAATTCGAGGCCCCATTATCTCTCCATAGAATCCATGTAAAGCTTGTACATGGCCTAGAAGAATGGAGCTTATTTCCATTTTTCCCAGAGGAGCAAGCTGCTCACCTGTTTTGAGATAGTGGTTAATTTCATTGAATATCCAAGGGGCACCTTGTGCTCCTCGTCCAATCATAATGGCGTCGGCACCAGTGTAATCAAGCACAAACTTGGCTTTTTCCACTGAAGTGATATCACCATTGGCAATCACAGGGATCGTTACATTTTCTTTAATTGTTTTTATTGTGTCGTATTCAGCAAATCCGTTATACAGACATTGCCTTGTACGACCATGCACAGCGAGTGCTTGGATACCAGATTGTTCTGCAATTTGTGCTATTTCAAGACCATTTCTACTTTCTGGATCCCAGCCAGTGCGAATCTTCAAAGTAACAGGAACATCAACCGCATCAACCACACTTCTTAAAATTGCTTGCACAAGTTTAGGGTGCGGTAATAAAGCTGAACCTGCTTTTTTCTTATTCACCTTTTTGGCTGGACAGCCCATATTAATATCAACAATCTGAGCGCCTTGCTGCACTGTTAACTGTGCAACTTTTGCCATTTCAACAGGCTCTGAGCCTGAAATCTGCACTGATCTAATGCCAGATTCATCATGGTAGTCCATTCTTAACTTAGATTTTTTACTATTCCATACTCGCGGATTAGACGACAGCATTTCAGAAACCGCAAGTCCAGCACCCTGTGAGCGACAAAGCTCACGGAAGGGGCGATCGGTTACCCCTGCCATTGGTGCTAAAATAATGTTGTTATCTAATTGATACTGACCAATGCGCATATAAAATATACAATCTCTCTAACTCAAGGCGGCGTAGTGTACGCATTTTTTGTAAGAGAATAAAGGTTAATAATTAACCATTTTAAAATTATTTAGCTTGCAAATTAATCGATTTTCAGTTTTGTATTATTTATAGGCTTTTTATGCCTGAAAGTCGCGCCCATTCATCTTTAATTGCAGCTTTATCCATTTTGAACCACTGACCATACACTTCAATTAACTCATCAGCTTGTTGTTCCAAAATTCCAGATAAGGCTAATAAACCATTATCTTTAATTAATGCTTCGATACTTGTTGATAATTCACGCAATGGACCGGCAAGAATATTCGCAACTAAGACATCTGCTAAAATACCTTCGGGTAAATCATCTGGTAAGTACAGCTCAAGTTGCTGTGAAACATTATTACGCTGCGCGTTATCACGGCTTGCTGTAATTGCTTGTGGGTCGATATCAATACCGATAACACGTTTTGCACCTAATTTAAGTGCTGCAATGGCTAAAATACCTGAGCCACAGCCAAAATCGATAACTACTTTATCTTGTAAATCCTGACCATCGAGCCATGCTAAACATAATGCAGTGGTTGGATGTGTGCCTGTACCGAATGCAAGGCCAGGATCCAGCATTACATTAACCGCACTTTCATCCGGAACGGGTTTCCAGCTTGGACAGATCCATAAACGTTCACCAAATTTCATGGGATGAAAATTATCCATCCATTCGCGTTCCCAATCTTTATCTTCAAGCGGCTCTATTTTTAGTGCAAAGTTGTCACTTAAAAGTGGGCTTTGTTTTAGCTGCAAAAGTACAGGGGACATATCGGTAGCTGCATCATAAAGCCCAGTTATATCTGTGTCACCCCATAGACGAGTTTCGCCGGGAGCTGGCTCAAAAATCGGCGCATCATGTGAGTCGGTAAAAGTGGCGGATAGGGCGCCACTTTCCATTAATAATTCTCCGATCAGTTCTGCATTTTCTGAAGTCGCATTTAACTTTAATTGTATCCAAGGCATAATTTTCACTCTTAGTCAGTATGATGGCGCAAGAATACAGGGGAAGCGGGTAAGAATATAGCCTTGCATAAACATTAATCGAAGCTGGATAAGTTCGACAAAAATTAAAGATAATTTAATGTGGCTGGCCATTTATGAGCGAAGTAGATTGTAAATTTGCATATAAGGAGTAACACTATCTTGGTATAGAAAGGAACTCTTAATGAATAAAATCGTAATTATCGATGACCATCAGTTATTTCTGCATGGTTTGAAACTAACCTTAGAAAATAACAATAATCAGGTTTGGGTCTTTGCTAACCCGGCTGACGCACTGATTAATATTGAACAATTACAGCCGGATCTGATTTTAATGGATCTTTGCATGCCGGAGATGGATGGTATCTGTTTGTTGGATGAATTGACAAAACGTCAGATTCTATCACCTGTGATTGTACTTTCAGCTTGTGAAGAGTATAAAAACGTTTTAATTGCGCTGCAAAAAGGTGCAATGGGGTTTATTCCCAAATCCTATCTGCCTCAAGAGATGCTGGATGCTTTACAAGATGTATTGATGGGGAATGTTTTTATTCCTAAAGCGATTGAAGAGCAATTGAATTCAATGGTTTTACAAGCTCGAAAAAACAAAGAGCGCTACCGGTTATCTGGGCGGCAATCGCAAATTCTAAAACTAATACACAGTGGCAAAACCAATAGGGAGATAGCGGAACTATTATCTATTTCGCAAGATACGGTTAAGTTTCATCAACGAGGTTTATATCAAGCATTAGATGTGTCCGGGGCGTCAAGCCGCAGCAAAGCGGTAGATAAAGCGATACAAATTGGTTTATTGGAAACGTTCTAATCAAAGCTGTTTTTTATTGTTAACTTAATAGTTGTCGTAACAATAAACGTAATACGGCTGGCCTTATCGGCTTGTGCAGTATTTTATAATTTAATGCATTACCCTTTTTAAGTTTGTCAGGATCCACCTCTCCAGTTAACAATACCGCGGCTAGCTGCTGCTCTTTCTGTGCAACTTCAATCAAATCAATGCCATTTTTATCACCTGGTAACCTGAAATCAGAAATAATAAGGGAAAACCTTTCCTGCTTTAATATTGTTAATGCTTGAGCGTAGGTCTCTGCACAATATAGCTGGTATCCCCAATTTTCGAAGAGCAGTGAAAGTGCGTTTAATATGCTCAGATCATCATCAACAAGTAAAATGTTTTCATTATTTCCTTTGCTTATGCTGTTTTGTGGCATGCTGGCTAAAATTTTATCGCCCTCTTTTACCTTGATAGAAAAACATGATCCCCTATCGGAAGTTTTAACCTTAATTTCAGTTTCTAAAAGGTGGGCTTTACGTTGTGCGATTGATAACCCAAGTCCTAACCATTTGCTTTTATTATGAAGTGGATTTTTACAGTGAGCCGTTTCATCAAACAGCGAGTTCATTTGTTCGCTATCTATTTTTTCACCCTGATCCCATACCTGCAAATTTACTGCACCTTTTAACTTGCGCGCACTCAACAATATCGAGCTGTTTACTGATTGCCTACCGTGAATTAACGCATTACTTAGCAAGGTATCTAAAATATCATTAATTAGCTTACCATCACTATTGATGATCACATCTGTAATTCGCACTCTTAACGTTAAACCTTGCTGCTTTGCTTGATATTGATATTTTTTAATTAATGGGGATATCACAGGCAAAAGATGAATATTTTCAACCTGTGGCTGGATGCTCTTGGAATCCAGGGAGGCAAGGTCGAACAGTGCTGATAGCCAGCAATCTAATTGCTCTGATGATTTTTGCAGGTTTTGTACAATACTATGTTGTGCTGTTTGTTTTAATTGTTTTTCGAGCAGGTGACTATACAAAGATAAACTACTTAAAGGCTGGCGAATATCATGAATGATTTGCTGTAAATACTGTGCACTTTTTTTATTCAGAGCTGCATTGTTGGCTGCGTTTTCTGTTTTTTTGACGAGTGGACGCGCGTTATTTTTGATATGTGCAAAGAGGGTTAAGAAAACTAATGTAGATAAAAAAATTGCATTTAATATAAATACCAGGGGGCTTGTATTGCCGACAACGGCCGTGAAGGTATAACAGATCACAATTGCAATATTGTTGAGTAGTAATAGCTGAAAACTATAAGCAAGTAGATAAGCATAAAAAAGAGGTAATAACAGGGTGAAATAAAGAAAACTATTCTGTGAGGTTTGTGCTTCAAAGTGGCTGTTGATAGTGATAAATAGCGTGCTAAACAAGGTTAAAACAGGCAGTAATAGAAAAATGGTCTTTTCTTTTTTCGTTAATAAGCAATGTACTAAATATGCGCAGAGTAAAATGGCTGAAAATGGAAAAATAAAAGGCAGATTAAAAGCCGCAGGAGGGGCAAAAAAACTGTAACTCTGTAACGAGCCAACACTGTAAAACAATAAAAATGCAGCCAATATAACAATGTTATACAAGCGAAGTGATTGCCACCTTGAAAGTAATATTTTTTTTACCGCTTGTTTATTATTCATAGCTCTATTTTGTGGAAGTGGTTTCGATAAAGTGTAATATTTTAGATAAAAAAAAAGCCTAACAAAGTTAGGCTTGCCTACAATATGTCTCTAATCATTATAAATTTTACAACAACAAAAGTTCATCTAAATGGCATTGAAAGTGGGTTTGCTACTATGCCTTAATTCCTTAAAGCAGGGATAGATTGCCCTATTCTTTTCTCTTGCGTAACTACCCACCCGGGTAGTTTTTGTCAAAACATCACTAAAGAGGTTAATTGAGCGCTTTTGTGTGATCAAGCGCACTCTGCAGGGCGAAAGAGTAACCCTTTGCACCTAAGCCACAAATAACCCCTTGTGCAATATCTGATAAATAAGAGTGGTGACGGAAACTTTCGCGAGCATGCACATTGGAAAGATGGACTTCAATAAAAGGAATATTTACACCTAATAAGGCGTCACGAATGGCGACACTGGTATGAGTGAATGCCGCTGGATTAATTATAATGAAATCAATTTTATTAAATGACTCATGAATTTTTTCAATGAGTTCATATTCCCGGTTTGATTGTAAATGGGTGAGTTCAATATTTGCTTGCAGTGCTTCACTTGTTAAGTCTTGGATAATATCTTCGAGTGTTTGTTTTCCGTAAACCTCGGGCTCACGTTGCCCTAGTAAATTGAGGTTTGGGCCATTTAATACTAACACTTTTATTTTTTGTGACATAAAAAAGATTCCTAGAAACAGTGTGGTTAGGAGTCTATCTGCTCTTCAATAAACTGGCTAGTACTCTCTTTGTTAAATATCTAAAAGCGGACTAATTTCAATCTTTCCTCAAAATTATTTTTCGGCGTTATATCAATAAAAACAGAGGGGTATAATTTAAGTGCTGGAATTTAGGTTTTATCTTCGCTTCTTAAGTTTACTTTTGCATCTTATTTTCTAAACTTAAGGCTGGGTAGGTAACTTTTTTAAATGTTGTTTTGGGTGGAAGTTGCCCCTCTTAATGACTTTCCGGGGGATATGATGTATTCCATTAAGCGAGATAAAGGTTTTGCCGTATTGACATCTGCATTGCTGTTAAGCATTGCGGGCATTGCATTTACTGCAAATATGGCGTCGACGCAATTAATTGATAATCAAATTATTGCTAACTACTACCGTAATAATGAAGCCTTTGTTAATGCCGAATCGGGTGTTAATTTCGTGCTAAGCAAGCTTACAGATGCAGATCTCGCTATCGGGTTGCTTTCAACATTATCATCATCATCTCCTAAATATTCATCTACAGATCACCATTACGAAGTGCAAGTTAAGAAAATTAGCGGCAATACATTACAGATCATATCTTATGGTCGCTCTATGGATAATAGTGCCCAGCGCACTATCCAATTAGAAGCCAACTATCTGGTTGACTACAACCCACCAAGAGCGCCTGTTTCCAGCAATGGCAAATTAAATATAGATTTCACTGCCAACATTAATGATGGCTGTGAAGGGTTAACTGCAGCGGACTGTCTTTCAGACGGTAATATTTCAGATTATATGATAATAAGCAATCCAGATGGAGATGTTGAACCTGATTATGAAGATGAAGAGGATGTCATGTGTTTCGCTGAGGATCCTCTTGAAGCAAACAATATAGACACTCGTGCGTATTATGGTGATGATTCCCCGGATCGAATTGTTGATAATAACAATGATTGGGGAGATGTTCTCGCACCCGAAGGGTCAGTTTTTTTCGGCATGGATTCAGATCATGAGTTAGAACCCGATTCGTTATTCGAAGCGACATTTGGTATTGAACAAAATGAAGACAATATGGCTGCCCTTGAAAATTATGCGTTTCTGGTTGATATGACTATAGATGGGGCAGTAAGTTGCTCTGAGCAATTGAAAAATGTCGGTGATGAAGACAAAGTTATATATATCAAAGGTGATTGTAATATTGACCAATATGATGCATCGCAAAGTAATTCATCAGAAAACAAACGTTTTACCATTGGCACGGTTGACAATCCTAAAATGGTCTTTATTGAAGGAGGCACCTTTGTTAATCAACCCAATACCGGTGCGTCTGTGGTAGGTCTGTTATATTTTTTACCCGGTACAAGTACGCAAGTAGTACTAGGTGAAGATGGATTACCAGTGCTAGATGAAAATGACGTTCCAGTAACAGAAGAAGTAGAAGACTTAAGTGTTGATATGGGCGGGATGCGCGTTAATGGCGCGTTATTAACTGACTATAAGTGCTCGCATGATGGTTACGACAAAACAGATACTAGAGGGACTAAACAACATTTTTCGGCGCGTTATGATATATCGATTCTTAATGATTTGTATAATGAGGCAGGTGGCGCACCAATGGCCAGTGACTACAGTATAAAACCTGGTACTTGGAGGGATTTCTAATGAAAAAATTAATGAAAACGCGAGGTTTCTCATTGGTTGAAATTTTAGTGTCATTACTAGTAGTAAGTTTGGCTGCTGTGAATGTATCCGGCTTACAAAAAATGGTTGCTGAGCAAAATCGCAATAACGTTGCCCATACCGCTGTGATTGAATTAGCCACTGAAAAAATGGAAGATCTGTTAGAAAATGTCGATATTGATGACGTTGATGACCTAAATGGAAAGACGGGAAAAGAGACCTCCCCCGGTTTAGGTTTAACCACTTTTAATTATAAATGGGGGGTTGCAGAATTAGGTGGCGAAGTTGGTGAATATATTCGCGATGTGGAACTACAGATCACCTGGAACGATGCTAAGGGGGACTTACAAACCTTTACTTATTCTGAACAAGTAAATTTAAATACAGAACTTAAGGGGGGAGATGAATGGGATAAACAAGCGATAAATATTATTGTTTCACTGCTTGAAACAAATGATGTGATCTACTTTGAGCCTAAAATGGGATATAAAAAAGGTTCATTTGTTATTTATAACAGTCAATTATATGAGGCTACATCTGTTCATTCAGTTGGTAATGGACATCCGCGCGATGTTGCAGATCCGAATGAAGACACGGGGTGGAAAAATTATGGAAGAATAGATAATCCTGACTTGGCAAGTAATCTAGATTTAGCAACTTTGTTTATCGATTAATTAAATTTTCAACGGCATCTTCATTCATGTGTTATACCATTCTAGGTAAGTAAGTGGTCATTTTAGGCGTAGGAAAAATAAATCATATCAAGGCATGAGTTGCAGTAAATGGTTGTTCCCTTTACAAAACTTATAACGCAGAGATGGTTGATTTTAACCAGCATAAAAGATCAGATATTTATCTAGAGTGGTATGATTGTTAATTATAGTGTTAAATACAAAGGACAGTCTGTTCCATGATTAACAGCCAGTTAACTATTTTACAACAAGCGCAAGCTTATTTAAAAGCAACAACTTCTTCTCAATATACGCAAATTATTCACCCTTTGTTTATCAGCTCTGCTGGTGCACATATGCGCCATATTTTAGATCATTACCGAGCGATAATAACAGGGATGGATGATGGTTTTATCGATTATGATAAACGCAGTCGTGGTGGTGACAGCGAACTAAACCCCAATAGCGCTTTGGCTGAAATAGAACAAATTAAAACATTTTTATTATCGCTTTCAAAGTCCCAGCTTAAAATGGCTATGCAGCTCTCTACGGAAATATCAGTAACTGAAAAACAGGTTGAAGTTGTAAATACAACACTGGCTCGCGAGTTGATTTTTGCGGGCAGTCATGCAATTCATCACTTTGCCATGATAGAGCAAATTGCCAAAGCGCAGAATAAAGCAACACCGCAACAATTCGGTATCGCTCCTGCTACCGCTACATTTTTGCGCAGCGAAAAATGTGCACATTAACTTATCTGTTAACTGACTGTGGCTATGAGCTGTTTTTCAATCGCGATGAACAGCGTACTCGTCAGGTTGCAGAGCCCCCAACTTTAAATCAGAAACTTAATGCAATTTATCCAATCGATCCTGTCGGTCAAGGCAGCTGGCTGGCTGTGCATAACAGTGGCTTGTCTTTAGCGTTATTGAATTTTTATCAAGCAGAGCAGGTGCTGACAGAAGGGACGTTTTTAAGTCGTGGGCAGATAATTTTATCGTTATTAAAAGATGCCGATAATGTTATCCCTTTATTAAAAGCAATGGACTTAACACAATACTCAGCTTTTCAACTGTGCATTTTTGAAAAAGACTTATCCAAGTTAAACAACCGAGCCAGAACTTTTCAGTGGAATGGTCAGGCGCTCACTGAGGTAGAAAACACACTGCCGATTACCTCTTCGAGTATTGAATTCCCAGCTGTTTATAAGCATAGGCGAGCGCGTTTTTTGCAAACGGTCGATAGTGATAATCCAACTCGGGAGCAGTTTTTAACTTATCACCGCTCACAAGAAACGCAGGGGAAATTGTCCGTGAAAATGTTTCGAGCCGATGCTTCAACCGTGAGTTTGAGTCATATTGTGGTCGCTGAAACAATTACTTTTACTTATTTTGATTATATAAATAACGGCAAACTAACCACTAAAAGTGAACGTTTACCCTTTTAGTTTTTAACGTTTACAGCCCAACCTTCTGGAAATACAGGAATCAGCATGTTAATTGATAACTTTCAATTTAATAATGCGGTGGCGGCATCTCCTCTTCTTCAGAGGCGAGTTGATTCGGCTCAGCTTCTTTTAACTTTGTAACAAGCAGTGCCACTTGTTCTGTTAACAGTTGTAATTTACGTTGCTGCTCAAATATTTCGTTATTTAAAGTTTCGATATTATCTTCATGAAATGCCACTTTCATCTCTAGTTGCTCGATACGATTTTCTTGCTTCATTATTTTCTCTATTGTTAATTTTCAAGCGCTTCTAGCGGCCAAACCTCTAAAAATCCGGCGGAGCTTTCGCTGGCAATCTTATCACCATCCCATAATGTGGCGGAGTATACTACAGCTGTTTTCGGACGTGTTTCTTTTCTTGGTGTAACCATCCATCTTTGTTGACTTAAACCTGTTTTTACATCCCACAATGTTATCATTTTTGTGCCGTTACCTGTCAGCAGGTGTTTGCCATCATTGATAAAACGTACAGAGGAGAAGATAGATTGACGCGCTGTATAAATCAGCGTGCTTTGCAGTTCCCCTGTTTTT
>JABXKR010000009.1 GCA_013619145.1 Psychromonas sp. | reverse complement strand
TATAAGAAGGCTTTGGTTGCAGCCAAAGCTTGGGCCTCACACTACCCGAAAAGGTTTTAAAGGTAACTATTTGGTGGGAGTATTATCCATACAAGGCGTTGCACGCGGACTCGACACAGTTGTCGCGGTTTTTGCTAAAAGAAAAAGCAGCAAAAACAACGCCAATTTACTCGCCGGTGAACGCGGCGTTAGAATTTTTTCATAGGTGTATTCGAATGGCTCAACGTAACAACAAAAAGCTATTAACTAAAAGAATTCGAAAAGGCAATAAAGGCTATCCGATTGCTACTATTGCTTTCTATGGGCCAACTAATCTCTCCGCATCAAAAATGGTATGTACCGTAATTGCATATGATGGTGCAGATGCTGAGCCAAT
The DNA here is from genome assembly GCA_013619145.1 of Psychromonas sp. Lineage (GTDB taxonomy): Bacteria > Pseudomonadota > Gammaproteobacteria > Enterobacterales > Psychromonadaceae > Psychromonas. The sequence goes on along the minus strand of JABXKR010000009.1, from coordinate 4,411 downwards.
GAAAAAGTGGTTTTCAACTTCAGACATAAGAAAATATGAAAAAACAATTGGTGAAGTTTTAGCTTTTATCGAAGAGCATGAGGTAAAGTCTGTAAGTATGATTGATGGCATCATTGGTTGTCCTCATGAAGAAGGGGTAGATTACCCTACTGGTGGGACTTGTCCTGAATGTGATTATTGGCGAGGGCGTGATAGATTCACCCAAGAGTTAATTCATTAAACAAAAATATAACAAGGCAATTAAATCGGACTCTGTAATTGATCCGATCTAGTAGACACTTTAATCTAACAAGGTTTAGTTACCACAAGGATCCAATTATGAATGTGGATAAAGCAAAAAAACGTATCGCAAAGCAAGTTAAAAAAGGCTTCAATGGCTATCCTCAGGTTTCACTAGAGTACTTTGGTAAAACGTCGGATTCTGCAACTGAAGTTATTATTTCGTTCACTTTGGATGAGAACGCTAAACCACAAGATCAAAAGTTTGTGAGTAAAAATGACGCTCGAGAAGACGAAACTATTCAATCGACTCTAGTAAAAATAATAGAACGAACTAATGCTAATACAGTGACTGAAATCGCTGGTGTTTCGATCATTAACTGAAAGTGGCTCTAGAGTTTGGCTGGAAAATTTCTTTACCAAGTTACTGTTGTAAAATGAATATAATGAATTGCTGCACTCGGACTCGATGCAGTTGTTGCGGTTTTTCTAAAAACAAAAGCTAGCAAAAACAGCGCCAACCTACGCGCCAGTGTTTGCTGCGTTATGTTTCCGCACTGGTTCAGCCGATAGAATGGAAGAGAAATCGAAAATGAGTGAACTGAATAAGATGCTTTCGGGCGACATTTACGACCCTAGTGATGAAATGTTGTCTGAGATGCGCTCAAAAGCCAGAAACCTCACTTTCAAATACAATCAAACGACTAGAGCACAGAAAGATGAGAGAAATGACATTCTCTGTGAACTATTCGGGAGTATTGAAGGAAGCATCAAAATAGAGCCGAGTTTCAATTGTGATTATGGGAAGAACATCTCCGTTGGCGATAATTTTTATGTGAATTTCGGGTGCGTAATATTGGATTGTGCTGAGGTTAAATTCGGAAGTAATTGTTTTATCGGCCCACAGGTTGGTATCTATACTGCTTGTCATCCAATTAATCCCATTGAGAGAAACAGCAGTGTTGAATTTGCAAAGCCGATAGTTATTGGTGATAACTGTTGGATTGGTGGTCACGCAACAATTAATCCAGGAGTTACGTTAGGTGACAATGTTGTTGTTGCGTCAGGAGCAGTTGTCACCAAGAGCTTTTCTGACAATGTCGTTATCGGTGGAAATCCCGCTCGAGTACTTAAGAAAGTAGAAACATAACTAATAAGGATAGGTCGTGTGAGCAACGCGAACCACGACTTAATCCTATTGTTGAACAAGCCCTGGCGTTTATCTTTGCTATATTATAGTGAAATGGCATAGTTAATTTGGCCACCTACTTAGTGGGAATTATAATGTCTATATCTAAAGGAGATTCTCGTGCCACAAAATAGCAAAACGAGCGCGTTCATACTTGGAGTTTTTATATTCATCGGATTGTCAACGCTGGGGTACCTGCTAGGTAAAGCGGCAATTGAATATAAACAGTATGATCGAAGTGTGACAGTGAAAGGATTATCTGAACGTGAGTATGATGCGGATATTGTCATATGGCCTATTCAGTTTACCGCAACCGGTAATGATCTGGAGACACTATATAACTCGATTGAAAAAAACACTTCAAGGATTAAGGCGTTCCTTGGTAATAATGGAGTGAGTACCGAAGAGGTGACATTTGCATCCCCAGCCATAACTGATAAATCGGCTCATCAATATGGTAACAACGCTAAACCTGAATTTCGTTATACGGCTTTTCAAACTGTAACTGTTTATACAAAAAACATTAAAACTGTACGTTCTGTTATGAGTTCTCTATCCGAGCTTGGAAAGCAAGGCATTGTATTTACTGGTGGAAACTATCAATCACAGACAGAGTATATCTTCACAAGGCTAAATGAAGTCAAGCCTGAAATGATTGAAGAAGCCACAAGAAAAGCTAGAGAAGTGGCCGGAAAATTTGCTAGCGATTCTCAAAGCAAGCTGGGAAAAATAAAAAGCGCTTCGCAAGGGCAGTTCAGCATAAGTGCCCGAGACAAAAATAATCCTCATATAAAAAAGGTTCGAGTGGTATCAACTGTTGAATATTACTTATCAGACTAAAAGGTATAATAAGCGCTTAAAGCGGGACAAAATACAATTGACGCTGTTTCGCTACGCTACACATTATCAGCCAACTCAATACGGGTGTTAAGCTTCAAATAATCATTCTACTCCGGACCATATATCCGGTAAGAGATTTAAAATGAAAATAGTTATCAGACCAGAAAGAAAAGAAGATTTCGAAAAAATCACCGAGGTTAACGATCAAGCATTCGGACAACCCGAGGAAGGGAACCTAATAATAAACCTTCGGAAAACAACGGATTTTAATGCAAATTTATCTTTAGTTGCAGTCGATGTAGATAACGCTAAGACAGTAGGGCATATCCTTTTCTATCCAATCAAGATTAAATCAGATGATTCCGAGTTCCAAACATTAGCCCTTGCTCCCATGTCGGTTTTGCCTGAATTCCAAAGAAAGATGATTGGAAGCAAAATGGTTACAGAAGGATTAACAATGGCAAAAAATCAAGGTTATAAATCAGTCATTGTTCTGGGACATGTTGATTTTTACCCTAGATTTGGGTTCCAGCCAGCTTCAAGATGGGGGATTAATTGTCCGTTTGAAGTCACAAATGAGGCTTTTATGGCACTTGAACTTGTAGAAAAAGAGTTGGATAGAACCGAGGGAGTTGTGGTTTACCCTAAAGAATTCGATGATGTGTAACGTATTCTAACCTCAACTCGGGATAAGCAAATCGATACAGTACAGCTACTTTCACCTGTTTCAGCGTTAAATCAGCTCCAATAGCCAGCTATTGCTACGCTGATTTGCCTTGAACTACACCAAATTATCAACACTTTATGCTATAAAAATTTAACTCCATGATATTAAGGGGATTGCGCTTTCATTATCCCGAGCTAAGGTTATTATAAGAAAAAGCTTAATAAAAGTATGCAGCGGACAGCTTAATTATGGGCTAGTAATCACTCAATGTTTCAGCATTATTACTGTCTTCGTTGGGGCAGCGTGGGCTGCCGCTAGATACTAGCGTTAAGCGTTTTTTATTTATTTCTGCAACATTCAGAAAGGTTTCATTATGATAAAAATAATTTCGCGTACTATTTTTACATTAGTTTTCTCAAGTTCTGTTTTGGCAACTGAAACTTTGATTTCAATTGAGAGTAACCATACGGTTAAAGAAACTGCTGATCGCTTTGAAAAAATATTAGAAAATAAAGGCCTCACTATTTTTGCAAGAATAGATCATAGAAAAAATGCTTCCAGTGTTAACCTTGAATTAGCTCCCACCGAAGTTGTTATCTTTGGTAATCCTAAGGTTGGAACTCCGCTAATGCAGTGCTCAAAAAAAGTCGCTATAGACCTTCCTCAAAAAGCACTGTTCTGGGAAGATATAAATGGTCAGGCGTGGATTTCTTATAATAACCCTGAATACCTAAAAGAGCGTCATAACATCAAAGGTTGTGAACAGGTTATTAATAAAATCACCGATGTCCTTGGCAAGCTAAGTAAAGCAGCAACGTCTAAATAAACCGCGTTTAACAAGGCTATATTGCGTAACTTCGTATGCTGTCACATTTTGTGCAGAGCACAAAAAGCGCCACCATACTCCGTCCATAAATGGCGACGTTATTAAATAAGGTTGTAGAATGAAGTGTAATGTAGATCATTAGCATCTTTAGAAACAGCTTTTCAAGTAGTGCTGCTACCGCTTTGGATGAGATGAAAGAAAAAGACGCGAATCTAGGAGTAAAGGCCTTTTATTCGCCCTGTACTCCTGCAATTTCGACTATGGCTAAATTACTTTTTTCCACTTTCTTTTTCTTTGATTGATAGTGCAGCTGCTTTTTCAAGAGTACTTTGAAAATATTCACTTGCAGTATATTGTACAAGTCCAAAATTAAAGTTTGTTTTAAACATTAATCCCGATTTACTTTTTAGAGTAGTATTTGATAGCTCTAGCCTTACATTTGTTAGAAAAGATGTAATATTTGCTACAATTTCTTCTTTTATAAAAAGTACAAATTGATCATTACTATATCTGGCAATATCAAAATCTATATTTTCATTTTTAAATTTGTGCGTTAAAAATTTTGATATATAGAGAATGACATTATCTGCAATTAAGTTCCCATATTTGTCGGCAAGGTAATTGCAGTCATTTACATCAATAAAAAGCAATAAACCTTCATTTTTAAAAG
>JABXKR010000334.1 GCA_013619145.1 Psychromonas sp. | reverse complement strand
ATATCATTACAAGATGGATTTAAACAAGATTTAAAACCAGGGTATTTACTTTTTGTCATGACACTTTCGCACTTAGCACATGCCCTTTCTTTGTGATCACAAAGAGGAAAATGTGAACAAGAATAGAATGGGCCATAACGACCTGAGCGAGCCTTTAAGGTACCCGTTTCACAAACTAAACAGTTAATCTGATCAACAAAAGCTTGATTAACTGTTATCCCAAATTCATTAAGCTCAACGTCATACTCTTCAATAAGCTCTTTAACGAAACAGCTAGCTTCCACCATATCAGCAATAACATACACCCTATCTTTTGCCCGTGTTAAAGCAACATAAAATAAACGTCGTTCTTCTGCATGTGCAAATTTTTCTTCTTTTGCTAGTAACGCATCTAAAATGGGAGGAGTTGCCTTGCTGGAAGGGAAACCATGCTTGCCGGATTTTAACCCCATAATAACGACATAATCCGCTTCCTTACCTTTAGAGGCATGAAATGACTGCGTTTGTATATTAAGCATGGGGTATTGATTGTTTAAACGGGAAACGATTGCTTTGTTTGGTAATTGAAACCAAAAACGAGCGAGTAAATATACGCTTGTAGGCTTGCTAACTTTACTAGTAATAGCCGTTAACACCTCATCAATTGCACCATTGGCTATTTCATCAATTATTTGTTCACCTTGAGCAGGCAAACCACCAGCACTCTTTCGTAAGATTGAAACAGCAGGCGCATCTACGTGCTTACACGACTTAATCGTTTTATTTATTTGCGCAGGATTTTTACTGATAAAATCAGTTGCCACCTGCCCGATCCTGTTATTGAATCGAAAGGTTTGATCTAATTCAGTTTGCGTTGTTGGGCCAAAATAATCTTCAAAGCCAGTTGTTAGTGTTACATCAGCACCACTAAATCGATAGATGGCCTGCCAATCATCACCCACCGCAAAAACAGAACTTCCTTTATTACTATCGCGTAAAGCCTTAACTAAACGTGCCCGTGGCTCTGAAATATCCTGAAATTCATCAACCATAATATAACGCCACTTCGACTGAAACCTTCCCGTTTCAATATACGCTAGCGCTTTAATAATCATATCTTCAAAGTCGATTTCATTGCTATTTAATAACCCTGCTTGATAAGCAGTTAGAATAGGCTTGAGTAATTCAAATGCTTTTTCCGTCTGCTTCACATCTGCAGAGGCAGCGATAATATTCTTCTCAGTACTTTCATCTAAACAAGCCGCTTTATAGAGTCCGACTAACTTAGCAAATATCTCAGCAAGCACGGTGATACGCCCAGTCTCCTTTAAACTTGCTAGCATCGCATCATCTGGCAATAATTCGAATTCAATCTGTTTATCTTTTAGGGATTTATCCAATGAATTAAGTAACATGCCCCTTTTATGCTGAGTGTATGTTAACTCGATGCATTGCGTATTATAGTGCAGGTGGGTTTTACGTTTCCATTGCATCGACGCATGGTACTCATCTTTATCGATGTAGGGCGCTGTATCGCCATTTTCATCTATACCAAAATACTCAATATAAATATTCAACTCAGGAAGGAAAAAGTCAGGCTGATATTGTCTACGCTCTACCGTTTTCAGATCAAATGCGTAATTAGCCTTATATTGGTACTCAATGCCATGGTTGAATAACCAATTGGCAATATACAGCTCACCAAAGCTTTTTACTTTATCGCCTTTTAAACTGCGGATGTCATTATCTGTTAAATATTGGTAATACTCACCAAGGGTATCAAACTCAAAATCGTTCTTTTCAACATAATAATATTTACTGAAATATTCCAAGACTAAATGACGGTATTGTTGTTGATCATTTATTAAATGTTCAAAGCAAGTTTGCACCCATTTAAACTTGGCTTTTTCGTCTTCAGCAAATACAGATAAGTTTGGTTTCCCCCCTTCAACCTGCGCAATGATATTAAGCCCAAGGCTATGGAACGTTGTCGCGCTGATTTTATCAGTGGCTAGCTTATCTTTTATTCTTTCATCCATTTCATTCGCAGCTTTTCGGCCATAAGCTAATAACAAAATATCATTAAAACTCGCCTTCTGACTGTTAAGTAAATACCCTGCTCGACCAACCATGACACTGGTTTTACCTGTCCCTGCGCCAGCTAATAACAGGTTATTGTCGTCATCAATAACACAGGCTCTACGTTGCCTTTGTGTTAAAGGATTTGATTCAACGCTGTCAAAGAATGCTTGATAGGCACGTAATTGCTTATCGATATAGGTTTCACGACAAGCCGTTATATCTTGCTCCTGCCAATGCTGGTAATTTGATAATAACTGCACCATTTCAGAAACTTGCTGTAAACCCGTGCTTGATTCAATCCAAGGAAACCAGCGCGCATATTCTCGTTTTACAGACACCTGAATGCGTTGCATGTCTGATTGGCGCAAATATCGACTATTAATAAATTTATCTATTTTCGTAAGTAATGTTTCAAGACGATTTTTATTACACTCTACCCACAACTGCTGGCAATGATTTTTTTGCTTTTTGTCACTGTTATAAGCCAACTTACTAAGCACATAATTTTGCTCGGAAGTGCTAAACGTCATCGTTTTCCCTAACCATCCAAAACTAAACATAGGGGGAGAAGTTAAGGCTTGCCATGTGATTTCGGTGGAGACATTTTTAACCGAAACGGTAAGTCCGTTATTGTCGATTATTATTTTTGTAGGGTTGCCAAACAGTCGGCCAAAAAAACTTGAGGGGATTGATTTCATTTATTACAGAAAACCTAATTACGGAGAGAGGTGAAAAATTTATTCTAACAGTACTGAATTCAGTATGCATAATAAAACAAAGTTAAGTAGCTTTGTTTTATTATGCTCATTGGAGTATGTATTCAGATCTCCCAGAGCCAATATCTGGCAACTTCCCAAAATGGGCATCTGGGTAGCTGATATACTTGAAACCATAGGCTTGTTATTCAGTAATTTTTTTCATTTTAATTGTTGTCTTTGAATATGGTTTTATGTCCAGCCTAAAGAGAAAGAATACAAGTTTAGTGATGGCAATGGTCTATCACTTCGAATTAAACCTGCCCGTTGCAAATTCTGCTTATTCAGTTTCTTAAAGGATATTTTTAGGTACTACAATTCTTGATTTCACTCTTAATTGCTTAATCTTACTAACCTCGCCATCTGGATTCCAATCCAGGGTGGTTTCCCATGCGTTTTCCGGATTCATTTCCGTCAGCATACCTTGTTTAACGCTTTTTGCTATTTCTGCAGAAGGGATAATAGTAACGCTTTCAGTATTTAAATTTGCACTTCTCGGGTCTAAATTAAAAGTTCCTATAACGGTAATGTTATCATCAATTACCATTGATTTTGCATGTAGTCCAAAGACAGGAATATGATCCAGTTTTTGCTGTAATTCACTGGACATCACCTTTTTTCTAACTTGTGCATCAGGCTTAAATTCAAAAATTCTCACTCCCGTTTTAAGTAACGCATCACGATCTCTTTGATAACCGCTAAAGGCTTCAAGATTATCGTTGGAGGCTAAACTATTGGTTAATATTTTAACTTCTACCCCTTTATCAATAAGCTGCTTAAAGATATTTTTGCCTAGATCAGTGGTGATTAAATAAGGTGTTTGAATGATGACGGACTTTTCAGCTTTTTGGACTAAAGTGATTAACCGCTCCGTTGATATGCCACTACCGCCTAAAAATTCATTTTGATTGTTTTTGCCTGGCGCATCTGAAATATATTCAATCTCATCCAACCAATGCAGTTTTCCCGTTTCTTGTATGTAATTAAACGCTTCCGGCATATTCTGAATTTGCTCTCGAATCTGCGGCAAGAAATTATCAGGGTTACAGGCGTACTGATGAAGTGCTGCAAACGTTGGGCTGCTGACTGGGCTGCCTTTGATTTTAACCAGTTTATTTACTGGTACACTTAATTTATCATCCCAAAATTGGTTAAAAGATTTTTGAATGTCAGTGCTAACACCACCAATTAAAAGAACATCCCTATCTCTGAAGTTATACTCATGATCATAACCAAAATACTCATCGGCGACATTTCTGCCTCCGGTGATGGCGACTTTACCATCTACAGTGAAAGTCTTATTGTGCATTCGTTGATTGAAGCCGTGAAAATCCGTCGTTATATTCACCATCTTTTCAATTATATTTTTACCGACATTTGCCATCGGGTTATAGATTTTAATCGAAAGATTTTCATGTGCATCCAGCATTAATAATTCATCACCTTTAGCATCGACCATAATATCATCGACTAATATTCTCACTTTAATACCACGTTCAGCAGCTCTCACCAGATAATCAATGGCGATTAAACCTATATTGTCGGCAGAAAAAATAAAGTACTGTACATCGATAGTCTGCTCAGCATGAGAGCTAAGCCATGCTCTCGAGAACATAGCTTCAGCACCTTGCTCTAATACATATACCCCCGTTTTACTTTGCATTTTTTGGGAAACGCCAGATAACTGCTCTGATAAGGTTGTTTTTGCTTCAGCCTGAATAGTCCCACAAAATTCTTGAGGTGATTCGGGTAAACGAGGCTCTGTAGAGTGACATGCAAAAAGTGTGAGTAGAGAGAAAAAGCTGCCGATTATTTTTAAGTTTAATGCTGATTTATAACTAGTTGAATTATCCATATTCTATTGCTGAGTTGTTAATCTGATAATCAACCACTCTCATTCCTATTATTGATTAATGCATAGCCATTTATAAGCTACATATTAAACGTTATTACGCCACAAAAAAACTATATAATTTATATTTTTTTTACACCTTATTAATCTGAGTTTACCGGAT
>JABXKR010000307.1 GCA_013619145.1 Psychromonas sp. | reverse complement strand
ATTTTAGCCTTAGCGGCAGATGTGACTAGAGAAGAGCAGCGCACCAAAGCTATGGGCATGATAGGCGTTAGCATCGGCCTTGCCTTTGCCGTCGCGCTAGTGGCAGGTCCTGTTTTAGCGCCCATTATCGGCTTGCAAGGGCTGTTTTTTATTACCGCAGCCGGTGCATTAACGGGCATCGCGGTCGTTCATTTTATGGTGCCTCATGTGGTCAGTAAAGCACCTCGAGGTGAAACCATCGCCATTCCGGCCCTACTTGGCAAGCTAGCAAAAAATCCGCAACTACTACGTTTAGACTTGGGTATTTTTATACTGCATCTGGCGCTTACCGCTACCTTTGTCGCCTTACCTTTGCAGCTGCAAAACATGCAATTATCCGCAGAAATTCATTGGCATCTGTATCTGCCTGCATTATTAATCTCATTTCTTTTAATTATTCCGATGTTAATTATTGCCGCCCGTAAAGATATGAATAGACAGTTTTATCTCTTTGCCATTTTGCTGATGGCCGCCAGTTTAGTCGCAATGGCACTGATTTCTCAATCACTTATATTAATGTTTATCTGTATGTTGCTTTATTTTACCGCCTTTAATTTTTTAGAAGCTTCACTGCCCGCTTTTATCTCAATGCTTTCTCCTGCTGGCGCAAAAGGCAGCGCCATGGGGATCTACAGCACCTATCAGTTTTTTGGTGCATTTTGTGGTGGTATTATAGGTGGGTTATCCTATAAACTACTCGGTAGTAGTGGGTTATTTTTATGTTTGGCTGGATTAATGCTGTTATGGTTGTTTATTTCATGGGGCATGCATAATCCCAGTAAAATCCGTACGCATACTTGTACAGCAGATATCCAAGATGAACAACACGCAACCCGTTTAACAGAACAGCTAGTGGTACTTGATGGCGTATTAGAAGTGGTGATCATCATCGAAGAACAAACCGTTTATATCAAAGTAAATAAGCAGATCTTTGCACTAGAAAAAGCGAAACAAATTTTAGCAAATACTTAACCATCACTTTAAAACCATTCCGCCTAATTAAGATATTTATGTGGATTGGTATTAGTTAATCATTAACATCAAGAATCAAGCGGAGCAAAAACATGTTCAACCGTAGCGTAAACAAAGTCGTATTAGTGGGTAACCTAGGTAAAGATCCTGAAATGCGTTATATGCCCAACGGCAATGCAGTAGCAAACCTGACACTAGCAACCACTGAAAGCTGGAAAGATAAGCAAACGGGTGAGCGTAAAGAGAAAACAGAATGGCACCGCCTAACGGTATTTAGACGCCTTGGTGAAATGTGCGGTGAGTACCTGAAAAAAGGCGCTAAAATTTACGTTGAAGGTAAATTACAAACACGTAAATGGCAAGCTCAAGACGGTCAAGATCGTTACACTACTGAAATTGTTGTTGATGAAATCCAAATGATGGATTCTCGTAACCCGGCACAGGGGCAAGGTCAGTTCCAAGCGAATGCGCCACAGCAAAACGCACCTGCGCAGCAAAGCTGGGGTAATGCGCCGCAAAATGCACCACAAGCGCCTGCTCAGCAAGCAGCACCACAAATGGCTCCTGCTTATCAGCCTGCACCTGCGCAACAAGCACCTGCGCAACAAGCACCTGCGCAACAAGCACCTGCGCAACAAGCACCTGCGCAACAAGCATCTACGCAACAAGCGCCAGCACAGCAAGCACCTGCTCCACAGCAGCAGCCACAACAAGCGCCCGCTCAATACAATGAGCCATCAATGGATTTCGATGATGATATTCCGTTCTAAAGTGGAATTTTTTACTTGTTGATTATTAAGCCTCGTTAACACGGGGCTTTTGTTTTTTTGAACAGCCAGGCAAAAGAGAATAGCTGTCCCTCGAACTTGGGAAACAGCTCAAAAATGCGACAAAACCTATTAGACAATTTCATCATTTTCTTGCAGGCTATCAAAAACCATTACTGTGAGTGAACCCCTTTTTATCTGACTGTTTCAACAGCAAAGATGCGAAACTCTCTACTAAACTAAAAAACAGGAGCCAAGGATGGTTATGAAAAATTTTATTTGTAAGTTAATCTGTTATCAAATGTTGTTACTGTTTAGTTTTATTGCAACGGCCACAGCAAAAGTCGATGATCCGGATGGTCAGGACAGTATCAGTATGCTCTATTATCGGGAAACTGCAGAGCCTCTACTTAAAGAGGGGTTAAAACAATTTGAGCAGGAGTCCGGTTATAAAGTTAATTTGGTATTTGTAAATCTTAATGATTTAAAACAGATGCTGGTTAAAGGCGCTGTTAACAATTCGTTACCTGATGTGGTGTTGGCTCCTTCTGATTTTGTATCTCTAGCTCCCACAATTAAACTATCAAAACTTTCTCCAGCCTTATTGAGCTCTGAGCTGATACCAGAAGCCCTTAATTCTATGCGCTATCAGGAAAATTATTATGGCGCTCCGGTGATGAGTGGTAATCACCTGATGCTTTTTTATAATAAAAAATATGTTCAAAACCCGGCTAAAAACTGGCAGGAGCTAAAAGCACAAGCCGTTGAGTTAAGGGCTAAAGGGATTGAGCCTATAGGCTGGAATTATCCGGAAATGTATTGGTTTACCAGTTTTGCTGCGACCTTAGGTGGTGCTCCTCTTACCGATGGTAAACCTTCTCTTAATTCACAAGCATATGCTGATGCGCTGATTTTTTATAAGGAGTTAGCTGATTCAGGTTTAATTGACCCGACTTGCGGTTATGATTGTGCACAAAAAGATTTTCAAGAACAACTTTTTGCTTATTCCATTAATGGGGAATGGGCATTGGCTGATTTTGAACGTGATCTTGGCGATGATCTCGGTATTACCGTGATCCCTGCAATTGGCGATAAACCATTTCGCCCTCTGTTTTCCACAATAGGCTTGATCTTTCCAGGTGACTCGTTGCAGGGGAAAAAGGCAAAACCGTTAGCGGCTTTGACGCTATTTTTTCAAAGTCGTCGTTTTCAAGATAAGCTTTTTGAAAAACAGCGCTTTTTACCGGTAAATCAGAGCTCATTTATTCAGGTTGAAGCGGCTGCCAATAACAATATTAAGATGCTATTAAAACAGCTGGCGCAGGCAATACCTATGCCACCAGATCCCATTATGGCCAATGCCTGGATAGGAATGAAGAAAGGCTTTGATCGATATATGGCCGATATTTCCTCCGCAAAAGAAGCCGCAGACTATATGCAAAAATTTACGGAGCGAGATTATCAAAAATCACAACCCAGCAAATAATCCTAAGCGAGTTAATAGTTTTAGGATGTTTTTATCTAATTTAAGCTCAAGCAGTCTATATAGATTGTTTTGGCTGGTAATTATTTTGGTGGCCCTGCTACCAACGGGGCTTGTTAGCTATTTATTGTTAGATAAGGTAGTTCAACAATCTCGTGAGCAGGTGTTAACCAGTCTGAGCCATAGAGTCGATTTACAATCGGAGATATTAGAGCGGGAGTTGAGTATACAGCTGAACTCTTTTGAGCAACTATCTCAACTCTCAGACGTCAGACTCACACCCACCTCTGCTGTATTTGGTTATCAGGCAGGCGTGCAGCTGAAAGAGTTTACAACACAATCCCCTTTGGCCAGCGCCAGCTATATTTTAGATCGTGACAATTGGCCTGTTGAGGTATATCCCATTACTGCTGAGCGGGTGCAACTGCAGTTGATAACCAGCCGGGTGGAGCCCTTTTTGCAGCAGGTTGAACAAGATCAAATCCTTAAACCATTAATTTTCAATGTAAACTCCCCAGCGATGGTTTCAGCTTTAAGCGGCAATGATCTAACTGCGTCCATTGATAATGGCTGGGTAATGGTGATGGTCTTGCCTTTAGTTCAGGAAACTCAACACGGCAGCACTAAATTCAAGGTAGTGGGAAGCTTAGTAACGCTTGAGCCTTATCAATTTTTCAGTCAGATATTGGAAAAGTGGCAATCGAACAACGGGGGGCTTTTGTTGCTGGAGCAGGATATTAAACTTTATAGCACAGGTTTAATAAAAGAAAATAAGACCGATTCCAATATTATTAGTTGGGATGCACAGATTAAACTGGCTGATAAAACCTTTCTGTTGCGTATTACAGAGCCTTCCGAGGGCCTTAAGGCCATTGTGTTTGAAGATCTGTGGCGTTTAAGTCTAATTGTGGGAAGTGTATTACTGCTTATCTCCTGTATTTCGTTACTGGTAACCAGGCTGGTTGGACAGCAGATAGCTAAATTAACTAGTCAGGTAAAAGCATTTTCCCAAGGGGATTATCAATATCGTGTATCCGGTTTACGTTTTGCTGAGTTTTTACAAGTATCAGCGGTACTTGAGCAGTTGTCGAAAAAGGTAATAACCGATCAGGCGCAGCTGGAGGCTAAGGTGGAGCAGCGAACCACAGCTTTAAGTCAGGCCAATGCAGAGTTAAATTCGACTCTTACTGCATTAACAGAGACTCAAAGCCGCTTGATCCAAAGTGAAAAGATGGCCTCTTTGGGACAGTTGGTTGCTGGCGTTGCTCACGAGCTAAATACCCCGTTGGGAATTTGTGTTACCGCAACTGGATCGCTGGAGGAGGTAGAAAGAAGCTTGAACAGTATGGTTAGTAGCGGGACACTCAGAAAAAGCGAGCTTATGTCTCAGCTTCAGACCCTGACCGATGCAACCGATCTGATTGGCAGAAATGTTCGTCGCTCTAGCGATCTGGTAAGCATGTTTAAAGAGTTGTCCCTTGAGCATGGGGACGAGGATGAAGGGCTTACTCAGTTTGAACTCAAAAGTTTCCTACAGCAACTGGCCAATCTCCGGTTAAATTCGCAGGATAGTGCGGGGGTAGATATCCAGGTAAGCGGCGATGAGATTTTTGTACAAACATATATGAGCACATTAAGAAAAATACTTTCGGTGTTATTTGCAAATGCACGAGATCATGCATTTAAAAACCAAGCATCCCGGGGGCTCAAGCCAAAGGTGGAATTAAGCTGCAGGCGGACAGATGGCTTGGTTGAGCTCTGTTTTCTTGACAATGGTAGTGGCGTGGATATTGAGCCAATAGCGCGAATATTTGAACCTTTTTATACCTCAAACCGTTACCAAGGCAGCGTGGGATTAGGTCTGCATCTGGCTTACAACTTAGTGGCCCAAAGGCTGCAAGGCGATATTGAAGCAGAAAATCTGCAACAAGGCGGATTAAAACTATCTCTCAATTTTCCCCTGCAACTTGAACCTTTAACTCAACCATCAAGTAAGGTCCTAGAAGCGAACTGGAGCAATGCCTCTGCAATAAAAAAAATAGATTTATAGCAGCTTCATTAAAATTAAAGCCAAGCTGCAAAAATAATTCGACGCCACCATTATAGAGGTTACCTGTTTAATTATTACAGCAGATGATTATTAAGCCTCGCTTGCACGGGCTTTTTTTGTTTTTGGTATTTGATATTCTGAAAATCAAAAACATGGAATATATGAACTAAGCCTAGTTATACCCAAACTACCTCAAGATGCAGATTCAGAGCTTCGCCCGGATGCTAGAGCAAGGCGCAACACGATGAGAATGGTTATTCCCTTTTCAAGGGTTGCAACGCAGCGCTAGCTTTCGGGCGAAACTCCCGAAGGGCAAGGCGATAAACGATGATCTTCGTTGTTAGAAGGCTTTGATTTAGAATAACTAGATCATCAACCTTCTGCCTAGAATCTCATCATTTCTCGTCTTGCTGATTCCTGCATCTTGAGGTAGCTTGGGTATAGATGTTATTCTTGCATAATATTTTTATAGATAAAAAAGGACAGTTAAATGAAGAAAGCAATAAAAGCTGCACTGCTATCCGCTTTTGTATTTCCCGGTCTTGGTCATCTGTTATTAAAGCGCTATATTTCTGCTGCGATATTAGCAACAACCGCATTCACAGCGAGTTATCTGTTGATTTCTAAAATACTCGAAGACGCGATGCAAATAGTGGATAAAATTCAACATGGTGATCTACCCGCAGATGTAATAACGATTACAGAATTAGTATCACAACAAACAGATGGCAATGATTTGCTAAGCAGCAATATAATGACAAGCGTACTGCTGATCACCTGGTTAGTTGCGATTATTGATTGTTATCGAATCGGTCGTTCACAAGAAAATAAGCGCTAATCTCCTCCAAAGAAAGGTTACAAGCAAAATACATTTATCTTTAGTGCAAAGGTTTATACCCATGTTACTTCAAGATGCAAAATCATGGGTATGTAACGCAAATAACAAGAACAGTTAACCAAACAGTAAGCGCATATCAATATTGTAAATATCCGTTTGGTAACCTCCATACTCTTTAAAAGCAAACTTTTTATAAAAGCTTCTGCCAGCATGATTAGTTTCTTGAGTTCCGCCCATTAACACGAAACTTTTTACTCTCTCTTTATAGTGATTAATCAATATCTCCATGACCAAACTGGCAAAACCTTTATTCTGATATTTGTCGGCAATACAGGGAGCAAATAACAGATCGTCACCCGTTTTTAAAATGATCCCTTGTTGGGCATAACGTAACGCTTCATGTTCGGACATTTGTGCTTGTAAAATAAAATAACCGATAATATTTCCATCAGACTCAAGTACAAACCGCTGTGTTGTATCTGTCAATAAATTAGCGCATAGCTGAGTTGCAAATTCGCTTGATAGTGGATGAGGAGCAAATCGGCTACGGGTCTGCTCGGAGAGCTTTTCAAAAAAATCCCCAAGAGCCGATTGATCATTTTGAGCAAGCAATCTGAATCTGCTTTTTGTGCCATCTTTTGCTGTTACGATTGTCGTTTCCATCACTACCTCTTCAATTATTTATAGATAACACAAGCGCTCAATTTCCTGTTTCATCGCCTGATTTATCTCAAAATGTCCCCCTAAAAAGCGCAGTTGTGCTAAAGCCGATTGAGGACTGCCATTATATCCCTGCATAAACTCAGGCAACAGTTGAGCAAACGTTGGATACCTTAGCTCTATGCGCCGATCAGCAACAAACGGATCAACGAAACCAGGCTGGGCAGGCTCCGTTTGCTTAACTAAATCGACTAACTTATCAACGGCAAACTGCTGTACAAAACGCATCGCAGACAATTTTTCTCCACGTTGATAACGACACATACCGACATGCAAGTTGGTGAGTGCTTCTCCAATTAACCACTGAGTATCACTCGAAGGAGCGGCCCCTGAATGAATACGAGGTTGGCAGCAAGCGCTGTCAAAACCAGGCTTTTGCCAAACAATTCGTCCTGCTGAAAAAGGAATATTGTTTAGCTCCTGGGGTTCAAACACTGCAAATTCGCAAAAAATATTATCTTCAAACAATAACTTATAACCATCAACAGTATTACGAAAACAGTAGCTAATGGCTTTAATATTACTAAGCCAATCCAAATTATCGATAAAGCGCATTTTTGAACCAGGTTGAACGATCGCAAAAAAATCCAGATCGGAATATTCATCTAACCTTTCAGTTTCAATGCCGACTGAACCTAAACCCAGTAAGGCTAAAGCTTGCCCTGAACGCTCGAGTGATAGGCCAATCTGCTGTAAACGCTCAAGTAATAGTGTGCTGCGTTGCATATTTAATTCCTTATTGATAACTATTGCTGCTTTTGGGATATTTAATAATAAGCAAGATTCTTTTTAATTTACATTTTAGTTACAATCAATTGCATGTGAAAAACAATCATTAGTAGTCCATGGATTCTAAAAACAGATGGGAAAACAAGCTGATCTTAGATCCTGCTTGTGAAGAAATTTTTATAGATAATCGCTTACAGGCTGGTTTAATGGAGTTTGATATTCAGCTAGGCGGCGTCTCGAATCTCAGCAAACGCTATTTAGTACGCAGGCATCAGTGCAAATATCACACACTTATCTATACCAGACTCGGGCAAGGTTTACTTAAAACAGCTTCCGAAAACAGACAAATTCCAAGAGATTCTTTGTTGCTATTACCAGCCGGAAGTTCATTTTCTTATCAGTTAGAGAATGCAAATAACAACTGGCAGATTGTCTGGTATCTCATAGATGATGCACCCAATTGGCAATGGTTAAAAAACAGGGGGATCTGTTTAAATACAAACAATAATGTTGATAATATCTATTATCTATCTCTCGCCTTGTATCAAGAGACTGTTGCCCGCAGGCCATCAAGCAGTCTGCTCAGTTTGAATGCACAGCTATTGGTTGGGCATATCAATCGGGATCTGCAGGCATCTGAAAATTTCAGCTGCAGAAAACAACAAAATATCGAAACGTTTTTTCATCAACTAGAATACAAACTGCAGCAGCCTTGGAACCTCCCCGCATTAGCCAAGCTGGCAGGTTATTCCCCCGCACAATTTAACCGCCTTTGCCTGCAGCAGTTAGCGACAACGCCGATCAAAAAATTACGGCAGTTAAGAATGCAACGCGCCAAAGCTCTGTTAAAAAGCAGCGAGCTTAATCTCAGTGATATTGCCAATGCTGTGGGTTATAAAGATGTATTTAATTTTTCTTCTGCTTTTAAACGTGAAGTGGGTATCGCACCGAATCTATATCGTAATGATTAATTGCTAGAGAAAAGCTGGATAGAAAAAAAAGACTAAACTAAGATAAAGTGGCTTGCTTAGCCAAGTCAGCTAAAAACAGATTAATCAGTAACGATAGATATTTCTAAAACAACTGTTCTGAGAAAGGGAATTTAATGAACAAGCTACTATCAAAAATCCGAACTTCACGCTTTTTCCTGTTAACTGTATTAAGCATCTTTTTAAGCCAAACTGTTATAGCAAGTGATGCAGCATTTGCTCGTATAAATAAAAACGGCCTGTTAACTGTTGGCATGTCCGGTGAGCAACCCCCTTATAATTTTGTTACTAACAGTGAAAACATTGTCGGTCATGATGTTGAACTTGCCGATGCCCTTGCTAACTTGATGGATGTGAAAGTAAAAATAATGCTCATGCCTTTTGCCGATTTACTCGAAGCATTAGAAAACAATAAAATTGATATGATCATTTCTGGTTTTGCATCCTCCGAACAACGTCGCCAAAAAGTGACTTTTGTTGGGCCTTATGTGCTAGCTGGAAAATCCTTACTGCTCACTAAAGAAACATTAAATCGAATAAGAGAAAGCACTGGTTTTAATCATAAAGATATACGTTTACTTGCCCTTAAAAATTCAACCAGTATGACACTTGCAAAAGAGCGCCTCGCAAAGGCTAGTTTAAAACCGGTCGAACATTATGAAGATGCCCTACTCGCACTGCGCGCAGGTAAAGCTGACGCATTAGTTGCAGATTTGACCATTTGTGAACTAGGAGTAATACGTGATACAGCATCGGAATTAACTACCTTAAAAAAACCATTGGCTATTGAAGAGATTAATATTGCTATTAATAAAGGTGAAATACAGCTAGAAAGTGCAGCAAGGGCGCACTTATTGACGCTTAAAAATTCTGGTCAACTAGAAAAATTACATCAAAGATGGTTTAAAAATGGCGGCTGGCTTGACTTGTTGCCTTAATTTTATTGCATCTTTCATAAAAAGCCCTGATATTCTCAGGGCATCTGTCCACAAAAATCACCCCAACTCGCCTCTTAAATCAGTTTCCAGTAACTCCCGCTTCACGTAACGCATTACCCGTTGCGTAACCCTCTGAATTAGATAACGAGCCATTATAATTAACCCAACTCGCCTCTTAAATCGGTTTCCAATAACTCACGGATCACCTTGTTTGACAGGTTTTGGCTAAGCAGATAATAGAGTTTGGCGATCACGGTTTCAGTGGTCATATCCAAACCGCTGATCACGCCGACCTCGCGCAGTGCATGCCCAGTTGCATAGCCCTCTGAATTAGATAACGAGCCATTATAATTAACCCAACTCGCCTCTTAAATCAGTTTCCAGTAACTCACGGGTCACCTTGTTTGATAACCCTTGGCTAAGCAGATAATAGAGCTTGGCGATCACGGTTTCAGTGGTCATATCCAAACCGCTGATCACGCCAGCCTCGCGCAGTGCATGCCCAGTTGCATAGCCCTCCATATTCACCTGCCCTTTTAAACACTGACTGCAATTAACAATTAAAATACCCCGTTCACTGGCACTTTTTAATGTTGCTAATAGTTGCTCATCTTGTTGCGCATTACCCACGCCATAAGTTAACAAAACCAAGGCTTTCAGTGGGCTTTTTAATAAATTATCTAAAACTTGCCAATCCAGACCAGGGAAAAGATGCAAAATGGCGATCGATTGCCCTTCAATTTCACTTACACGTAAACGCGTATTCACTGATTTCTGTTTTTGCCCTGCAATATTTTTTATCTCAATACCCGCTTCCAGCAACACCGGATAATTAGGTGAAACAAAAGCATCAAAACCATCGGCATATTGTTTAGTGGTACGATTACCACGAAATAGTTGGTTATTAAAAAACAGGCACACTTCATTAATCGGGTGATAGGCGGCAATATACAAGGCATTTAAGAGATTAATGCGCGCATCAGAGCGTAGTTGTGAAAGCGGAATTTGTGAGCCGGTAATAATCACAGGTTTTGATAAGTTTTCAAATGCAAACGATAACGCCGATGCGCTGTAAGACATAGTATCGGTACCGTGCAAAATAATAAAACCATCAAAGTCGTGATAACGTTTTTGAATATCTAACGCTAAGGTTTGCCAGACATCGGGAGATACATTGGCAGAATCAATCAATGGGTTATATTCATGGATCTCAAATTCCGGCATATCATCATGATAAAACTCTGGCATATTGGCGATAGTTTGTGAAAGATAACCGACCGCAGGGACAAAACCATCTTTTGAGGGTTTCATACCAATCGTCCCGCCAGTGTAGGCAATATAAATTCGTTTTTTATTGGTCATTGAGCTTATCTCTTGATCCTATGGAAAAATTTTCCTTGAATATACGCATAATTAGGCAAGGAATAAACTACTCTCGTGGCTTTAAATTATGGGGTGATTTTATTTAACCTCAGCTCGGGATAATGAAAGCGCAATACTCCTTAATATCATGAAGTTAATTTTTTTATCGCATACAGTGTTGATAGTTTTATGTAGTTCAAGGCAAATCAGCGTAGCAATAGCAGGCTATTGGTAGCTGATTTAACGCAGAAATAGGTGAAAATAGCTGCACTGTATCGATTTGCTTATCCCGAGTTGAGCTTATTTACTCTGGCTGATATAAAATTCTTTTTAGGACAAGGCTAAGCTGATCTACTAATTGCAATATTGAAATCGGTAAGGTTGCACGTGTAATACTATAGCCCTCTACAAAGGGTAATAAAGTAGAAGCTGAAAACTGTATTTTTTGCTCTGCGCAGCCAACCGGAGCGATATTTCTTAAGTGTTCAACAATAACGGCATGCAACTCACGGTAATATTGATCTAACGCTAAGCGACCACTTTTATGATGGTTAGAAAAGACCCAAAACTCTTTAAATAACTGTGCACAAAGCGTACTTTCACGATATTTAAGCATATGCAGCAACAGCGAGCCTAACGCCTGCTCGGCGACCTTGCGTGCCGGGGCTTGATAGTTTCGCAAATGTACAAAATAAGCATCGATAAAATCGCTGAATAAAACATCTAACAAAACGCTTTTATTTTTAAAATGTAATAAGACCGTACTTTGCGGTAGAGCTGCTCTGTCTGCCACTTTCGCCATCGAGAAACCTTCACAACCCAATTCTTTTAATAATTGCAGCCCAGCAGATAAAATACGCTCAGCTTGTTCATCGACCATTTTATCCTCCTGTTTCTATCAAATTGATTGTAAGACGCTTATTTCCACAGAGCAAGATTACTCAGGACGCATATGCCCTTCAATCCACTCTTTCACCTCTGCAAATCGATACGCTTCTAACAGCGCAAAACCTTGCAAATTACGCACTTTCAAACGCGTAAAAATAGGTGTTGTTAATCCACAAAAGAAACGAGCTAACAATACGGGGGTTTTCTGCTCTGCCAATTTATCACTAATCTGCACACTTAATTGCTCAAAATCATATTGATTAAGCGGCTTTAAAACAGGAGGCTGAGGCATTACAGCTACTTGTCCCATGCATACAGAGCAGTGCCCGCAAGGCTGCTGTAAATTGCTATCAGAGAAATAATTGGCAAGCTGTAAATTCAAACATTTCTGACTGGCAAAAAAATCTAATAAAAAATGGATACGTTGTATTTCACTTTTCTCTTTCTCTTTAAATCGCAACACTAGTAGATCGCGTAAATTTTCATTTATAGCCTCTTTAAAGACTTTATAAACCTGAGTCATCTGCTTGGTTTGCAGTTCAATCAGACCTTGCTGATCAAGATAATCAATGGCAGTGATCACCCGGCTACGATCGCTAGAATAAAAGGATTGTAGCTTCTCAAAATTAATGGTCGCCCAAGTCCGTGCTTTATCTGAGCTCTGTAAAATCGCCTGCACAAAGTGATAACGCTCATCTTTAAAGCGTCCCAGCAACTCATTTTCAGGTACTAGCAATTTGTATTTATATTCCGCGTAATAACTGTAAGCGGGTTGTAATACCCCCTGTAACTCTAAATAAACCAACAATGTTTTCAGCGCTAACAAACGGATATTGGATTTGCTCGAGAGGCTGTTCATCAGCACTTCCCATTGACCACCTGCTTGCAAAATTTCATTTAAAATATAATCAATCGCACTCGGCTCAGGGGTATCGCCATAAACAAAATTTTCCAAAATATTAAGATTGTTTTTATTGGCTAAAACCAGGCAATCGGCCTGTAAACCATCACGCCCCGCACGCCCTATCTCCTGCGAATAGTTTTCTATCGATTTTGGCAGATCATAATGCACCACAAAGCGAATATCGCTTTTATCAATGCCCATACCAAATGCAATAGTCGCAACAATTACGGGTAGTTGCCCTGCCATAAAATCTTGCTGAATGGCGACTCGTCGTTCATTAGGCAAACCTGCATGATAAGGCGTTGCATTTATACCCTGCTGTTTTAATAAATTGGCCAGATCTTCTGCACTTTTCTGCAAGGTCACATAAATAATGCCCGATAACTGCACACGCTGTTTTAACCAGGGCAGTAGAACATTTAGTTTATTTTCACTGGTCACCCCCTGTACCGATAAATTCAGGTTCGGGCGATAGGACCCGGTTAAGGTAATATTTTGTGGTGTGATCGTAAACTTTTCCGCCATATCTTTTATAACTTTAGAGGTCGCAGTTGCAGTTAATAACAGCACCTGTGGAATATTAAATTCGCGGCGGTATTGTGCTAGTTTCAGATAATCGGGGCGAAAATTATGTCCCCATTCCGATATACAGTGCGCCTCATCGATCACCAGTAAAGAGATCGGAAGCTGTTTTAGAAACAATCGAAAACGCTCACTGTTGAGGCGTTCCACCGAGATAAATAAAATTTTAACCTGCCCGTTAGCAACCGCATTATAAACTGCGGATGATTCAGCCGGGGTTTGCATTGAATGAATACTCGATGCACTGATGCCTTTATTCTGCAGAAACTGCAATTGATCTTGAATCAAGGCAAGCAGCGGAGAAACTACCAAAGTTAGATGTGGAAGATGTAATGCAGGAAGCTGATAACATAATGATTTACCCGAGCCGGTAGGGAAAATTGCAGCGGCACTTTGACCATTGATTAATGCTTGAATAACCTGCTCTTGCCCGGCTCTAAAGGTCGAAAATCCAAAATACTGCTCAAGTAACTGCTTCATCTATAAACCTTAGCTTATTAACTGAAAGTTATTTATAGCATATAATCAGCACTCTCACTCAAACCAATAAGAACTTATGCGAATTCATGCACTTCATAAACTTTATCAGCAACGATTAAGTCAATGCACACGTCCTTTTTTAGCGCGTGGCGGGCGCATTGAACGCTGCAGTTATTGCATGTTATTACCCTATTTGTGCATCTGTGATATTAAAAAAACGCTTTCAACAAACAGTGCTTTTTTGCTATTAATGTATGACGATGAAATTTTAAAGCCGAGCAATACCGGGCGTTTAATTGCCGATCTGATTCCCGACACCTTAGCCTTTATCTGGTCGCGCACTCAGCCTGAGCCTCAACTGCTGGAATTATTAAAAGATCCGAAATGGCAACCAATTGTTATTTTTCCCGAAGAGTACACTGCACCCGAACGTGTAATGCATAAATATCAAGCTCCCGAAAAGAACAAACGGCCGCTATTTATTTTACTGGATGCCAGTTGGGCACAAGCGAAAAAGATGTTTCGTAAGAGCCCCTATCTTAATAACTTTCCGGTTTTATCATTTTCGCCAGAAAGCATCTCTCGTTATCTGCTACGAAAAGCGGTTAAAGATAATCAGCTGGCCACAGCAGAAGTTGCAGGACGGGTTTTGGAATTTATCGGTGAGTCAGAGAACGCTACAATCATGGATCTGTTATTTGAGACCTTTAAAGAAAATTATATGGTAGGCAAAGAGCGTAAACAACTACCTGAAAATGCGACTCAGTTTCGCTTTCAGGCATTGTTGGGTAAAAAATAGTTTCCGTTCAATATTCCATATTTACGATTAACTTAGGGTCTGCGTTTAGGTCTGGATCTTTTCTTTTGCCATTTAATCTATCAATAACTTAGCTTAAAGAAAAACTGTTATGCGCCAGAGAAAAACACTCCCGAGCTGACGCATGATTTTTGCTATTTTCAGTTCAAAATTATTAACAATAGCATTGTTAAAATTCGCCAAAAGTGACTACATTTACATCAAAAATAAAGTTTATTTAAGATAGTGTCCCTCATGAAGTTTCAGCGATATGATGCATTAGCATAGCGGTCATTTAGCGGGGTTATAATTTGACTGAACAAAAAACAAATTCCAATAACATAATAATTATCAAATCATTTGCTGATAAAAAGAAAAAAGAAGCGGGTAAACTAAAACGCACTTATGGATTCTGGCTGCTTGTTATCCTGGCAACTCTATCACTTATTATGAATTTAGTGCTTGTTACTGTTGCTTTAAAATGCATCACCTATGATGAGTACATTTATACATTACAGGGGCGTTTTCTGGAGTTTTTATTACAATCCTGGTCATAAATAATGACCTGTTTAATAGTAAAAACAACTTGCTCAATATTAAACTGACTTAATAAAAGGCAGCTGTAAGTATTAACTTGCAGCAAATTAAAACCTCTTTACGATAAGGAATAAATCTTTTATCTTGTCTAAACTGAGATTAACATCACAAAACATAGAGAGACTAATTATGAAACTGACCAACAAAATTCTGTATGTAATTTTTATTAGCATTTTTTCAATATCACTGGCCAATGCTGCTACCGTCACTCTAAAAGATGGTCGTAGCTTTGAAGGTGATATTAAAAGCCAAGATAGTAAAACACTGGTTCTCGATATGAGCGGTATTGAGATGCGTTTACCTGTCAAAGATGTCGCTTCTATTGATCTGACTGAAAGCACTACAAAGAGCGAAAAAGTTGAACAGCAAACAACAGCAGACAGCGATAATAGTTCTGCCACCGTACCAGCCGGCACAGCCCTTACGGTACGCATGGCTGAATCTGTAGATACGCGAAACAATAAAACTGGGCAGCGTTTTACCGCAGTACTTGAAGCAAACCTAATGTCCGGTGACATTATTGTCGCTAAAAAAGGCTCAAAAGTTTACGGCGTATTAACAAATGTGAAAAAGGCCGGACGTATTGCAGGCACTGCCTCCATGACGCTTGAACTTAGAGATATTTCCATCAATGACGTGATGGTCGCAATCAGAACTCAGCCAGTAAGCGGCCAAGGGGACAATACTGCAAAAACAAGTGTTGGCAGAACAGCAAGAGCTGCTGCGATTGGCGGTTTAATTGATGGCAGTGATGGCGCGAAAACTGGCGCAAAAGTAGGTGTCGGGGCAGCTCTTTTAACTAAAGGTGATGATATTCAAATACCGAAAGACTCTCTTCTCGATTTTATCTTAAGCGCCCCACTGGAAAGATAAGCTCAAATTCCCTGCCTTATACCCCAACCGCTTGGGTATAAGGCCTAAACCTTAGCTTTCACAAATGCACTGACAAACTTTGCAATCGCTTCAACATTATTAAAATCCAGTAACGGCAACTCACAACCAGCAACTCTGACATCACACGCCACAGCAATAATCGACTCATCTCTTATAAACATAAATGGCTTATTCAGTGCGCTGCGATGTAACTCAATTTTATTAAATGGCTGATCACGAAACCCCTCCACCAGCACCAAATCCAATCCATCAACTTGCAATAGAGCTAATTGTTCAGCCAGTTTACTCTCTTGTTGCTCTGCATATTCGCAGAACAAAATAGAGCGATGAGGTCCTGCTAAAACTACTTGTGAAGCCCCCGATTTACGCAGTCGATAACTGTCTTTACCAGGTTGATCTATTTCTATATCGTGATGGCTGTGTTTCACTAATGCCACATTTAAACCTTGCTTGGTTAATACTGGAATCAGCTGCTCTAAGAGCGTGGTTTTACCTGTACCGCTAAAGGCCGCAAACCCCAGCAAAGGTACGGGGAAGTTAAAAAGTTCAGACATAAATTCACCTTATATAAAAAAACGATTCGTTATACCATTCTAGGTAAGTGGTCAATTTAGGCGTAGGAAAAATAAATCATATCAAGGCATGAGTTGCAGTAAATGGTTGTTCCCTTTACAAAACTTATAACGCAGAGATGGTTTATTTTACCAGTATAAAAGATCAGGTACTTATCTAGAATGGTATTAGTAAGCTTTATATTAATTCATTATACTCAACACTTAGATAATAGAAGCTTAAATACTTTTTTGGAAGAACAATGATCGCGCCGTATGTTAATGAATTTTTAATGCTTACCCTGATCCATTTTCTAGCAGTTATTTCCCCAGGACCCGATTTTGCAATCGTGATCCGCCAAAGTATTAGTTTTGGGCGCAAAACCGCAATTATCACCAGCTTAGGCATTGGCGCAGGTATCTCTATGCATGTGCTGTATACCCTGCTTGGGATCGGCTTTATTATCACCCAATCAGAAATGGCCTTTATGCTTGCTAAAATTGCAGGTGCCTCGTATTTAACCTATCTTGGGCTGAACCTGTTATTTAGCAAAGCAAAAACAGCAGAGAGCGCGCAAATAAAAGTAGATATTGATAAAAATCATCACAAACGCGCCTTTATGCTTGGTTTTATGACTAACCTGCTCAACCCCAAAGCAACCCTGTTCTTTTTGGCTATATTCACCACAATTGTTAGCATCGATACACCATTAGCAGTGCAAACTATTTATGGTTTTTGGATAACCATTACCACAGCATTATGGTTTTCACTGGTTTCATTTTTCTTTTCACACCATAAAGTGCGTGCAAAATTTGTTAGCCACGGATATCTATTTGAACGCGTAATGGGCATCGTATTGCTGATTTTTGCAGTGAAATTAGGAGTGGCGTTACTTTGAATTAAAAAAGCTTTGGATATTGAAAATAGAAACTCCCCAAATGCAATCGGGGAGTGCATAGCCAAAATATAGCTATCGCTCTACGGCACAGCAAAACCTTTTGATGCCACCCATACTCGATACCACTGTTCGGTATTCATCTGCAGTGCTAATGCGCCAACCGCCTCTTTAACTCGCTCTATTTTGCCTGAACCAATTAATGCCACCGGGTTAGAGGGGTGCTTTAATACCCAGGCAAAAACAACCTGCTCTATTGAATTAGCCCCTAGCTCATCAGTGAGTTCGGTTAGCGCGCCGCGCAATCGTCTTGCCTGATCTGTTTGTTCACTGAAAATTCCACCACCCGCTAAACATGACCATGCCATCGGGCGGACGCGATATTGCTGCAGTTGATCACAAGTGCCATCTTCAAGAACGCTAAAGTTAATCGGGTTGATTTCAACCTGATTAGTCACTAAGGGCGCATCTAAGCGCGACTGCAATAGATCAAACTGTGAGCTTGTAAAGTTTGATACGCCAAAGTGCTTCACTTTGCCGCTTTGTTTTAATTCAGAAAAAGCCTCGGCTACTTGATCCGCATCCATTAAAAAATCGGGGCGATGCACTAACAAAGTATCTAACTGTTCAACACCTAAGCGTTTTAGTGAATTTTCAGTAGAAGTTAAAATACTTTGTTTACTGCTGTCGTAATGTGAAACGCGTTTTTCCCCCGTTGCCGGAGCGATGCCATTAATACCAAATTTAGAGACGATTTCAATTTGCGCACGCATAGCGGGATCAAGTTTTAACGCTTCGCCAAACAGAGTTTCACAGTTACCTGCGTCATAGATAGCCGCATGATCAACCGTGCTGATGCCCATTTCAACATGCTCTTTTAGGAAGGTCAAACGCGCCTGCGCGTTCATATTCCACTCACCTAAGCGCCAGTAACCTTGTACTAATTGAGAAAATTCAGGGCCTTGTGGTGCCATTAAAACTTTTTGAACGATACTCATAACAAACTCCAAATAGGGGATTAATCTGTGTATATGAAAATTTAGTCTAGCACTAAGAATTACAATAAAATGATAAACAGACAAAAGTGTTACATTTAGATACAAAAAAAGGGCTCCTGACCCAAATCTGCTTTATCAAGATTGTTAGATCGTAACTAACCACTATAATCACAGCAAACTACTTGCTTAACAGCAATAACAGCAATAACAGATATGGAAATCATGAAAGACAACTTTATTCAATACCTGCTAAAAAAACGACTGGGTAGCGTTTTTACTTTTTGCGCTTTTATTCTCCTTCCCCATTTTGCCGTCGCCAGCGAATTTATTACTGAAGAACTTAACCGTCCCGAGCAGAAACAAAGTACCTGGATGGTTTTACCTTATATCTTCAGCTCCGACAGCATGGGGCTAACAGGTGGCGCAGTCGCTATTTTTGATGGTTTTGTGCAGCCGCAAATGACCATAGTTGCCACCGCATTTATGGGGGAAGAGTTAGACGTTAAAGAAACGTTTAACAATGAGGCGGATCAAAAACGCACTCAAGGCGGTATGCTTGCCGTTAGCAGTTATAATCCCTCATTTTCTGATCGTCTATTTATTAGCTTCCTTGGTGCTTATGCATATTACCCGAACCAACGCTTATATCTTGAGGGCGGTAATGACTCAGTAAAAGACTTAGAATCAGATACTCTGACGCCACTGCAAACACAAGGCGACAATGATTGGTTTAATCTTGATTTTCGTTATGTATTGCCATGGGGTGAAAGTGAAAATACCATTTTGCCAGAGATTCAATTACGCCGTGGTATAGCTGTTAATCGTGATTTAACTGGTGGTGGGGAGGTATTTACCAGCGGGCAAACTATTTTGGGCAGTGAAATTTTTTACTCAGAATGGAGCGCTGAAAGATTTATCGAGGAGCCTGCAATTAATAGCAATGGCTTACGTTTATATCTAGAGCATAACAATACAGATTACCCCCGTAATCCCTCGCGAGGCTATGCATTTACAGGTAAACTATCTGCTGATTTCGGTCTAGGCAACTCCACACAAAGCTGGAATGCATTGGAATTTGATTATTCACACTATATCGAACTGCCCAATTTCTCCTGGAGCAGACAAAACGTTTTAGCCTTTAATGGCTGGACGGCTTATTCCCCCTCATGGGATAAATCCGCTAAATTACACCCGAATGGTGTACTCGATAAACATCAAACACCAATGTGGGAAGGCGCAAGGTTAGGTGGCTGGACGCGTATGCGTGCTTACGATAGTAATCGTTTTAATGATAAAGCGGCTATCTACGGTGCAATTGAATATCGCTTAATACCCAGCTTAAATCCAATGGCAGATCAGCACTGGTCACCATTTCCAATTGATTGGTTCCAAACCGTAATATTTGTTGAAGCAGGACGTGTCGCTGAACAATATAACATTACGACACTGCTAAGTGATATGAAATTTGATGTCGGCTTTAGTGTGCGCGCATTAGCGGCTAAGGTCCCCGTCCGTTTTGAAATGGCATTTGGTGATGAAGGATCGGCTATGTGGGTGATGCTCAATCAGCCGTTTTAAAAAACTGCTCTCCAGCAGCGCATATAATATATATCGTCGTTCACTAGAACTTGTATGTTTAATAAAAAGCCAGAGCATCTTGCGTTCGATCCATAAAAAAGAGAGCGTACATCCTTCTGATGGCTGACTCCAGAAGATATCAGGACAAAGACATTTCAGATTTTCTAAATGTCGGTACTGCCACTATCTATCGAACAAAAAGAGATTTGTGGTTAATTTTGATGAGGCGATGAAGCAACTGGTATCTGATATAACCCGTCAAGCGCAGTGAAATAGGGAAGAAAGCTCGTGGAGATCTTGCGATTAATCAGTGTTCTATCTGATTAATGATCTAGCAGTTATGCACTAGTCTGAACAGGCTAGTGCATAACTCTTGCGGAATATACAAAAATATACATACAAGGCCAAAGGCAGAGCTGACTCACAAGTTAATCAAATGCTTTCAGTGTTCTGCTTCTTTTCCTGCTATTTGAATAAAACCAGATACTCTTTAACAAGTAACCTCTTAAAAAACTCCGTTAGGAAGGATGTAAACAATGCATAAACATATATGGAAATTGACTTATCTATTACTCACTCTAATCCTTATTCCCATAACAACGTCAGCAACGGATCTGAATTATTCAGCTTGGCCTAGAGAGATCCCTTTTGAGCTGGGAATCATTGTGATCTACCAGCCTCAACCCGAAAAGTTAGAAGGAAATAAATTATTTGCCCGTGCAGCCGTTGCTCTGGAGTTAACAGACCGTGAACAGCCCGTGTTTGGAGCGATCTGGTTTAGTGCTCGTCTTAACACGGATCGCGCAGCCCGATCGGCTACATTTGAGGATGTTAAAATCACCCGCGTGCGTTTTCCTAATGAAAAAACTGAAAATGCCAACCGACTTAGTGAGTTGATTGAAAAAGAGCTTCCCAAAAACCAGCTTCCTATTGATATGGATAACCTAATTGCTACGTTAGAGCATGTGCAAGATCGTGAAAAAACAGCAGAAAATATTAATAATGCCCCACCGAAAATATTGTTTATTAACGAACCAGCAGTATTAATCAGTATTGATGGAGAGCCTCAATTAAAACAAGAAAATGGCATCACACGAGTGATCAACACGCCATTCACTATTATTCAAGATAGCAGTGATAGCTACTGGTACCTAAATGCAGATGCTACTAATTGGTATAAGGCAAAAGAGATTCGCGGAGAATGGAAGTTAACTCATTCAGTTCCCTCTAAAATAGCCAGCATGGCTCCTGTATCTGAAGAGTATGAAGACACGGGTATTGAAGGAGATCAAATTGATGGTCCTGCGCCTAAAATAATAGTCTCGACAGTGCCAACGGAACTGATATCAAGTACCGGAAAACCTAAGTTCACCCCGGTTAACGGTACCGATCTTCTTTATGTCAGCAATACCGAAAGTGACGTATTGATGGATATAAAAAAACAGCAATACTACATCCTACTTTCTGGCCGCTGGTACAATAGCAAATCGCTCAATGGGCCATGGAAACATATAATGGGAGAGGAGTTACCTCGCG
Organism: Psychromonas sp.; assembly: GCA_013619145.1. Taxonomy (GTDB): domain Bacteria; phylum Pseudomonadota; class Gammaproteobacteria; order Enterobacterales; family Psychromonadaceae; genus Psychromonas. The sequence continues at coordinate 1,543 of JABXKR010000307.1, read as the reverse complement.
ACTTTCCAAACATCCCTCAAGAATCAGAAGTGGCGACGGTTCGTTATGCAGTGCCTGGCACAGAGGAAGCAGAAGAAGCGGTAATGGATGCTCAAGTACCACAAACAGCAACTATCGAACGTAACAAAGCCAGCTTGACTGTTGAGTATGATGGTTCTCCAATCTTTAAAACAATAGAAGGGACGCAACTTTCCTATGCAGGCAATAGCGCCACCCCAGTTATTCGCTTTAAAGGTAGCTATTTTGCCCTAGATCAGGCGGTGTGGTTTGTTGCAGATACAGCAACAGGAAAATGGCAGGTTGCAACAGCAATTCCAGCGGATATCTACACAATTCCCCCTGAGTCACCTCTCTATTACGTCACCTTTGTACATATTTACAGCTACACACCTGAGGTAGTTTATATAGGTTACACTCAAGGTTATAGTAACGTATATATTTATCACAATACGATTGTGTACGGCACAGGCTACTGGTATCACGGATGGTATGGCCGCTATTACTACCCACGCCCTTCCACCTGGGGATTTCATGTTCGTTATAACCCTCGTGGGGGGTGGCGCTTTGGCCTAAGTTACAGTAACGGACCATTTACATTTACTATTGGTCGTGGCGGATGGTACCGAGGAGGATGGTGGGGACCAGGTCGCTACGGTAGTTATCGTCGAGGATATAAACACGGTAGTCGAAAAGGTTATCGTGCAGGTTATAAAGCAGGAAAACGAAACGCATCCAGAGACAATATCTATCGATCTCAGCGTAATCAAAGCCGTAGCAGTATGATCAGCAATAAAAATCAACAACAAGCGAGATCAAAGGCAGCTCCAAAGCGTAAAAATAATGTCTACGCAGATAGTAAAGGTAATGTGCACCGCAGCACAGGAAAGGGCTGGGAGACAAAAACCAATAAGGGCTGGGATAACGAAAGTGGCGCTAAGAAACAACAAACAACAAAAAGTAATCAACAACTTAATCGTAACCAGCAAGACAGGAAAAAAGGAAATCGATGGCCTGCCGGGCAGTCTCCTCGGACATGACCACCGACGATTTCTCGCCCACATAACAGTAGCTGCACCGCAGGTTGCACCGGTCCGTGACGGAAATGCGCAGGTAGTCGATGGTTCGATGATAACTATCGGTGAGAGTATCTGTCATTTTAAAAAGACCTCTATCTCGTTTTGTGCCACCGGTGGCGGTGAGAGAAGAGGTCTTCCTGCCACCGGTGGTCAGTTATTTCGCCTTATTTGGACGCCTTGATGATGGTCTCCACGAGGCCGTCGATGGTGTAGGTCTCTGCCACGAGGTGGGGGGTGAGCCCCAGTTCCCTGGCGGTCTCTTCGGTAACGGGACCGATGCAGGCGACGGTGACCTTATCCATGAGGGAGAGGTCTCCGTTAGGGATCATGGCCACGAAGTTTCTCACCGTCGAGGAGCTGGTGAAGGTGACCATATCCACCTCGCCCTGGGTGAGGGCATCGACGTCATCTTCATGGGCGCCGGCCTCCCCCTGCGGTTCTCCGAGAAGGTCCCCCCGGAGCGTCTT
>JABXKR010000180.1 GCA_013619145.1 Psychromonas sp. | reverse complement strand
AAGCTAGCGTGGGGATTTTTGCTAGCTGAGGCGTATATGGGGAACAAAACGAATTAAGGGATGAACCGCAACCAATAATTTAGAGCCACCATTTTAACTTTAAATTTCTTACTTTGTATAAAGTCACCTAGTTGATCTGCAATACTTGTTTCATGTTTTTGTAATACTCCAACCTTCATAATGTAACTCGGGTTGTGTAAAGCCTAACTGTATTTCGGGGTAATTGTTATTTTCCGAGTTTCAATTGTTCAACTTTTGTATTGAGTGCTTGTTCATTGACCTGCAATAAATTGGCGAATAAGGATTTTACCGATTCCAGATAATGGTTTGTTGCTACTTTATGCTCAATTTTTTGATCATAGTTGGCGAAGAACAATTTGGGTTGTGCGGCCGGCATGCTTACCATACCAAATAACATGTTGGTAATTTCTGACGCATTCATGCCCTTCAGATAGCCTTTATCACAGCAGTTTTCAATTAATGTACGCAGGTCTTTGTTGGCGAATAGAAATTGGTTAAAGAAATAATCAAAGTGTATCTGTTTGCCCAAACTGAACTGAATAATAAGTTTTATGATTAATGGATTATCTACCAGGTTATCGAGCATTTGAGATATCATCAAATACGTTGCATCATTCGCAGGGAAGTTGTGCTGAAAATAATCATTTAATTGTATTCGCTCATTCATTACTTCGGCCATTATCTGGTCAGCCACTGCATACCAGACTTGTTCTTTATTACCAAAATGATGACGGATCAATCCATGGCTAACCTGCGCTTCAATGGCTAAGTTCCGTATGCTGGCTTTGTCATAGCCCTGTTCAGCAAAAAGTTGCTTGGCGCATTCTAAAATTCGTTGTTTAGTGATGTCTTGTTGCTTCATATTAACGATACTTCTTTAGTTGGCTCTTAAGGTAAATATGATTAACACGATGTTTTGAGTGTAAATTTATTTTATCGTCAAAACACTTAAATAATCATACTAGTAGAGTATTAAAGGGATCAATTATCTTCAAAAATACCGCTTGAAGATTATCGAAACGCCTCAACATTTTTTATTTTTAGTTCAATTATTATCAAGTAAGTATCTATTTACAAATCATCTCTAATAGCATTTTCTTGCTTTGGCACAGAATTAATGCCTGATGTATAACCCTCTAGGTGATTGTTCTAAATAGTTAATTCAGTACTGTCCTCTATTTTGGTGTACGTCCCATGCTGTATGCTCTCCACTTTTTAGTTACTATACACTTGTATAATCATGCGTTGTAGTTATAATCGCTATACAGTCGTATAGCCATATTGTTTCCTCCGCTTGGAGATATTTATAAAGAGACATGGCAATTTAATAGTAGAGGTTCTTTATGTGGAAATTTAAATCGCTTGTTAATGTACCAATTATGTTGGTCACGAGCGTACTCATTGTCAGCGGGTGCTCTGACGAAACACCGGTGAAAAGTCAAAGCAAGCTAGTTAAGACTGTCAGAATTAATGACTATGAAGCGTTTGAGAAGCGCCAGTTTACTGGCCAGATTAGAGGCGTTGATGAAATTAATTTGATGTTTCGGGTTGGTGGCCCTTTGGTTAAGTATCCGGTTAATGTTGGTGATGAAGTTATTGCAGGGGATGTGCTCGCTCAGATAGATCCGCATGGATTTAATGTGAAAATAAATCAACTTAAAGGGCAGTTATCGACAGCGCACGCTGCGATGACCTTAGCAGACGCAGAATACCTGCGAGCCAATAAAGTCCATAAAATAAATAGTCAGCTGATCAGTGATGCTGATCTTGATCGTCGCAAGGCCGCACTTGATACCGCGAAAGGTCAGGTAAGAACATTGGAAGCTGGTCTGCGAAATGCCCAAGATGCACTGTCCTACACCGAGCTGAAAGCGCCATTTGCAGGTCGGGTGGTTGCTACCTATGTCGATAATTTTGAATACGTTAGTCCACAGCAGCCCATTGTGAAAATTGTTTCGCTGAATGATCTTGAAGTTGTTATCGATGTGCCTGAATCATTGATTTCTACTGTCAGCGATGTCCAGGACATAAAAGTGACCTTCCCCAATTTATCCGATCTTGAGGTGTCAGGCAGGATCACCGAAGTAGGCAGTGAAGCTTCCTTTCGCACCCGAACCTATCCAGTGACAGTGAACGTGACGAAACCTGAGGGGGTTGAAATTCTTGCAGGCATGACAGTGTCTGTCAGCGGCCGTGTAGCTCGAAAAGAGATTGATAACCAAAAAGTTTTTGTCTTACCGCTGGCTTCAGTGCTTCATAACGGAGGACAAAGCTATGTTTGGCGCGTTAACTCTGATTTAGCATTGGAAAAAGTAGCCATCGATAGCGAAAAACTAACTAAAACTGGCATCATGGTGACAGGGAAATTAAACCAGGGTGATACTGTTGTAATCGCCGGGACCAAATTTCTCGGTCAAGGCGATAAAGTGGAAATTTTGGCCGCTGACAAGCTAATGCGCTAAGGGGGGATTATGTCATTTATTAATTTTTCATTAAAAAATAAAACTGTAACTCAGTTTTTTACCGTGTTGTTGATGGTGGTTGGCCTCGCTGGTTTCATGAAAATGAGCAAGCTTGAGGATCCTGATTTCNNNNCCTGATTTCACCGTAAAAACTGGACTAGTTATCACTCCTTACCCAGGCGCATCCCCTCAGGAAGTTGAAGATGAGAACACCGATCCGCTTGAAAAAGCGATTGCTGAATTACCTCAGATCTATCATAGCTACTCTATGTCTCGAGCGGGCTTGTCTATTATCAGTATTGATATTAAAGAAGAGTATTGGGCCGACAGAATAAGCCAGGTTTGGGATGATATTAGAAAAAAAGTCAACAATGCCCAAAGTAAGCTGCCTCCTGGTGCCAGAAGCTCACAAGTGCTTGATGATTTTTCATTTGTTTATGGTTTTGTGCTGTCAGTTACCGGTGATGGTTACAGCCAGAAAGAGTTAGAAGATTATACTCATGCGATACGTCGGGAGTTGGCGCTGGTCAGTGGCGTTTCCCGAGTCGAACTGTGGGGGGATCTGCAAGAAGCAATTTATTTAAATGTATCGCCAGAAAAGTTGGCGGCATTGAACCTGTCTCCAATGACGTTCGCGCGGGCTATCGGATCTCAAAATGAGGTTGTCGTTGGCGGTGCTGCGACGCTTGAGGGACAACGCATGCGTATTTCGCCCAGCGGTAGTTTCTCCTCAGCCGATGACATCGGCGAATTGCTGATCGCGCCGGGTGCGCTGGAAAACACTGAAGACCGGGCAACAAATAAAGGAAAAACGTCTGGACAGCTATTGCGGGTTCGTGATGTTGCAGATATTGAAGAGGGGGTATTAACGCCAGTAGACGCCATTATGCGCTTTAATAATGAGCCAGCACTGGCACTAATGATCGCTAACCAAACTGGTGCCAACGTGCTTGATACCGGGAGCAATCTCGATAAAGCCTTAGCTGAACTTAAAAACCGTTTGCCAGTCGGGATTGAACTAAAGAAAATTGCCTGGCAGTCCGATCTGGTGAATACGGCTACGGACAATTTTATGATCAGCCTGATGCAGGCTGTTGCCATAGTGGTCGGTGTTTTATTGTTAAGTATGGGTCTGCGCATGGGCTTATTAATCGGTGCTAATTTGGTTGTCGTTATCATGGGTACCTTTATGGTGATGGCTGCTATGGACATTGATCTGCATCGCGTCTCTCTGGGTTCATTAATCATCGCCATGGGGATGATGGTTGATAATGCTATAGTCGTGGCGGAAGGTTATGTTGTTCGTGTTCAGCTGGGCATGGCTAAAACAAAGGCGGCGGTAGAGTCTGCTACAAAACCTATGATCCCACTGCTTGGGGCAACGGTGATCGCGTGCATGGCGTTTTATCCGGTATTTGCTACGCCCACCGCCGGCGGTGAATATGGTCGCTCTTTATTTTTAGTGGTCGGCATTTCTCTGGTGCTCAGTTGGATTATGTCTATTAGCGTAACGCCATTGTGGTGCCAGCAGTTTTTAAAAACGCAGGCACAGCCAGATGGTAGTCTCTATCAGGGGCCGTTATATCAGTTATTCCGTAAGGTGTTAACGTTAACGATCAAGCGCTCAGGACTGTTTGTTGTGGTCATGACCTTATTGCTGGTAGGTTCGGTGGTGATGTTTCAAACCCAGGTTAAACAAATGTTTTTCCCTGAAGCTTCACGACCACAATTGATGGTCGACTTTTGGTTCCCTATGGGAAAAGACATAGATCAAACATCAATTGATATCCGCGCGGCAGAGCAGTTTTTACTAACCCAAGCGTCAGTTGAATCAGTTAGCAGCTTCGTAGGAAAAGGAGCGCCAAGATTTTACTTGCCGGTTAATCCAGAGCTGCCCTATAGCAACTATGCACAATTGATAGTCAATACCAGGGATGTTAAAGATCCCGACTTGTTGGTTGAGCCACTGGAACAGTATTTAGCCGAAAATTATCCAGAATCAGTAACCCGGGTGAGAAAATATTCTGTTGGCCCCAGTGATACCTGGAAATTTGAATGGCGTATCACTGGCCCGGCAGATGCCGAACGACAGACGTTGCGAGATATTGCACAGCAATATATGCAGGTATTGGATAAATCACCTTGGGTTAAAGAAGTTAAAACCGACATGATGTCACCGGTCAGAATGCTTGAACCACAATATGATATGGCGCAGGGACGTTGGTCTGGCTTGACTCGTGGTGATTTGGCGAAAGCATTGCAATATATGACTGATGGGACAGTTGTTGGTCAATATCGTGAAGGTGACAGACTGTATCCTATCTTGGCGCGCTTTGAAGAAAAAGACTACCAGCGTTATATCGAGTCAATGGATACGCTGATGGTTGCCGCCAGTGATCCTATGTCGGGTACGACAACCATTCCTTTAGGTCAAATTGCGCCAAAACAGCATTTTGTTTGGGAAGATCCGATCCTGGTGCGATGGGACAGAAAGCCGGCTATTACCATTCAGGCCACACCCCATGACACCACGTATCCTGATATGAAAGCCAAACTCTGGAATGAACTGGCTAACATAGAGTTACCACCAGGCTATAGCATATTTTACGATGGTGAGGACTTAAGTACCAAAGACGCACAGGAAAGCTTGAAGCCGGGCGGTATTGTGTCGGGTATCATCATTATTGCCCTGTTGGTATTGATGTTTAATAGTATTCGCAAGCCGGTGATGTTATTGGCGATTGTTCCTTTCGTCTTAATAGGTATCACACTGGGGTTGCTGGTTTCAGGCCTGCCATTCGGGTTTATGGCATTGTTGGGCGCGATGAGTCTGGCCGGAATGATGATCAAAAATGGCATTGTACTGTTGGATGAGGTTAATTATCTCCAATCTCAGGGCAGCGATGCATTTAACGCGATTGTCGATGCCACGGTGGCCCGTACCCGTCCGGTCTTGTTGGCGGCGGGAACCACAGTATTGGGCGTGATCCCCTTGCTTAGCGATCCATTCTGGGCATCAATGGCGGTCACCATTATGGCCGGATTGACCGTCGGAACCTTAGTGACATTGCTCTTACTTCCAGCACTATACTCATTGATGTACCGAGTAAAAGTGCCTTCCATTAGTAAAAACGGATAAAAGTTATCCAGTTCAACTTATCACGCTAAGTGGATGTGGTTCATAAACCCACTTAGCGTGATTTTCCTGCGAAATACATCAAATATAATAGAAGGCTATCGTTTTGAATAAGTTGTTGGGATTTAGAAAAACGCTGATTGCTTCAATGGTATCGTTGATTGCAATTTGCTTATTGGTATCAAACTTGATGCATTATCTTGATGTTCGACATAACATCATTGCGGGTGTGAATGAGGCATCGACCAGAATTCTACGTTATGAAGTCAGTAGGATTGAAACCTGGTTTCAATCTAAAGCTAAAGTGGTTGAACAACTGGCTGAGAGTTATGTCTTCGGCGTTTATCATGATGATTTTGTCAGTGTCGCCAGGCTTACAAAGGGCACAGCTGGAATAAGTGAAGTCACTTTCGGATTCGATGATGGTCGTGCTTATTCTTCATTGGTTGGCGATGCCTGGGTTGATGGGGTCGCCAAGTTGGAAAAATATGACCCTAGGGCACGCCCCTGGTATGCTCAGGCCAAGTCGAGTCAGGTAGTCGACATTACCGATGTCTATCCGGATTCGACAACTGGACTCGATGTGGTTTCTATCATGAAAGTGATGGGTGATGGTGTGGCATTAGTCGATATTAAACTGACTATTTTAGATGATACGGTTAAGGGGGTTAATTATCCCGGTGCAGTAGCCGTCATTACGGATGAGACGGGGAACGTGCTGGTATCTAATTATAAAGATATCTTGAACGGGACACATTTACGTGATACTGGCATGGGAGATATTGCAAACCAAATGCTCTCTCAGGATGAGGTGATGCAGGATTACACAGTCAACGGAGTTGACAAGATAGCCTTTACTAAGGCGATAAAGCTGGTGAATGGCAAAAAATGGTACTTGCTTATTAGTATAGATAAATCAGTTGCCTATGCAGCGCTTGATAACACACTTTCCGAAGCCATTATTTATTCTTTGGTTATGGTTGTTATTGCGATAACCCTGCTTTTAGCTGTGTTGCAGGTGCTATATCGTCCCATATTGTTGCTTAAAGAAGTGATTTCCGATTTGTCGAAAGGAAATGGCGACTTAACCCGTCGTCTGCCCGTTGAAAGTAATGATGATTTAGGCGAAATATCTAAAGGTATTAACCAATTTATCTCGAGTTTGCAAGCGATGATGCTGGAGGTGTTGCAGTCATCTGCTCACATTGGTTCCAGCATAGAAAAGCTTAAGGTTGAGACCGAGTCGAACAGCCAGATCCTGATCGCTCATACCGCAGAGACAGAACAAATTGTTTCGGCTATCGAAGAGATGAGTGCCACGGCAAATGATGTTGCCAGAAATGGCAATGAAACGGCGTCATTTACCCAAACCACTAATACCCAAGCGCTCGAGTCCAAAAGAGCGGTTGGAGAGGCGACTGCCACAGTAACTCAATTGGTACATGAAATAGAAAATACCGCCAGTAATATTGCTGAGATCGATAGCAATACCATAGACATCACCAATGTCTTGAAGGTGATAGGCAATATAGCGGACCAAACAAACTTATTAGCCTTAAATGCTGCTATCGAAGCTGCGCTAGCCGGTGAGTATGGACGTGGATTTGCTGTAGTCGCCGATGAGGTAAAGGCACTTGCTGCCAAAACACAAGCCTGCACAGCAGAAATTGAACAAACGCTGTCTAAATTATGTAAAGGCTCCAGTGAAACTATCTCAGCGATGGAACAAACCAAGTCAACCTGCTTGAGAACGGCCAAAACCACTGAAATAGTCGTTACCAATTTAGATACTATCAGTATATCGATTAGTCAGATAAATGACTTGAACATGCAAATTGCCACTGCTGCCGAAGAGCAAAGTAG
>JABXKR010000167.1 GCA_013619145.1 Psychromonas sp. | reverse complement strand
GAATGTTGCGCCATAAGGAACGAAACCTTTATGCAGTGTAATACCGTTAACTATTGCCGACATAGCAAACTCACGTACACCGTAATGCAGGTAGTTACCTGATGCATCATCAGCAGAGATAGCTTTAGTACCGGACCACATAGTTAAGTTAGATGGTGCTAAATCAGCAGAGCCGCCTAGCAGTTCAGGCAACATTGGCGCAAATGCTTCGATACAGTTTTGTGATGCTTTACGTGTAGCGATATTAGCAGAATCAGCTTGTAAATCAGCAATGTACTGTGTTGATTTAGCTTCCCAGTCGCTTGGCATTTCACTGTTAATACGACGCTTGTATTCAGCAGCGAGTTCTGGGAAAGCAGATGCATAAGCGGTAAATTTCTTATCCCAAGATTGCTCTTGTGCCTGACCTTGTTCTTTATTATCCCAAGCAGCGTAAATATCAGCTGGAATTTCAAAATCACCGTACTCCCAGCCTAATGCTTTACGTGTTGCGATAATTTCATCAGCACCTAGTGGAGCACCGTGACAGTCATGTGTACCCTGCTTAGCCGGTGAACCAAAGCCGATGGTTGTTTTACAACAGATTATTGTCGGTTTAGTTGTTTCAGCTTTAGCCGCGATAATCGCCGCTTTTATCTCGGAACTGTTATGACCGTCAACAGAGATTACCTGCCAGCCGTATGCTTTAAAACGTGCAGGCGTATCATCTGTAAACCAGCCTTCAACTTCACCGTCGATAGAGATGCCATTGTCATCCCAGAATGCAATCAGTTTGCCCAGACCTAATGTACCCGCTAAAGAACAAGCTTCATGAGAGATACCTTCCATTAGACAACCGTCGCCTAAGAAAGTGTAAGTATGGTGATCAACGATATCGTGACCTTCGCGGTTGAACTGCGCAGCCAGTGATTTTTCAGCAATCGCCATACCGACAGCATTAGCGATACCTTGGCCTAGTGGACCAGTTGTAGTTTCAACACCAGGCGTATAGCCGAGTTCCGGGTGACCGGGTGTTTTAGAGTGCAGTTGACGGAAAGACTTAAGATCATCAATTGACAGATCGTAACCTGATAAATGCAGTAGAGAATAGATCAGCATTGAACCATGACCGTTTGATAAAATAAAGCGATCGCGATCAGCCCACTGCGGGTTAGTCGGGTTATGCTTTAAGAAATCACGCCATAATACTTCGGCGATATCAGCCATACCCATTGGTGCGCCTGGGTGACCTGAATTGGCTTTTTGAACGGCATCCATGCTAAGTGCTCTAATAGCATTAGCGAATCGTTTATTTTTCATAGGAGTTCCACAATAAATCAAAAAAAAGGGCTAATAATTAGCCCTGATAGAATACTAAAGACGGTCTGCAATCATTTTTTCCAGTTTATCCTGGTCGAGAGCAAAATTGCGAATACCTTCCGCTAGTTTGTCAATCGCCATAGGATCCTGATTATGCTCCCATAAAAACTCTGCATGGGTTAACGGTGCTTGAGAAGTCAGCTCAGTTGTTGATGGTGATAATTTTCTAACCACCTCTCCTTCTGCATCTGCTAACTGCTGCAGTAATTCAGGACTGATTGTTAGTCGGTCACAGCCGGCAAGCTCTAGAATCTCACCTGTATTTCTGAAGCTTGCGCCCATAACAACCGTTTTGTAATCGTTTGCTTTATAGAAGTTATATATTTTCGCAACTGACAGTACGCCGGGATCTTCCTGAGGTGTAAAATCACGTCCTTCATTTGCTTTATGCCAGTCCATAATACGGCCGACAAACGGAGAGATTAAATATACACCAGCTTCAGCACAAGCACGTGCCTGAGCGAAAGAAAACAGCAGGGTCAGATTACAGTTGATCCCCTCTTTCTCTAAAATCTCAGCAGCTCTAATGCCCTCCCAGGTTGATGCCAGTTTAATCAGAATACGATCGTTCGCAATACCAGCATCGTTATACATTTTCATCAATTGACGCGCCTTGATCAGGCTTGCTTCTGTGTCATAAGACAAACGAGCGTCAACTTCAGTAGAAATACGACCCGGTACAATATTTAAAATTTCTTTACCAATATTAACCGCTAACATGTCACAGGTATCTTGAACCTGCTGTTTTGGATCGCTGCTTTGTGCTTTTGCATACTCAATTGCACTGTCAATTAAAGGCGCATACTCAGCAATTTGAGCAGCCTTTAAGATAAGAGAAGGGTTAGTTGTTGCATCTTGAGGTTTATATTTTTGAATTGCTTCAATATCCCCAGTGTCAGCTACAACGGTTGTCAGTTTACGTAATTCGTCTAGTTGAGATGTCATAATAATAGCCTTGTAAAAATAAGTAGAGTAAGAAACTAAAGTGCTTTTTTATCACCAAGTAATACCGACTCAAAAGCCAGTTCGATCATTGCTTTAAAGCCTGTTTGACGAGCTTCAGATGAAGCGGCTTCACCACGAGTAATATGATCTGATACTGTAAGAATCGTTAACGCTTTTGCACCGTATTCAGCAGCTACACCGTAAAGACCGGCAGCTTCCATATCCACACCAAGAATGCCGTATTTAGCCATTTTCTTGAAAAATTCAGGCTCTGCTGAGTAAAACAGATCCGCAGTGAAAACATTACCCGCTTTAACTTTCACACCTTGGGTGTCAGCAGTATTCATTGCATTAGCAACTAATTCATAATCAGCAATCGCTGCAAAATCATGATTATTAAATCTGATGCGGTTTACTTTAGAATCTGTGCTGGCACCCGCAGCAATAACAATATCGCCTAAATTCACATCATCAAGAACAGCACCACAGCTGCCCACACGGATAATTGTTTTTACGCCGAAATCTTTAATAAGTTCAGTGGTATAGATAGAAACAGAAGGTATTCCCATACCGTGCCCCATAACAGAGATACGACGGCCTTTGTATTCTCCCGTAAAACCAAGCATATTACGGACGTCACAGACTTGAACAACATTTGTTAGAAAGTTATCAGCGATGAATTTAGCGCGAAGCGGATCGCCCGGCATAATAACAACATCAGCGAAATCACCCATTTCTGCATTTATGTGAGGAGTAGACATATTTTAGTTCCTAATTATTGATTGATAAGTTAATTGAAATTAATTGACGTAAAGTAAATTGCTTATGTACTTTTGGGATAACATACCGCCTAAATACACGCCTACAACACCCATAATTCCCGATAACACAGGTATTGGTAATCTTAAAAAAACAAAGAACAGTCCAACGACTAAAACCGCAAACAAAGCCTTGAAAATTTCCTGGGTAACGGCATCTTGAAAGCTGTCGGACTGAATAATTAAGGCTAGTTTAGTAATTTACAGAAAGCAAAATGTGACCAAGATCTCTTTAACACCGTCTAAATTAAGATCAGAAATAGTTGTTACCTAAATCTGTTGAACAGCTATAATATGGGTCTAACGGGTTATTATTTGAAGGTTTTACAGGCGGGAATATGTTTAAATTTACAAATAACTTTAACTGCTGTAAAGCCGTTCACTGCAAAAATTTTGGTGTTTTAAATAGTAAAGATTATATTCACAAAAGCACAAAATTAGGTTATTTATCAATTGAATGCAAATTATGCGGCAGCAACCCGCCTTGGATAAATAACGAGCTTGTCGCTAATATTATAAAAGAGAAACTGGACATACACTTCTCAGCAAAATTAAATCATTGCCCTAAATGTTCCTGCTATTTTTTCTTTGATAAAAACACGTCATTACATAAATATGGTTTCACATCATCGGGCAGACAAAGAAAACAGTGCGCCCAATGCGGTTTAGTTTTTACCATGGCCAACTTCAAAAAAACTGAAAAACTGAAATCAGTTTTATCTACGATTGTAAGCGCACAAGAAACCAGAAAAGCGATTAAAACAACAGGGCTCTCACCAAAATCCTATTATTTTTACCTGCAGCAGTTATCTTTAATCCTTGCAAATTTCAGCAGATTAAATGAAGAAAAAATAATTGAGAGAAAACATTTAGGGCTGCACAGCGAAGGAAAAGTTCTCTCTCTTATTCATAAAAGAGGAGTTTACAGCCTGATTACAACCGAAATTAACAGCGGCTACGTGTTATTACAAAGCCACAATCTGACTAGGACATCCCTGCATGCAGAAGATATCTATCAGACGCAGAACAACACAATCGTTGTCGATAATAATGCAGAGAGCATTGAAGAGATGCTTATCAACAGATACACACAAAATATGGAAAGAAAGCATTTTGAACAGCTGCTGGTTGGCGAACTAAAAGCACTCGCAAAATGCAAGTTAATATATCCGGATAAATTAGCCTATATCCATTTCCAGTTACTTAATGCTTTCACCAGAAAAGCCCTGAAATACGATCATTTTATAGAGCATGAAAGCACACTTAGAGCAGGTGCATTAATGGCTTCACTTAAAGAGATCAAAAAATCAAATGCCGCGGTCTATTTCTTTCTGCCTCTCTCAAGAGCAAAGGAGAATTTAAACGGCAAAAAAATTGGATGGTGGAATGATCGCTGGTACACAAATGAATTTGCTGCTTATTGCCCGATTACATCGATTATGAAAGATAATGCAGCTATTCCACTCAAAGAGGCAAACGATATAAACCTATTTTATTCCTACCTTGATACACACATAAATAAAGGGGTAAACAGCTTTAATGTACTTAATCAGTTACTTGAAATTCAACGTGTACTTTTTAATTACTGTGAGTTAACAGCTCAGCAGTCAAGAGCAAATAGAATCGGAATAACAGATAAAACCTATACGCCAGAAAGCCTCTTAGATGAAGCGCTGCAAAGTATCAATGCCTGAATTTATTAATAACTGCCTTATCACTCCCGCTAGCGATGATAATTTGCTAAAAACAGAAGGCAAAATTACAGAGTAAAAAAAACCGCGACTAGCGCGGTTTTTTATTAATCTTTATTAAGTTAAAGATTATAGGC
>JABXKR010000165.1 GCA_013619145.1 Psychromonas sp. | reverse complement strand
TCTGTTTATAAAGCCGTTTTCTTGTATTATTGGAATGCTCTAGCATTGCCTGCAAGTCGTTAGCATCCATCGCTGCCATCATTGCTTTTATACCCAGAATCATAATGTCTTTTTCATTAACGAACTGTTTTGTATCCCTAAGGGTTATCGCTCTGTCCTCTTCCTCCTCGCAGCGTTCATGAAGTCTCTGCATATGATCGAGCGTGTGAAACATCGCCAATAGCCGTTCCCATTGTGCGCCGGATTGGCTTTTTAGCGATATTTCATCAATATAGGAGTGTGTTTTATTAAGCGCCTGCTGCAGCTGTAAAATATCCGTTCTTGGGCTGTTTTTATCGCCAAGGATCGCATTGATATGCGTTAACAGGGCGATTGTCTCTGTACGCACGCTGTTTTGTACAGCGGTGAGCGCCATGCTCGGCTCTGCCAGCAAGAGCTTGTCCAGCGAGTCGGTAAACAGTTTGTTTTGCTCCGGAATCAGCCGGAACATCAGGGAGGCGAAGCTGTTGGTAAACGGCAAGATAATGATCAGCGCTAATAAATTAAAAGAGCTGTGAAAGGCGACCAGTGAAATTTCCGCATTATTATAAAGCGCTGATGGAAAAAGAGTCGTGACCAGCATAGTAAACGGCGTTATTAACAGCAGGGCGAAAACGGCGGTAATAATATTGTAAATAACATGGGAAAAACCGGTTCTGCGCGCTTCCAGCGATTGACCTATGGTGGCGATTGCCGCTGTAACTGTGGTGCCTACATCCATACCTATAACTAAAGCGGCGGCCTGCTGAAAGTTTATCGCCCCGGAGAAAAGAGCAGTTAGCGCCATCGCGACACCGGCACTTGAAGATTGGGTTATCAGGGTAAAAACAATGCCAAAGGCGACCAGTTTCAGTCTGCCGCTAAAAGTGTCCGGCGGCAGTTGCTCGGGCGTAATTAAATCGCCGAAACCGCTCATACCTTGCTGCATCATGGCGATGCCGACAAAAATAAGCGAAAATCCGGCCAACGCGTATCCGTAAGTCGCCAATCTGTTTTTTGCCAATAAACGCAGCAGTGCCCCAAGCAGTAAAAGCAGTGTCATAACCGCTTCAAGGTGCAGTTTAAATCCGAGAAGTACCACTATCCAGCCGGTCAGCGTGGTGCCGAGATTGGCACCAAAGATGATGCCCAGCGATTCAGAAAAACCGATCAGTCCGGCGCCGACAAAACCAACGGCGGCAACGGTTGTCGCACTGGAAGAGCGTAAAATGGCAGTGGCGACGGCACCGGTAATGGCCCCGCTAAGCGGCGAATGGGTAAAACGTACAATGGCTGAGCGCATTGCATCTCCGGCTAAAGTGCGCAGCGCCTCCATCATAATAATCAGGCCAAGCAGAAAAAGCCCCAGCCCCCCTAAGGCTTGAAGAATGGAATCAAAGTTTTCAAACAAAATGTTTACACTCATGATTCAAATCTCTACTAAATTAAGCTGGACTCTGGATAAGGGCATTAGCCCTTAATATTGTTATTTTTGCTCTGTTTCAATCAAAGCGCCTCTGGTATTGCGCGGTTAAAAGCGCACCTGCAAATATAAAAACAGAGCATCTTATTATGCATATATGCTATTACTCGTACAAAGTGCCCTTAATCAGGTGATATTTATATTAAAGCAGCGCATGCACGCAATTGTGTTATTGCATTCTTTACCTATCGTCTCAAATTATAGATAAGAATCATCTGTTTAGGGAGAAAATGATAATTGAGTTCCAAAGAGGCATCAGAGGCTTGTTTTACTTTTACTTTTCCTTTTAGTGTTTTTTGCCTGCATTGTATCTGTTAATGCTGCTTGGAGAATCAGATAGGTTATCCTTTACGGTTTGTGTTTGCTGGTGGTTTATCATCTCCTTCTCATGGTAAGGGAGGCTGAAGCCTCTCCTTGGAAAACAGCGCCAATCTTAAGCGATTGGCTGTGTTAAGCCTTAAAGCTTGAACTTCGACCAGTTGCTTAGTGTGCTGATTGTATCGATCGGTGAAGGGGCGATATAGGCTAATGTAATAATGGCAATCAAGGTTATCAGGGTTAAGCTTTTGTTTTTAAAGTCGGCTAGTTTCAGTGCAGTGCCAAATGAACGTTTAATTCTGATATTGTGTAAATCTACGCTGAATATCTCATCTAACAATAGATGGATAAGCCCGCCAAGAAATATAAATCCCCCTGAAAGCCAGGCAATTATGGCGGATTGCTCTGTATGTTGGTAACTTAGTCGCCAGATTATCTGGGTTGTTAGCAGAGCGGCCAGCAGTAAGAAAAACAGTGAATGACAGCTGCCGCGATGCACGGTGATTTTTTCAAATATGGGTCTTATCAGGTAGCGCATAATGCCATAGACAAGCAGAGGAATCGCAATCAGTTCAATAAAGCTGATTTGTGCAAACTGCTCAGTGGTAATGTAGCGGATTACGAACAGTACGGCACTTAAGGCGAACAGATTAAAGATAGTATCAAGTGCTGTTGAGTTATCGGAATCGATATCCGGTAATAATCCTCCGACTGCCCCTAAAAACCACAGCCAAAGAGCGCTATTGAGATCGATATGGCTTGCTGATAAAAGCACTGCTGCACTAAGGCCGGTTGTAATTGCGGCTACATTGAGGTGAGTATTAAAGTTTGCCATTGTTTCTCTTCTTTGAAGTATTCTGTTTGCATTCTATCAACTGCCGGCAACTGCTCCAGCTAAATATTGCGCAGTCCGGAGCTTTATCTCAGTGAGTCGAACAGGGATTAAAATATTATCGAGTCGCGAAACAAATGATTTATACTCCACTGCAAGATAGGACTGTTTATCAAACAGCGTTTTTTATATTCGAGCCGGCTAAAAAGAAAAAATAATATGCGCTCAATCGTTAAATGTACTCAGCTGTTTGTAAATAGCTTAACTGCTCTGTGCAGGCTTTAACAGGAAAGATAGTAGCAATGGCAAAACCGAACAAAAAAGGCCCAAGTGCAACAGTTGATATCTTTTGCAGTCAATGTAAAAGCCAGCTGTTTAAATATCGTAAAGGTGGGAAAGGGGCGTTGCTGAAATGCTTCAAAGAGCGGATTTCGCGGGATTTTACAACTGAGCCTGCTATCTGTCCGGGCTGCGGTTTGCAGTTCGCCAGAGATACTTTAGTGCGCGGTACGCCTGCTTTTAAAATCATTGGCGGTAAAGTGTTTGTTAAATAGGAGAAAATAATTTTTATCGTTCTTTATACCAATCCGCTTAATATGATGCTCTATTTGTGGAAGTTTGGCGAATTGAATGCCAGTTCAGGTTTATGAGCGGCTAAGCTCAGCGAACCCTGGTTCTACAGTCTAGCCAGTAGTATTGCGCGGTTTAAACTGCACTTCCAAATATTAAAACAGATCAGTTAATTTTGCGGATTGGTATTATTTCTCCTTTGAATCAAAATTCTGAAATCTAGTCGTTTAAAATTTACTTATCGAGACAGATTTGCACACTTTTCAATGACCTGATTAGACCATGCTATAATTTTTATAAGGAACTGCTTATATCGTTAATTGATTTACTAGAAGTCGAAGGAATATTATAAGGGAGGCTCTCAATGAACATTGCCAGCGTTAATAAACTTAGTTTGTTAGGCTTTATCATGTTATTAGGCTTCTGGTGCTTTGTTGTTTTTAAAATGATGAATATTCAAGTAGAGCAGTCCCTTAAAAACGAAGATTACCATTTGCAATCTTATAATCTGGCAAATGAGTTGAGACAAAGTTCTGATGATCTGACCCGAATGGCCCGTACATATGTAACAACCGCTAACCCAATTTATAAACAGTATTATTTTGAAATACTCGCCATCCGCAATGGAGAAGCTCCTCGACCAAAGAAATACCACTTAACTTACTGGTATACCTCTCCTGCAGCTAACGGAGGCTCCTTGAATAACCTCGGTGAGCCAGCCTCACTACAATCTCTTATGAGTGAAATAGGTTTTAGCGAGAAGGAGTTTTCTCTTCTTCAAAAATCTAAAAGTCGTTCAGATACACTTGCGCGTTTGGAGAGTCAATCTTTTGCAGCGATGCAGGGCCTCTTTGATGATGGCAACGGTAATTTCACTGTTAAAGGGGAGCCTGATAGAACTTTTGCAAGCAAGCTGTTATTCAGTCCTCTGTACAATAAGGAAAAAGTCTCTATTATGGAACCGATTCTGGAGTTCCTTGAGGCTGTTGGGGAGCGTATGGCTTCTGAGTCCAAGGCTCTGCAAAGCAAGCAAACAAAATATGTATGGCTTGCCATTTTGCTGATCATTATTTCCACACTTATGGCGTTTATTCTTGCCTATTATGTTAGATCTAAGATTGTTTCCCCTGTTTTTTCTTTGAAGCACGAGGCTCATATTATTGCAGAGGGGGATTATCAAGCCCGCTGCCAGGTCAATGTGGAAAATGAATTAGGCTCACTCGGCCGAAGCCTGAATGAAATGGCCGATTGTATTGAGTTGGATATAAATAAACTTCGAAAAATGGCAACAACTGATGAGCTGGTCGGTATCAGCAACAGGCGGGCTTTTATGCAGTCCATGGAGCTTGAGGTAGATCGTGCTCATCGATATCAGACCCCTTTATCTCTATTGATGATAGACGTTGATAAGTTTAAAGTCTTTAATGATAACTACGGCCATCTTGTCGGTGATGAGGTATTAAAACTTATTTGTAATGTCAGTCAGAAAACGCTTCGTGATCATGATCTGATGGGCCGGATTGGTGGTGAGGAATTTGCTTTCCTTTTACCGGAAACCAATATTGATTCAGCTATCATTGTTGCAGAGCGTATCCGAACTGCTGTTGAAAATTCCTCTCTTATTTATGAGTCAAAAAAACTGCAGGTTACAATCAGTCTAGGTGCGACTCAACTGATAAAAGGTGATGTTCTTGATGCATTTCAAAAGCGTGCTGATATGGCGATGTAC
>JABXKR010000159.1 GCA_013619145.1 Psychromonas sp. | reverse complement strand
GTGGAGATTCGTAACCTTAATTTAAATAATTTTCTGGCGGATATACTAAATTTCTCAAAACGGGTATCAGCGACCTCGTTAGCTGGACCGAGCACTGCTGTTGTTGAATGCCCTAAAAATTTAGTACCTATGCTAGTTTGCGGTGATCCAGTGGCAGAGGCTGCGGAAGTACCAGATAACCCAGACACTATTTATGGACTACCTTTAAATAAATTGTATTTGATGAAAATAGGCTCAAATAGCAATTCACCGATTGGACCGGGTAATTTCCAATTGATTCGTTTGGGTGATAATAGTGGTGGTGCAGATATAAGAGATGCAATGGCGGGAGAAGCCTTTAATTCCGAAAATTGTTTTTCCACAGCCGGAGTGGGAAGTCTGGTACCTACCGAACCGGGTAATACTGTCGGGCCATCGGGGCAAGGAATAAATACACGAATGGGATCTTGGCAGGGGCCGGTGAATTCAACCGACCATCCAAGAGATTGGAATATATGTCAGGGACCACAGATAGAGCTTGATGCAAGTGATGCTATTTCGACAGAGATGGCAGGCAATGCTTATCGTTATAGTATAGTTGATGTAAATGGCGTTAGAGTTAACCAATATGAACAGGATATAGAGAATGGTTTTTGTTCTGATACTGAAAATGGTGACCCAATTATCATTCCTAATGCTATAAATGACACTCCTCCGAATGAAAATGAGCGAAGAATATTAAATGTTGTTATTGGAGATTGTAGCGGCAAAAATCATGGTGCATCAGACATTCCCTATATGGGACTTGGTTGCTTTTTCTTATCACAGGATATGATTTCAGGCGGACAGAATGCCTATATTGTCGGTGAATTTCTTTTTGATTGTTCAGTAGAGGGCATACCGGAAGGTGTGGCTGAGGACAACCCCGGCCCTTATACCATAGTGCTTTATCATGTACCTGGCAGTAAGGATTCTTAGGAGGAAGTATGCTTAAGTTAAAGAGAAAGCAAAAAGGATTGGCTGCGATAGAGCTGACTTTAATACTGCCCATTATGTTGCTGCTATTATATGCGACCGTTGAATTTTCCCGGCTGCTTTATCAATATAATGCCTTAACACAGGTAGTTAGAGATGCATCGAGATACATTAGTAATAATGCTCGACCAGGCTCAACCGAGGATATTGATATTACGGCGGGAACGTCAGGCAATGCAACCGCTCTTTTAAGGTATGGTCAATTTAACAGTGCTACGCAGGTATTACCGAATCTAGCGGCTGCGACCATTACTATTACAGTTTCAGGTGAATTTATAACGTTAACTGTTAGTTATCCTTGGCAGCCGATATTTGGGAGCAGCTTACCATCCTTTGTAAGCGATGCTAGTTTTGACTTAAGCTTTCCTCTAATTACGCGCTATACTATGAGGGCATTATAATGCTTTATAAAAACAGGGCCAAAGGGGTTTATAGCGTCGAGTTTGCCATCGTTGCCTCACTGTTTTTTATTCTGTTTTTTGCGGTAATTGAATTCGCCAGATTAATGTATACATGGAATGTACTGACTGAAGTTTCCCGGCGTGGTGCCCGATTGGCAACTGTATGTAATTTATTAACCGATACGGGCAATCCGCAATCAATTGCTCAACCTGCAGGGGTCTTAAGTGCTGCAACATTTGGCAGCAGCAATATTATCCCTAACTTAGCGTCGGCGAACCTTCATATCAGTTATTTACAATACGATGGTAGCGCGGCCACTACTTTTACTGAAATTCGTCTCGTGCGAGCTGAAATAGTGAATTATCAGCATGAATTATTAATTCCCTTTTTCTCTGTCACGCTAAACTCGCCAAGTTTTTCAACTACCTTGCCACGAGAAAGCCTTGGTGTAACAAGAGATACATATACAATTTGCTGGTAATGGCATTTAACTTTCAGGGTTATTTAATATGGAAAAAAACATTTTAAAAATATCACCCCTATCAAAAGAGCAAACAGACACTTCCCCCGGTTTTATTGATAAGGATGAATTAAAAATGTCATTCCCTTTTTTGGTGAATAGCTTACTGGTTTGTGCTGATCTACATTTTAGAGAGCAGATTAGTGAATATTTCTCTGAAGTAAAAAACCTAATTTTGAAAGTGGCACCTAAAATCTCTTTAATTAATAGTGAAACTCAAATTGTGCTGTTAGTTTACTGTGGTGATGAGCAGCAAATTTTTACAGATATGGAAAAGTCTGCTGCACAAAATATTCCGACCATATTAATTGGTGATAATATTTCTGCTGCGATGATGCGAAAAGCGATTCAATATCAAGTTAAGGACTTTATTCCGTTAGAGCATTTTAGTGATGAAATTGGCCCTGCCTTATCGAAATTGGTGGTGCAAATTTCAGCCAATATTAAAATGGCGCCAGTGGTCAGCGTTATTAATGGTAAAGGTGGCTGCGGAGCAAGTTTTATTACCGATTGTATAGGTCAGATTTGCGCGCAAAAAAGCAATGACAATATTGTTTTATTTGATGCTGATTTTCACCATGGCAGCTTGGCGGATAGTTTAGATGTCGACCCAGAATATTATCTGACAGATGCATTACAAGAGGTGCAGGAATTAGATGCGCTAGCGATTAAATCTATGATGTGTTCAAATGGTAATTTGAGTTTGCTGCCTGTTAAACCATATTCTCATCTATCTGATTTCTGTCTCTTATACACATCTGACGCTG
>JABXKR010000158.1 GCA_013619145.1 Psychromonas sp. | reverse complement strand
ACATAGCAGCATTAGTGTTGCGGAGATAAAAGAAGCGGTTGGTGTCGAATCTGCTCTTGTTATTCATAATAATTATGAGCTTGCGAGTGCGTGTACCGATTTGGGAAAACCCCTGCTACAGGTCCATAATTCACAACAAATAAAGCAGGATATTGAACAGATAGTGTCTGACTTCTTGCCTGTTTCTATTAACATAAAAGAGCATTCTACTAGCTTCTGGTCTCTCTTTTCGCTCAATTCTAATAAGGAATAAATATGGAATCCTTACAAAACACAGGGCAACCGCAATATGATGTAATTAATCAGCAAGATTTGGAAATTAAACAAGATACCTTTGCAAAATTGTTAAAAATGTTAGATTTATCTGTTTTAGAAACGCTGGATGAGCATACTGCCAGGCAACAGATTACTGAAATATGCCATCAATTACTTAATGAAATATCCAGACCGTTAAACTTACTCTCTCGACAAAAAATCATAAAATTAATCATTGATGAGGTATTAGGTTTAGGTCCATTAGAAACCCTGTTAGCAGATACAACCATTTCCGATATTTTGGTGAATAATTATGACAGTATCTATGTCGAACGGTTTGGTAAGTTAGAAAAAGTCCCGGTAACTTTTTATGATAATCGCCATCTGCTCAATATTATTGATCGCATTGTATCGAGTGTTGGTCGAAGAATTGATGAATCATCGCCAATGGTAGATGCCCGTCTGCAGGATGGCTCGAGGGTTAATGCCATTATTCCGCCTCTGGCTTTAGATGGTCCCTGTTTATCTATTCGTCGGTTTACCGTAGATAAGTTAACCTCTGAACAACTTATTGCCTATGGTTCGATGAATAAAGAGATTGGCCAATTTATTAATGCCATTGTCTTGGGCAAATTAAATGTACTGATATCTGGTGGTACGGGCAGTGGTAAAACAACACTGCTCAATATTTTATCCGGTTTTATTCCAGAAAATGAACGCATTATTACCATTGAAGATTCAGCAGAATTACAGCTTCAGCAACCGCATACAGTGAGGCTTGAAACACGCATCGCCAATATTGAAGGTAAAGGCGAAGTATTGCAGCGAGATTTGGTGAAAAACAGTTTACGGATGCGTCCAGACAGAATTGTAATTGGTGAGGTCAGGGGGGCTGAAGCAATTGATATGCTTGCTGCTATGAATACCGGCCATGAAGGCTCTTTAACAACTTTGCATGCAAACAATCCAAGGGATGCATTAGGCAGAATGGAAAATATGGTGTGCATGGCCGGTTTTGATATGCCGATTCATAATATTCGCTCCCAAATCGCATCGGCGATCAATGTAGTTATTCAGTTGCAGCGCCAGGAAGACGGGTGCAGACGTATAACGAGTGTGCAGGAAATTAACGGCATGGAAGGTGATGTCATCACCATGTCTGAAATTTTTAAATTTACAAGAACCGGTAAAGATGCTGATGGGAATATTCTCGGCGACTATACTGCCACTGGCGTAATTCCTAATTTCAATAACCAGCTTAAGTTGAAAGGTATTAATTTACCAAACTCTATTTTTGGCGCAGATTTTAATATGGCTAATTTCTAGGAGGCAATATGAGTAATGAGTATTGGTTTTTAATTTTAATATTTTCAGCCGTGATTTTTTTATCTCAGTCTTTACTTGTCTCAGTTTACAGTCCTCAAAGGACTAAAACGCGCTTATTAAAAAAGCATCTTAAAGGGATTTCCGATGGTGAAACCGCGCAGCAGGTAGATTTAGTGCTTAATAAAAAATTAGAAAAATTGCCAAGCTTCTTTAGAGCATTGGAAGAAATTGAATTTGTTAAAGATATTACCTATAAGTTGCAATTAGCCGGTTATAAAATATTCGGTCATCAATATCTGTTTTTTGCTTTATTCACCGCGGTCGCTTTTGCGCCTTTAGTTTGGTATTTCATCCTGGATCCACTGTTTGTACTTTTCAGCATTTTTATTGTTTTCTTTGTGTTTTATATCAAATTGAATAGAGATATAAATAACCGTCTTGAAAAGATTGAAGAACAGTTCCCTGAAGCGCTTGATGTACTGAAAAGAGGGTTACAGGCTGGTTATGCCTTCTCTGAAGCGTTAAAACTTGTTTACGAAGAAACCCAAGGTGATTTATCCAAAGAATTTTATATTTTATTTAATCAAATAAATTTTGGTACTGATATTAGAACATCGCTTTTATTATTTGTACAACGGGTCCCTATAACTTCGGCAATGGCTTTTGCCAGTGCGGTGAGTATTCAAAAGGAAACCGGCGGTAATTTAGCTGAAAAAATTGAATCGCTTTCTAATGTTATTAGGCAGCGGTTCACTTTTAAACGCCGGGTTAGAACCCTTTCAGCTGAAGGTCGCCTTTCCGGCTGGGTGTTAGTGCTGACACCTTTTGTACTTTTTGCTGTGCTATATATCGCCTCTCCTGCTTATGTTGCAACATTAACCAGTACCCCTGATGGAATTGGTTTATTAAAATGGGGCGGGATCGGGATTTTATTAGGTATTTGGTGGATAAGTAAACTGATAAAAATTGATATATAAAAAAAGAGACAATTATGGAATATATACTCGCTTTTATTAATAATTTGGTTCAAAACGCACAAACTGCAGAGTGGATATTTTACCTGATAGCAGCCATAACAGGGATAACTTTTGCCATATCATTAACCTTGCTTTTTTCAGGGATCTATTCACCGATTAAATCGAAATTACATAAAATAGGTAAAGAGGGAGAGCAAGAGGTCACTAACTCTTTTAATAAGTCATTAGAGCATAACTTAGAAAAACTTCCCTTTATACAGAAACAGTTTATGGGTGATAAACAAACCAAACGGTTATTGATTCATGCCGGTTTTCACTCTCAAAATTCTTTAAAGATATACAACTCTTTAAAATTAACTCTGTTTTTACTTTCCATCGGAGCAGCTGTCATTGTTAATAAGCTATTCCCTGACTTTTCCATGTTAATCACGGTTTATCTTTTTGCTCTTATTGTTGGTCTTTCTTATTTACTGCCCGGACTGATTCTTACCTATATTGCAAATTCAAGGATGGACAATTTACGCAGATTTTTCCCTGATGCATTAGACTTATTAGTTGTTTGTTGTGAAGCGGGTTTAGGTTTGCTGGAAGCTCTGCAAAGAGTCGCTACTGAGCTTGAATATGCTCATCCGGAACTATCCCATGAATTAAATTTAGTCTGCAGTAAAGTTCGAGTAGGCTATTCTATGCAAGAGGCATTGCATGAATTTTCTGAGCGTACTGGTTTGGAAGATATCCGAGGGTTAAACTCGGTAATTGTGCAAAGTTTAAAACTCGGCACCGGAATCGCCGATACTTTACGAGTTTATGCCGATGAGTATAGAGACAAAAGGTTACAAGAGGCAGAGGAGAAAGCGGCAAAATTGGGTGTGAAAATGGTTTTCCCGATGATGTTTTGTATTTGGCCTTCATTTTTTATTGTTGCGGTTGGACCCGCGGTTCTCAAAGTACTTGCTGTGTGGGACAAAATCTTTTAGGAGAATTTATGAATAGGGAAATAGTAACAATCCGTTTTTATATGAAAGCAATAATTTTGATATTATCCTTTGGGCTCATTAGTTGCAATATGACACTAGACCCCGAAAGCAATCTGGGTGAATCTACCCGTAATGATTTATCTGGAAACAGAGCTTCATCCCAAAAGGGGGTGACCTCTGAAACTTCTGAAGAAGCTTTTGATAAAGCCTTAGAGTCAGAGCAGAGAGGTGACTTAGATAAGGCGCTATACTACTATATTCAAACGTTACAGTTTGATCCTAAAAACGCCGATGTATTAATTAGAATTGCCCATATTCATAATCAACTGGGTAATAAATCGATAGCTGCCCGAGCTTATTTAGAAGCAGTCGAAAATGATCCGACTCTAATTTCTGCTCACCAAGGCTTGGGTGTTATCCTGATGGAAAAGCGGAAATATAAACAAGCTCAGGGACACTTACAACAAGCAATTTTACTCGATCAAAAACGTCTTAGTGAGCTAGGCGGAAAGAAAGATACTGGCTACTATGCACTAGATAACGAATCTCCAATTAAATCTTATAATGTTTCAGGTGTTATTGAGGATATGAATCGTAACTTTGATTTAGCTAGAACTTATTACAACCTGGCATTAGATGTTAATGAAAACTCTGCGAGTATTTTATCTAATATCGGTTACTCCTATTACTTGACTGGGCAACTGACGTTGGCTGAAAGTTACTTTAGACGATCAATTAATATAGATATGAATTTTAAACGGGCTTGGACTAATTTAGGTTTGGTTTATGTCAGAAAAGGACAATATAACCGAGCCATTAAAACCTTTAAACAGGTGATGAGCGAATTTGCTGCCTATAACGATTTAGGATATTTTGTTATGCTTGATGGGCGCTTGGACGAAGCTGAGTACTTTTTTCAAAAAGCGATAGATCTCTCTCCAAGTTATTTTCAAAAAGCCTATTCTAATTTAGAGCAGGTGCAAATGAAAAAACGTGAGCTGTGGTTGTTACAGCAAGAGGCTCCGGGGGCGGAGGTCGCTGCACCAAAATCAGAACCGGAAGCTAAGGCTATTGAAGTTGCAGCACCAAAATCAAAATTAAAATTGAAACCAAAATCAAAACCGAAAGTTCAGGTTATGGAAGTCGCCGCAGCAAAACCAGAGCCGGAAGTTCAGGTTATGGAAGTCCCAGCACCAGAATCAGAAGCGAAAGTTCTGGTTATTAAAGTCTCTGTACCAGAATCAGAACCGAAATCTCAAGCGATTAAAGTCGCTGAATCAGAGCCGGAAGTTCAGAGTATGGAAGTCGCAGCAGCAAAACCAGAGCAGCAAGCTCAGCTTATGGAGGTTGCCGTACCAGAACCAGAGTCGGAAGTTCAGGCAATGGATGTTACCGCACCAGAATCTGAACCGAAAGTTCAGG
>JABXKR010000153.1 GCA_013619145.1 Psychromonas sp. | reverse complement strand
CTGTATACCAGTAGTAACTATCTTTAGGTATACGCTTAAGATCATTTTCATAATCGACATAAATCATACCAAATCGTCCTTGAAAACCAAAAAACCACTCGAAGTTATCAAACAATGACCAGGCCGTATATCCCTGAACATCAACACCATCTTGAATTGCTTGCCAAGCGGCCTTTATATGCCCATTAAGAAAGCGCGTACGCAGGGGGTCATGAACTTGATCATCATCGGTTAGCTTGTCTTCTACCCGATATCCACCGCCGTTTTCAGTAATTAATATTGGTAATCCCCCTGTCTCTTTATGTAAATACATTAATCCATCATAAAGACCTTGCGGATCATAAGCCCCATTTTCTGAACCAGGCTCTTCCTCTACTTGTTGTGCGTAAGCTTCACCGAAAACAGGCCCCAAGCCGACTCCCGTCGCAATGGCAAAATTGCCACTGGTTTCGTGAGAGGTAACGGTTGCTCTTGAGTAGAAATTAAGTGCTGCGTAATCAAGTCCTTGCTCTTTGATATAGGCTAAATCTTCGGCTACTTGTTCGTCCGACAGGTTGATGAAGCCGTAACCTAAATCTTTAAGTCTTTTCATGGGCTCAGCAGGGTACTCACCTCGTGTAAAAGGGAACACAAACCAATCATTAAATAAGCTATTGAATAATTTAGTTGCGGCGAGATCTTCAGGGGTATTACTACCTGATTTGGCTGGACGCAGATCAAAGGCAATACCGACATCACCAGGTATAATAAGGCCTTGTGTTTCTAGATCACGCTGCACCTCAAGTGATCTGGCATGAGCCAGAAACATATTGTGTAATGTGGTCATCTGTAAGCCCCAGTAGACCTCTGATTGTGTGGTATTCATTGTGGCAATAAGTGCATCAAATCCCACATCGCCACCACTAGCCATAATGTCCTGCATTAGCGACAGCATACCTTCAATAGCAATCGCAAAAGCGAATGGTTCATTAAAGGTTAACCATCGTGATACGCGATCACCATAGGCTCGAAATACCGCTTCAGCATAAGCCACGTACATATCAACAACCATTCGGTTCTTGAAAGAACCAGCACCTGTGAGTGCAATTGGCATATCCCAATGGAATAAGGTAATAACAGGCTCAATACCATAGCTCAATAATTCATCAACCAGATCATTGTAGTACTGAACACCTTCTGGATTTGGCTCAACTGGGATTGTGTTTCCATTATCATCCAATACTGGCTGGAATCTCGCATCAACCTTAAAAGGAAAACCTGTAGGATAGATGCGCGACCAAGCGATTGAAAAGCGATATGCCTTCAGGCCAGCATCAGCCATTAATTTAACGTCTTCTTTATATCTGTGATACTGGTCGATAGCCACGTTACCAGTTTCACCCTGAGCTAACCTCATCTGCTGGGTATAGAGATCCCAGTTCGTGTAACCACGGCCACCTTCATTCCAGGCCCCTTCTACTTGATAAGCTGCCGTAGCTGATCCCCATAAAAAACCCTCAGGGAATTCTAGAAAATCAACTTTCTCATCTATTACAACATCGGTATTACGTGTATCTTGATTTTCTGAGCCACATGCAGTAAGCAATATGACCGCTGACGCTGCTAACAGTGCCAGATATTTCCTTGATTTTTTCATTGAGCCTCCAATATGAATGCTGACGCTGCTGACAGCGCCAGATATTTTCTAACTAACCTTTCGATGTGGAATTACCAAGAAGCGGATGCTTGAACTCCAAAGCGGATAGTGCCATCGTCACCAGCGTTATTTACAACGCGGTTTTCTTCTGCGGTACTACCGAAGAAACTTCCTACATATGCACGCAACGTCGGTTTGAATTTATCAGAAATCTTTGGGCTAAATTCCTGTGCAATCATCAACTTGAACAAATCTTGCTCCTCAACTTGATAGCTTTCTTGCCCTTTCTCATAACCCAGTTCAATGCGCGTACTGTTAACTTCATCCCAATGATAGCTTGGTGAAATTACCGTACTGATGCGGAATGGATTTTCTTCAGCTACATTCGAAGATGATTTTGTTTCTCCTTGAGCGTACAAAAGTGAATAATCCATTATCAGAGATTGTGTAATTGGCTGAGATCCATAAGCAATAAGGCGAGATGAACTTTCCATATCTCCTTCCCATGTCGCGTAGGTCTTGACCTTACTACCACTGGCATTGCGCCACGCGGCATCCCCCAATGCATCGGTAGAATACTGTGCAACTAAGGTGTGTTGGCCATTCCAAATATTGGAATCGAGCTCAGCGGTTAAGAATAAACCATCATCACTTGGCTCACCCGCATTATCCTGGCTCTGGTTAACATCACCAAAACCATATATTAATGCGAATGCTAATTTCGCACTGCTTGATAGTTCAATATTTTCTAGGCGCAAATCCAGTTTATTCACCTGAACCATACGTTGATTACTTGCATTAGTTTTACCTGTGTAAGCAACTTGGTCACCCGTAATCCAGGCTGCAGACAAATCACCAATGCCAGTATTCACATTTTCAATACCAGCCCCGTAACCAGAGTTGTTTAAATAAAAGAGATCTAATAAACCAACATCTTTACGTTTGTAATAACGTTTACCCGCCCATATTGAGGCTTCAGGAGCTGAATTTAAATAGCCAGTAGCAATAACGTTGAATTGACGTAATGCAATATCACCTTTCGCATCAGATACTCCTGGTTCTACTACCGATTGATAATCATTAAACTGAGCGCCTTGAGCTGTTTCAATTGATAGCATGCTGTTAATATCGATTGATTTACCTGCTTCTTGTGTAAACCCCTTGCTAAAGCCCATCTCTAAGTAAGTTTCACATTCATCGCCAAGGCGACCTGTATAATGACCATCTGCACCTGAGCCATAACATCCTTGTTCACCACCATCTGTGGTTGTCGAAATTCCAGCGCGACCGTAACCATAGTAATCAAAGTTTTCCCCTTCAGAAGCAAATGAAGTGCCTGACGATAACGCAGCCAAAACAGACACGGCAACTAAATTTAATTTTTTCATACTTTTTCCCTTAGTAATAAATTATACAAACCTATTCGTTAGCGATATTAAATTCGCTAAAACCTCACGTAATGTGAGTGAAGCTAGTCTACGAATTTCTTGGAAATGAGGATGAACAATAGAAACCACAATATGTGCATTATCTTTCTACGAAGGGCTTTTGTGCGGAACGTCACATTCAGAGCTGTTAGAAAAAGGCGGGGAGGCTTTGTTGATTAAATCAGTTTTAACTCTTAGAAAAGCCAGTTATAAGATAGTTAATCGAAAGCGGATACCTGACGGATCATGGTAAAAACACTATGTATAACCAGCAACTGCTGGCTTAGTTCAGTTTGAAAATTGTAAGCCAATGCCAGGCAACACCTTATTAGTCATGGAGTAATATAATAAGTGCAGCAGGTTAGTGTTATTAGCCGCGAGTGTTTCTTGATATGGCTAAAATTCGGTCGCATTACGAAGAGCTACACCAAGCTACATAAGCTTGGTGTACTTGCTCAGCTTATTTAATTTTTCATTCGATATAACGAAAAAGTAAGCAATATATTAAATGTGTTGCAGCAACCTGTTGTATTTTTTATCTACGCATTTCCTGAACATTTATATTAATCTCTTTCGTGCTTATGTATTAACCCAAAGTCGGCCAGGATCGCATAAGCGCTTGGTATAATAAATAGCACCAGCAGGGTAGAGGTAAAAATACCAAATACTATTGAGATCACCAGCGGCTGAACCACCTGCGCCTGCAGACTGGTTTCCAGTAATAACGGCAGCAGTCCGGCAGCCGTTGTTAACGATGTCAGGAATACCGCTCTGAACCTTTCTCTACTGGCCAGTACAACCGCCTTATGGACACTGTCGCCTTCATCGACATGGTGACGTATATACTGCACCAGTAATATAGAATCATTTACCACTATGCCGGCTAAAGAGATAAATCCCATAATAGAAGGCATAGATAAACTATGACCTAATAGAAAATGTCCCCAGATCACCCCGATTAATGCAAGGGGAATTGCCAGCATAACAACAAAGGGCTCCAGGTAACTGCGGAACTGGAAACTAAGGATAGTAAACAGACCGAATAAACCGATTAAAAATCCTTTTGACAGCGATGAGCCGGTTTTTGCGGTTTCTTTACTGGCCCCTTCAAAGTCGACTCTTAGTGTCGGGTATTGTTTTCTAATCTCGGGAATAAATTCCTGACGAACCTTCTGCAGAATCTCACTGCTGTTAGCCACTTTTTTATCTACCTCTGCCATAACAGTAACTGTTCTTAAGCTGTCGATACGTGATATACGCACAAATGAGCGTTTATAATCAAGATCAGCAATGGCATTGAGCGGCAGCTGATTGCCGTCGGGCATAATAATCGGGAAGTTTTCTAAGACACGCAGGTCACCTGCCTGCTGCTTATTAAATCTAACTTCTATTTCGATATTTTCAGGGCCTACTTGAATATTATCTGCAGTCTGACCGAAATAGGCTGCACGAAGCTGCAGTGCCACCGTTTTCCCGTCTACACCATAGGCTTCGGCGCCAGGTTTTAAACTGATGCTGATCTCTTCTTTACCGGGGCGCATATCATCTAAAATCCCGTGGACACCGGAAAACTCTGCCAGGTAAGCCTGCAGCTGCAGTGAGGCTTCTTTAAGCTTGTAAAGGTCGTTATGCTGTAGACGGACTTCAATATCCCGGCCTGCAGGGCCCATCACCGGTTGTTTAAATACCACTGAAATAGGTGTCGCCATATCTCCTGTAGCTAAACGCCAGTCTTCAATAAAGTCATCAATATAAGTATTACGGATCTCGGCCGAGAGCATGTTTACACGGACGGTGGCCAGGTGTGCTCCTTGTTCACCGGCATCACTGTTAAAATTAAACTGTGTTGTAAACACTTGATTATCAACGATTTTATAGTTGTCTGCGTCTAATAAATGTATAATTTTGCTGCCTTTAAATTTGTCATATGTACCGTCTATCGATCCATAATCTTGCTGTTGATAAAGTCTGTTGATAAG
>JABXKR010000301.1 GCA_013619145.1 Psychromonas sp. | reverse complement strand
CACGCCAATTAGTTAACTCGAACAATCGACTGCCTCGACCGCCAGCTAAAATTAATGCATAAGTATCTTTAGTAAGGTTACTAATATTCCTATCATTATCGTGCGTCATAAATGAATCTCCATGAATTTTAAATCTGAAATTAAGGGGTATTTGTTGTGTCTGAAAATCAATGAAATTTACTATGCAGATGGGCAGAAATGGCTGTGTTGCAGCTCATCACTTCCAAGCCAATTTTAATACTCATTGTCTTTAATAGCGGAGCAGGGCGGTCTTTGTGCCTATCTCTGAGTTTCCGCCAGGTATAAGCATCAAAGAATCACCTGTAGCTAAATGCTATTACTGCTTATTAAAAAGGAACCATTAAGCTCCTCTTTATTAGTTATCCTCAAATAATATGAAACATTATTTTCTTTATTGTTGAATAACCCTATTACTAGAGTAAATCTCGTCAAAAAACTTGCTATAAATCGAGTAGATATTGTGTAAGCTCGTTTCTTAAAGGCAGCGCCGTCATTGCGCCTTTTTGAGTGGTGGCTAAAGCACCACAGCCGTTTGCCCATTGCACCGCCTTGTGAATATGTTCAATGTCACTCCATCTATTGCTTTGTGCAAGATAAGAGATTAATCCACCGACAAATGCATCTCCGGCACCGGTAGTATCAATTGGTTTTACAGCTTTCCCTGCAATCAGCTCTTTTTCGCCCTGAGTGATAACCAATGCGCCTTTTGCACCCTGAGTAATTAGCACCAGAGTATTTTGGAACTTGGCTATGGCATCTAAACCTGCCTCTAAGGTATCAGTCTCGGTTAAAAATAATAATTCATCATCGGAGAATTTAACTACATCAGCCATTGCCGCCGCCTCTAATACCACTGATTTAATTTCGCTTTGATCAGCCCAGACTTCATCACGCAGGTTGGGATCAAAACTAATAAATCCACCAGCTGATTTTATTTGCTGCATCGCCTGGAAAGTACTGCTTCGGCTGGGTTCATTAGCCAGTGCAATGGAACAAACATGTAACCACTGATTTTCTGCAAAAGCTGGAATATCAGTCGGTTGCATAAATTGATCTGCACTTGGCTTGACCATAAAAGTAAAGCTGCGCTCGCCTGTATCGTCTAAGTCAACGATTACAGTGGAGGTGCGCTGCGATTCATCAAGTAACATGAAATCAGTATTTACCCCCTCGTTAGCAAGCGTTTTTTTCATAAAGCGACCGAGCGGATCCTGGCCGACACGACCAAAAAATGCGCTGTCGCCACCTAAGCGAGATACAGCAACCGCAACATTAGCGGGGGCACCACCCGGACATTTTAAATACCTATTTTCGTTATCTGGAATTAAATCTACAACTGCATCGCCAGTAACCCAAATTCTGTTCATAAGAACCCCTTTGTTTTTATAGAGAAAAACCAGTATCTAATTAACAATACTGGTTTTCTAATTAATGATTAAGAAGTGAGATTATGCTGTCGCTTCTTTCATTTCTTTTACTTCTTTTACATCTTTCGCTTTAGCACGTGCACCAAGTACGATGGTTAGAGAAAATGCCACTGCAAACGAAATCAGCATGCCGGCAATATAAGGCATAACGTCTTCTGGACGGATAGAGATGATGCCCGGCAGACCCGCTGCGCCTAGTGCTCCTGCTTTCACATTAAACATTGTGATGACCGCACTTGAAGTAGCTGCTGCAATGATAGCTGCGATAAACGGGTAGCGAAGTTTCAAGTTCACACCAAACATCGCAGGCTCTGTAATACCCAGTAGCGCAGTAACACCTGATGGAATTGCAATACCTTTAGTTTTGATATCTTTCGTTGTGAATCCGACAGCTAATGCTGCCCCACCTTGCGCAATATTAGACATTGCCGCAATAGGGAAGATAAATGTACCGCCAGTGACAGCCATATCAGCAAGCAGTTGTATTTCAATTGCGATAAAGCTGTGATGCATCCCTGTGATAACAAATGGAGCATAGATGAAACCAAACAGTGCGCCGCCGATGAAACCTGCAGAATTGTATAACCAGTTTAGACCATCACCTAGAAGGAAGCCGATATCACGAGTGAACGGACCGACAATGGTGAAGGTAATTACACCTGTAATAAAGATAGCAAGTAGTGGAGTTAGCAGGTTATCTAATACTGAAGGGATAAATTTACGCAGGCCGTTTTCAACTTTGGCTAGAATAAATGCTGCCACTAATACAGGCAGAACTGAACCTTGGTAACCCACTTTTTGGATTTCAAAACCGAGGATGTCCCAAACCGGGATATTGCCGGAAACAGCAGCGCCGCCAAAGCCCCAGCCGTTAAGCAGATCCGGGTGAACCATCAACATACCCAGCGCCGCGCCTAAGAACGGGTTACCGCCAAATTTTTTGCTTGCTGAAAATGCTAAAAGGATAGGAAGGTAGACAAAAGGTGCATTAGCAAAAGTATTAATCATTGCAGCAAGATCGGCTAAACCAGGGTTTGCGTCAACAAGAGATTTACCGTCAATGAATAACCCTTGAGCGACTAAAACATTAAATATCCCCATTAACAGACCGCCGGCAACGATAGCGGGAATAATCGGCACAAAGATATCCGATAAGCCTTTTACTGCCTGCTGAACAATATTTTGTTTCTCAGCACCAGCAGAAGCAACGTCTTTTGTGCTCATCTCTTCCAGGCCGGTCAGTTTTGCCATTTGCGCATAAACTTGGTTGACGATGCCGGAGCCAAAAATAATTTGATATTGACCCGCTACTTTAAACTGGCCTTTAACCCCTTCAAGTTCATCAATGGCTTTTTCATCAATCAATGATTCGTCTTCAACAGCAAGACGTAAGCGGGTAGCACAATGGGCTAGCGCCTTAATATTGTTTTTACCACCAAGCTTTTCTACAAGTTGGCTTGCGACTTTTGGATAATTCATAACTTCCTCCGAGTGAAAAATTTCTATTCCGTTAGTCCCAAAGTATCAATTAAGATTATCTTTGGGAACGTTTGCAGTAGTGAGTTTTAAATAATTATAGTGCTTCATCAAGCGGCTTATCTGTTAAATGTGATCAACTTCACCTTCTTTGCTTGGTAAATGAGCTGTTAACGTGATCTTTTTACAATTGATAGCCTGGGTTTTGTTATGATTGTTGCAAACATTCCCAATAGATAGGACACAAGTCATGGCAGGTCTGCACGAAGTTGCAAAATTATCAGGAGTATCGAAATCTACGGTCTCTCGTGTGATTAATAATGAATATGGTGTAAAAGCGAGTACAAAAGAAAAGGTCCAGAAAGCCATTGAAGAGTGTGGTTATGTAGCCAATCAAGTGGCAAGGGATCTGAAATCACAGAAAACCCATCTTATTGGAGTCATCGTGCCGCGTATGTCTTCAAATGCAACCGCGAAAGGACTGGATGGGTTAAGTTCTATTATTGATCAAGCGGGTAAGCATGTTTTATTGGCAAATAGTCAGCAAGATAACGCCAAAGAGATTGAATATATAAAGCGCTTTAATCAAAAGCGTGTTGAAGGGATATTACTGTACGCAACGCATTTAGACTCTGCATTGGTCAAAGCAATTAAGGAATCTAATGCTCCAGTCGTATTAATTGGCCAAGACGGCTCTTTATTTAATATTCCCAGCATCATTTATGATGATGTTAGCGTCGGTTTTAGTGCAGGGCAAAGACTTATTGAAGCAGGAGCATCAAACATAGGTTTTATTGGCGTGAATAGCCAAGATATTGCTGTTGACCAATGTCGTTTTCAGGGATTAGCGCATTTTTTGCAGCATTCAAAGCAGATTGATCCACTTTTTCATAGCCGTGGGGAGTTTACTATTGAATCTGGCTACCAGCAGACAAAACAACTGTTGCTTGACTGGCCACAATTAGATGGATTGTTTTGTGCCACAGATAGAATAGCAATCGGTGCGATGAAAGCTATCTCTGAATCCAACAAAGTATCTGGTAAAGATATAAAAGTGCTTGGGGTTGGTAATGATGAGTTAGCTCAAGTATGCACGCCTAGCTTATCAACATTTAATTATGCCTTTGATTTTACAGGTAAAAAAGCGGCGCAAATGTTACTGGATTTAATTGAAAATAAACAGGCCGTAGTTAGTAAACTGGTGATGAGCTTTGAAAGTATCTCTCGTCAAAGTTGTTGATTTTTTCACGCAAAGCAAAGTAGATAGCTGCTTTGCTTTGTAAATTATAATCTAGGCATTTGCCTAAACTAAAGCTACCTAGCTATTGCAAATCTATTCGCTTTCACATACTCTGCAAACGTTCCCAAGTTTTATTAACTGTTACAGGTGATGTATGTCGTTATTATCAATTATTAAAGAGTGTGGTGGTATCAGCAATGTGGTTCGTGTCCTGAACCCTGATTCCCGTATTATTATTGAGATCTTAGATTTCGATTTATTGTCCAGTCAGGTAAAACAACAAGCTTACAATTTACAGTTAAAGCAGGTTACTTATAGTAAAAATGTAATTGAAAATAAAGATGAATTTGAATCTCAATTATTACAAGTCGGCCGGCTAATTGCGCAGCAACAGTTACAAGATATCACGCCTTATATAAAGCCAGTTGAATGTGAGTACCGTCCCGATTGGCATATATCTCCGCCGCAAGGTTTGTTAAACGATCCAAATGGTTTTATTTATCATCAGGGACAATACCACTTGTTTTATCAGTGGTATCCCTATGCTTGCGCGCATAAAGATAAGTATTGGGCGCATTTAACCAGCAAGGATTTAATTAACTGGCAGTGGCAACCGGTCGCATTAACACCATCTGACTGGTTTGATAGCCACGGTGTTTTTTCAGGTCATGCTGTCAGTCAAGATGATGAATTAATGTTGTTCTATACGGGTAATGTTCGTATTGATGAACAAAGAGACAGGCACACCACTCAATGTTTAGCGACTTCAACAGATGGAATTCACTTTACTAAACACGGACCTGTTGTACCTGAGCTGCCGCCGGGTGTCACACCGCATTGCCGCGATCCTAAGGTTATTCGTCATAATGATCGTTGGTTAATGTTGTTAGGTGCACAGCGTGAAGATGAAATCGGCCGCCTAGCGATTTACCAGTCAGAGGATCTCAAAACTTGGACATTCCTAGCTCTGTGTGGTGATGAGTTAGGTGATTTTGGTTATATGTGGGAATGCCCTGATTTTTTCACTTTAAATAAACAAGATTTTATTGTTATTGGTCCGCAAGGCATTGAATCGCCAAATAAGAGCCATACCGTTGCCCATCATAATGGTATTGTGAAAGCGACACTTGATGAAAGCGGCAAAGCACTGTTGTCTGATTTCCAACATCTAGATTATGGTTTTGATTTTTATGCGCCGCAATCCTTGCAAACCCCTGACGGCCGTAGAATCATGACCGCCTGGATGGGACTGCCTGATGAAGTCGATCACCCGAGTTCAGATAATGGCTGGATTCACCAGTTAACCACGTTTCGTGAGTTGTCATACGCAAATGGCAAATTGATACAAACACCGATTAAAGAACTGGAAAAATTACGTCGCGAGCATGTTGTGCTGCCGCAAGACGAGCCTTCTTTTGATCTGGAAAGTAAGGCATTTGAATTAAAAGTTTCAATGGAGTGGGGGGGGGCGCTGCGTTTACATCAATCCGATCAGGGGTATTGTGAAATTCGCTTAGATAAAGCAACTCAGACACTGTTTTTCGACAGATCTAATACTCTGTTGCGTGAAGGTGATACCCTGCGTGAATTAGCCCTTCCACATTCAGACTCGGTTCAATTACAGATATTATCAGATACTTCTTCTCTCGAAGTTTTCATTAATAACGGTGAAGCGGTTATGTCGGCTCGTGTTTTTACTGCTAAGGATGCAACCAAGATCAGTCGCGCAGGTGAGGTGGATATACTAGATTGCTGGTTATATTGAATCAGAGCTGCTTTCAAGGCAGATGTTTTTTAGCTATATAAAAAATCCGAGTATAAGAACTCGGATTTTTTGTTTCTAGACAAAGGTTCATACCTAGGAACTTTAGCTTTTTACATGCAATACTCATCTATCGCAGGACTGAGCCTACTATCGAGCAGATTATTACCAAATAACAATCATACTATTCACATAGTTATAAAATTACTTCTGTCCATCGACTTTTGCGTTATCATTTTTCAAGATAAATAATTAATAAGTCTGTGGTTGCTGAATTTACTAGTTTGCGCACTGAAGATAATAGATGACTCCAGAAATTATGATGGTGCCCGCAAACTAATAGATCAACATCCATTTCTTTAACTGTTGTTTTTAGTGTATCGTTTAAATCACCCATTACAACCAAAGTGCTTGTAATCGGATAATCAGCCTGTTCGGCTAATGCTTGTAACTCTTCCTGCAATACGCTTTTTTCTTTCTCTTCAGCTGCTACCTTATCAAATTTTGGTTTAGTTAGCCCCATGGTGCTTACGTTCGCTATGGAACTTACATAACTAGCATCAACATAAATAAATGAAAGTTTAGAATCAGTATCTCTAGCTAACGACACAGCTTTATTGATCACTACTTCGCTGGATTTAGATAAATCAACAGCAACTAAGATATGTTTATAGCTCATTGTATTTCTCCCTGTTAGATCTCTTCTCAATAATAGCCAACACATAAAATAAGTAATTTAAAAGGTTAAAACTAACCTTAAGATTGTTATGAGTTTGATTCCTAGCATGCAATTAGTCACCACTAAGTGGTTAGTCAAAGTAACTTTAAATCGTTACCGACAGTTTTGTGAAATTACAATAACTAGTTTCTAAACCCATCTTTTATCAGTATTAATTTATTTTATGTAATACAAAATCACATAATTAATACGTTTAGTTTTAGTCTAGCACTAGTATTGGGTTTGTCATTTTCGCGTGATCTTTTAATGATCTATATCAGTATTTGTATTTAATAGTGACTGTGTCGTTCTGGGATTGTTTCAGTCGGAATTAATCGCTACTCCATATACACAGGATAACGGTGGCAGACGGCAGAGCATCAAATGAGTGGGTTATTGCAAATGCCTTTGCAGGAACTTTCTGGATTGGTATTTCACATAAGGTAGATAGATAATAGAGCTGTAATGGCCGGAAAACAGGTAGATGGCCTCAGGATTGCCGATTTTCTCTTTTAGTTCCTCCCCCTTGTGGAAAGGAACAACACTGTCGAAGCGGGCCAATATCATCAGAGTCTTATCGGCATCTATATACTGCGCATAATTTATCGGATCGCATTCGATCTTTTCAGACAACTCCTGCTGAAATTCCTCTACACTCAGTTTTCTTTCCGCTAAGAGTATTTCCCGATCTTTTTTAATCGTTTTTTTATCTGTGTGGGCGAGGATGTACGGGATATCGCCAGCTGCTAGGGCAATGACACCAGTGGTAACCCGTTTATCCAGGGCACTGATTAACGCCGCCTTGATCCCTCCCATGCTGACTCCGAACACGCCGATTCGTGAAGCATCAAGTTCCGATCTGCTCTCAATCCAGTCGATAGCCTGTTTGTGATCGAAGACAATCTGGCGCATGATATTATTTATCTGCTTCATGTATTCCATTTCTTTATATTTTTTTTGCCTGTGTACCACTGCCGTTGCGAAGCCGTATTCGGTAAAGTAGCGGGCAAAGGAAGACGCTATTTTATTGCTACCTCCGTGGATCGGCAGTACTAGGATCACGGGGACTTTTTCAGCAGAGTCGATGGCGTAATAATCAATGGTAATATCATGTTGTAGTTGCAGGATGTTATGATTTGACGGAAAGGTGATCTGTTGCAAGGTATAATGACTGTTTTTCTCAAGAAGCTTATTTGTGTAGCTGCCTTGGTATTTGTGGTAGGCATAACTTGCTTGCGTTTTTTCAGGAATAGCTAGCGGGCCGGAATAGTCAGGATCTGCCGAGAAGTGAGTACAGCCGGCCAGAAAAAGGGAGAGGGCGATAAAGGTCAACAGAGATAAATAGTTTGTCAGGTTAGCTTTTGCCATAATCCCTCTGCTGATTTGATTCTCCCCGCTCTGATGAAACCGGGAGCCTAATTTATCGTGGATAACATAATCATAGTTTTAAAAAGACAAAAGACAAAAGGCAAGCGCCCCCTCTAGCGCGTTTAACCTGTTATTAAGGTGATTGCTTTAAGGTTTATAACCAGCCCAAATCATAGCGAATTTGCTGATTAAAATAACAAAGCAAAGCAAATCGACTAGGTAATTTCTTTCCATTTTTCTTGCTATGAACAGTTTTCACTTTAACTTTCTTCCATTTTTAGTTTTCCACCGTAGAAATCATCAGATTTATGATTTACACCACAATCTCAATCATGCATAACCATAATTTTGACCAAAACACTTGTGTAACCTGCTGAAATACTTACATTGTATTTTTAGACTTATATTTATAGATTTATTTAGAAATGCATCTGCATAACTTTGCCAGCGGAAAATCAATTTTCAATAACTCGTGTGTGCCAACTAACTGTTTTTATTACTTGATCTGATCTACATTTTACCAATAAAGCAAATTTTGAATGTGTATTAGTAAGAATGTTGACTAATACTTTTGTTATGTTTTTAGAGAGTTTTAATAAAAACTATTACAAACGAATTTGGAGTGTCAGATGACAGATAAAAAAGAGGACAAAAGCACGTGGGCTATTGGTGGTGGCGTGTTAATGGGTATTGGTGTCGGGTTCTTTTTTCTTCAAGCATCTGCTTTAGCTTTCGTTGGTTCTATCTTGACGGGTTTGGGGATAGGTTTGATAATTACCGCAATGATTTCAAGCAGAAATAATAAAGACAGATAACTCGTGCGTGCAGTGTCGATATGATCCTAGGACAAGCTTTACCTTTTTTGAGATTTAATTACAGCTTTTGGCAAAGCGAGAAAATGAGCATACAGATGCGTTATTACCTTGGTTTTTCTCAAGGGATGCTATTTTTAACTATAACTTACATTCAACTTCAAATAGTTGTAAATAAGAGTAATCCTCACCAATGAAAATATTAGTTTATCAGACAGAAGCCGAGCTCTTTATTGCGTAGTAGCTGTTACACTTGGAATATGAGTTCTGGGTGAAGAATTGAAAAGCAATCGTATTTAATAATGCAGATTACAGTACAGATGATAATTAATAATAAAATTACATTGTAAGCAGTTTTTGTAAGCAATTTAAGGGCAATAATGGCGCCAGTTAAAATGACAAAAATCACTTTTATATTGATCTGCTTTTTCTGCATAAATAGTGCATATGCCATGACTGAAAAGGCTTATGTAGTATTTACCGCAGGTCTCAATGACATAGTTAGCAAAGATAAAGGTGGTTATGCTGAATTAGCATCATTATTGGAAATTCAAAGAAAAAAGCCTGCACCAACATTTTTTGTTTTTGGCGGCGCCAGCCTTTTCCCGAGTATTTTATCCTCTTTTGATCATGGAACTCATATTATTGATCTGCTCAATAGTTTAGAGCCCGATGTAATGGCCGTTAATAATGGCGATTTTGCTTTTTCTGAAGATGAATTGTCATTACGCACTTATGAAGCTGCTTTTCCGATTGTGCAAAGTAATATTGTAGAAATATCTACAAAACAGAACTTAGATGGTCTGCTGGATTCAGTGATTATGCAGCAAGGCCCTTATAAGTTTGGTTTTATATCGTTAATGGATGAGATAGTCATTGAAACGTACAACTTAACACGTATCAAAATAAAAAATCCTCGTTTAGCAATTGAAACTGAAGCAGAAAAATTACGTAAAAAAGGAGCTGATTTTGTTATTATGCATTATCGGGGAAGTGATCTTAACAGTATTGATTTTTTAAATGACGGCTCTGTGGATCTAGTCTTACGGAAAAATGATCGTATAAAGCTGTTAACAGATAACAAGCTACAAAAACATCCTCAGCAAATATTTTTAACAGAAACTGATCAGGTTGCCGTTATCGAATTGAGCTGGCAAAAAAATAATCCTAAAACATTAACAGTACAATGGCAGGCAAAGAATCTTTCTTCATATCCTAAAAATCCAAATGTACAGCGGCAAATAGACAACTATACCGGCCAATTGAATTTATTACTTGATGAAATAATCGGTGTTACAACTACAGATATAGATACTTCGCTTTTAAGTTTACGGACAAAAGAAAATGCTTTCGCAAATTTAGTTACCGATTTAATGAAAAAACACAGTAATGCCGATGTCGCGCTTATTAACGGCGGTGCAATTCGCAGCGAAAGTTTTTATCCGCGAAACAGTAAAATCAGCCGAAGAGATATTATAAAAACACTTCCTTACCGAGACACTGTTGTATTATTAGGCGTTAGCGGAGCACAGTTAGTGAGTGCATTAGAAAATGGTTTTTCTCAAGTGGAAAATATGAAAGGCCGTTTTCCGCAGGTTTCAGGTATGAAAGTCGTTTATGATTCTCAAGCTGAAATTGGCCAGCGTGTTGTTTCTGTCATTATTAATAACAGTCCGCTGCAACCGTTAAAGCGTTATAAACTGGCTACTTCAGATTTTCTTGCTGACGGTGGTGATGGTTATCTGATATTTAAACAAAGCAACCCGCTTACTTATAATCAGCAGATGTCAAAATTATTGTCAGACATCCTGATTAACGAACTGCGATTAACTAACACTATATCACCAAAAATAGAATCCCGAATAGTAGATGCAGGCAAACGCACAACGGAACAGCCATGAGTATTGTGAAGAAAAATATCGCAAAGGGCGATCAACAAACCCCTTTAAAATCACAATCAACAACAACTCGTGGCCGTCGATACTCCCTTGCGACAATAATCACCAGTGTATTTATCAGCATTGTTTTTTTATTTATGGCGGCGATGGCATTATCCTATTACCGCCTAATCAGCTTTCAATCTATTCTTTCTCATATAACTGAAGATTCTTTTCCTGAAATTACTTATTCAAGAAATCTTCATAACCAAGCCAATGAACTGCTTTATTTGAGCAGTCACCTAACCAATGCAGGCAATAATGCAACACTGCGAATAGCAAAGCAAAGCATTGAAAGTAAGCTCCAAAATATTCAGAAACAAATAGTTGAGAAAGACAGTAATATCTATTTGACCACTCAACTGAATGTTATTAGTAATGAATTTTCAAATTTATATGATTTAGTTAAGCAGAAACTCTATATACAAGGACAGATAAAATCTGGCCAAAATAGCATGTACACACTTCATGAAAAGATGTTCAGGCTCTCACAGAAAACAAGAAAAGAACTGAACAATAATTTAGCAAGTACAGCTTGGACATTAGCTTATTCAGAGATAATAACCTTCGCGAGTAAAGCATTGATAAAGCTTAGATTACAAGAGGTAAGGCAAACCTTTACTCAAGTTAGCAATAAAATAGAATCACTCAATAAAGGTTTAATTTCGCTACCAAAATCAAGCCAAACAAGCGCTGAATCTTTAACTTTTCAGCTGCAGCAATTACTGCTGGAAAATGATGGTCTGTTGCTACTGAAAATTGAGCAGTTACGTATTTCAGGCCGTGTTATTGGGCGAGGTAATTTTGTGAAAAATTTGGTTGATGATTTTTCTCGCGTGGCTGAATTTAAGTCTTATCAAATAAATGAATCGGTAATTGAAGAGACAAATTCGATAATTGCTCGCGCGGCAACAGAAGCAAAACTGATGAGCCTCGCTTCAATATTAGTATTGCTTGTTCTTTTTTTTGTCATTGATTTTATCAAAAGGCGTTTCGTTGAACGTGTTGTGACACTTAATAAAAATGTTATTACTCGACTTAAAGGAGGCGATATAAAACTGGATGCCAGCGGTAACGATGAAATTTCTGATATTGCAGAGGCATTTAATTTCTTTGCAGAGAAGATAGAAGAGCAAAAACAGGTATTGCATGCTCTTTCCTTAACCGATGGTTTAACTGGGCTACCTAATCGCCGTGCTTTGGATCAAAGGCTGAGTAACGATTTACAGACTGCAACTCGAAATAAATGGCCAGTGGTGGTTATGTTAATGGATATCGATTTTTTCAAAAAATATAATGATACTTACGGCCATTTAGCTGGAGATGATTGTTTAAAGGAGGTAAGTGCAGCACTATTACGCTGTAAAAAACGTTCGACGGATTTTGTTGCACGTTACGGCGGCGAAGAGTTTCTTTTTATTTTACCCAATACAAAACCTGATGGCGTACAAAAGGTTGCTGATAATATTCTTGCAGAGGTTAATGCTTT
Organism: Psychromonas sp.; assembly: GCA_013619145.1. GTDB lineage: Bacteria > Pseudomonadota > Gammaproteobacteria > Enterobacterales > Psychromonadaceae > Psychromonas. The sequence goes on along the minus strand of JABXKR010000301.1, from coordinate 11,600 downwards.
GAATATATTACACCAAGGAAGTAGCGTTGCATCACACGTTACACTGAGTATTGGTATTGCAGGCTTCCATCATCAAGATAATCTAGATAGTACCCAGCTGCTTGAGAACGCGGATCGCGCATTATACAAAGCTAAAAACAGTGGAAAAAACTGCATTTGTTATTACCAGTAAAATTCGCCAATAGGCCAAATACAATGTTTAATCCGAGGGCTCTGAATTGTGTTTGTCAATGAATGGCTACCCATAACGCCAGAAATAGCACTTCATCGCAAAAGGTGGCAGCAGGGTCGTTAAGGCAATCACGATAACCATTCCTGCGTAAACTTCGTTGTTGAAGATTCCGCTCACCCTGCCCAGTTCGGCAAAGATAAGTCCAACTTCTCCGCGTGGCATCATAGCCATACCTACCATCCACCGGGTTGGCCATTTTTCCTTGATAAGAAGTGCACCTATCAATTTTCCTGCTAAAGCAATCACCAACAGCGACAGGGAGAATGACCAGATAAAAGATGAACTCCAGTCAATTTCACGCAGATTCAGGGACAAGCCCACATACACAAAAAAGATCGGTGTAAACAATTGAATGATGGGGCGCATCTGTTTTTCAATGCGCCCGGCAAATTCAGGGTCGGCATGAAGCGCGATGCCAAAGGGAAAAAAGAATCGCCGCGATAATGCCAGTCCTGCGGCAAAACCGCCTAACAGTTCCGGCGCTCCAATCTCATGAGCCAGCCAGGCAAAGAACAATACCAGAGATACAATCGTCGTGGGAATTAAGCCGGGAATGGCGCTGACAATATCGAAGCGTTTAACCACCAACGACATCAGCTTGGCCGCCACCGGTGCCAGCACGAAAAAGGCCGCTACAAAAATCAGCACCTTGCCGGCATTGGCAAAACTGATACCTCCGCCCGTGGAAAACTCAAACAACAGCGCCAACAAAACCACGCCCATAATATCATCCAGCACCGCAGCGCCTAGAGCGATCTGTCCTTCGCGTGACTGTTGGCGTTTTAAATCGGAAAGTACTCGCACAGTGATACCAATACTGGTTGCTGTTAATGTGCCGCCAATAAATAGAGACACCAGCAATGAGAGTTCAAAAATCCAATAACTCAGTGAGAAAGCCAGCAGCAAGGGCAAGACAAAACCGGAAAAGGCCACCAATACAGATTCTGTGCCAGTACGCGCCAGACGTCTGAGATCTGTCCCCAGCCCCACCTCGAATAACAACAAGATGATGCCGATTTCCGCCATCAACTTGATCGCCAGACTCGGCTCCAACCACCCTAACAGACTAGGACCCAGTATCACGCCCGCCATCAGTTCGCCAATCACTGATGGCAATTTCAGCTTGATCGCCAGCTCAGCGAGAACTCTCGCTGCCAGCAGGATAATCAGCAAATAAAGAAAAAAAGTGTGAGTCTCCATGGCATCTCGACAGTTTTAGTTATGCGACAACCACAATATAATCCAGCATCGTCCTTCATTTCAGCTTAGCTTTTTTCAACAAAATCGCAATTTTACCATGCTGGTTAATGTCACTCTTGTTTTTCCTTTCAATATAACGCTAAATCGTTTGCAAGTTTTGGCAATTATTAGCTTTACAAAATGTACGTTTTCTCGATATGAGCTATCGTTATAATTAAAAAAGGGAATTTGGAGGTTAAGATGAGAGTGGAAGAGTCTGCTGATTTTAGTTACCTGGATACAATGGCGTGTAAAACTGAAGTGCATTTACAAATATTAACAGCAACACAACCAATTCGTTTAAAGTCGCGGTTAATTGGTGTTGATCCTAATATGTCGATTATTTTAGCTATGAATAATGATCAAGAGTGGCAAGCCGCAAAAAACTTCATTTGTGAGGGGCAGGCAGGGATCATTAGGTTGTTAAATAGTGAGGAACCAGAAGCAAGTATTTTTGCCTTTTATAGTAGCATTCAGAAGATAATGACTGCTGCCGGTCAGTGGTTAGTGATGGATTACCCCAAAAAGCTTCAGAGAGTCGCACTTAGAAAATATGCCCGTTTTCCAATTCATGTTAAATGCGGCATTTTTGATAAAAAGCTAGAACGTGAGCTTAGCAATGGTTTTTTACAAGATATATCGATTCATGGCTGTGCATTTATTGGCTCATTACTAGAAGGTTGCGAGCCTGATGCAAGCTATCAACTGCAGGTTAAGCATGAAGGCGACAAAGAGGCTATTAGCGTTCCAGTTTCAGTAAAAAACATTCACAATACGGGAGGCCAGTCAGAACAAATACGCTACGGTTTCGCTTTTTTGGAAGATTGCCGAGCAACGCAACACTTCATTCAAAAAACCATTTTTTATTTTCTATTACATTGGGAATAAGGTTCGACAGCAGAGAAACTTATTTTAGGGATACCCCCTTAAATTAAGTCTACTATAGGGAGGCAGGTTGATGGGAACTCAAGATCTTTCGCTGGTTATAACCGGCCCTGGTGGTGAAGGTGTTATTGCTGCGGGTGAATTGCTGTTAAAAACAGCCGCACAGATGGGCTATTATGGTTTGCTCAAAAAGAGCTTTGGCGCGCAGATCCGTGGCGGAGAATCTTCTGCAATGCTGCGCTTCTCTACCGAGAGCGTTGAATGCTTAGGCTCTGTTTTTCAGTTAATGCTGGTGATGGATTGGAAAATTATTACCCCCTTTATTGATGAGCTTGCATTTAATAAAGATACGCTGATTATTTGTGATCAGCAGTCTGCTGAAATTCCTGAAGCGATCATAAACAGCCAGGCACAAGTTTGCCGGATACCACTAACCAAGTTGGCTAAGCAACTGAAAACACAAATAAATATGATTGGTGTTGGCTTGTTAGCTCAGCTATTAGGTTTACCCGTTGCGCAGTTAGCTGCAATCACTAAACAACAGTTTCAGCACAAAGAGGTAGCACTGATCGATTCCGCAATTACCGGTATCGAAACAGGCTACAATTACCAGTTACCAGTGGAGTTTACGGCGCTTTCCAATTTAGACTCGCATACAAAAAACTACTGGCTGTACACCGGCAATCAATTAATTGGCCTTGGTGCTTTAAAAGCAGGCATTCGTTTTGTTGCGGCTTATCCCATCACGCCGGCAACCGACTTGCTGGAATGGTTGGCAGTTAACCTGGATAAAGTCGGCGGTACGCTGGTACAAGCCGAAGATGAACTGTCGTCAATCAATATGATTATCGGTGCTTCTTATGGCGGTGTTCCTGCTTTAACTGCGACCTCAGGTCCTGGTTTATCCTTGATGTCGGAAGCATTAGGCCTTGCTATCGCCAGTGAAATTCCTTTGCTGGTGGTTAATGTGAATCGCGGCGGTCCCTCTACTGGCATTCCTACAAAATCTGAGCAGAGCGATTTAAACCAGGCACTATTTGCTATGCACGGTGACGCTCCCCATATTGTTACTGCACCAATTGGTATCTCAGATTGTGCTTTTACCAGTGGTTGGTCGGTCAATTTAGCTGAGCAGTTACAATGTCCGGTCATTATGTTGTCTGATCAGTTTATTGGACATTCAATTGTTGCGACAGCAAAACCGCCATTTTTCCAGCGCACAGCGGAGCGTGAAACAGCGCAGCCAGATGACAACTATCAGCGCTACTTAAATACAGAAAGTGGAATTTCTCCCATGGCAATTCCAGGTATGGCTAATGGTATGTATACAGCAGACGGTCTTACCCATAATGAGCAAGGCCACCCCTGTACATTAGCCAATATTCAGCAACAGCAACTGGACAAACGTCAGCGGAAATTACTGCAGTATGATTATGGGCCTCATTGGGGGCAGGTTGATCATTGTGGTGATATAAAAATCATCTGTTTTGGTTCAATCCGTTCTATTATTTTTGATGCATTAACCCCTTTAACAAATAAAGGGATAGATGCTTCACTGATCGCGTTACGACTGTTGGCACCGTTACCAATAAAACAGCTGCAAGGAGCGTTATCTGCTGCAACGCATATTATCGTTATTGAGCAGAATCATGGCGGCCAATTATTCCACTACCTGGCATCGCAGCTCTTTTATCAAGCTGGCTTTTCTGCCAAGTTACACTCCTTTGCCAAACCGGGGCCGGTTCCATTTAGCAGCGCAGAGATCGTTCAATTTGTAGAGCATGCCACTTTATTGAATAAACAAGGGGAGACGGCTAATGACTAAAGAGAATCCTCGTTTTTATAAATCGGAGAAAAAACCGATTTGGTGCCCAGGCTGTGGAGACTTCACTGTTTTAACTTCGATTGCCAAAGCGTTATCGCAACTGCAGTTAACCCGTGAGGAGGTGGCCATTATTTCAGGCATAGGCTGCTCATCTCGTTTGCCCGCTTATACATCAGTTTATGGTTTTCACGGAATTCACGGACGTGCGCTACCCATTGCAACCGGCCTAAAAGTGGCTCGGCCTGAGCTAACCGTGTTAACCGTGAGTGGTGATGGCGACTGTTTTTCTATCGGAACCAATCACTTTATCCATGCTTGCAGGCGTAATGTAGATATGACGCTGATAGTGATGGACAACCATATCTACGGCATGACCAAAGGCCAAGTATCACCAACTACTGAGATAGGCTGCGACGATAAGCTTTCTGCACATGCTACTGATATTCAACCCCTGCAACCACTGGCGTTAGCGTTAATATCTGGTGCGTCCTATATTGCTCGGGCTTATTCGGGAGAGCCTGCACAATTAACAGATATACTGGTAGGGGCGATTCAACATCCCGGGTTTTCCTTTATTCATGTGTTATGTCAGTGCGTAACTTACTGCCCGGAACAAAAAGGCTGGAAAAAGTTAGTACAACCCTTTGCTGAAACGACTTCTGATTACGCTAAAGCCAATCAAATTATTGAGCAGGATAATGGCTTGCAAACGGGAGTGGTTTATAACAATTCTCGTACGGTTTGGCCAAAAGAAAAAACTCAAGTCAGAGTAAAATCAGTTGATGAACTGGATAAGCAGTTTATTAAGTAGCTATTTTGTAGGTAACGGCTATATCCATGTTACTTCGAGCTGAGTCCTGATAAAGCACCTTGAGGTATCATGGGTATATATCCCCCATATTTTTCTAAAAAAAAGCCACCCATTTGGGTGGCTCTTTGATCTGTCTGGCTGTTAAACCTAGAACTTAAGTTCTAGGTCAAGTTGCTTGTCGAATTTAGGAAGTTTTATGCTGAGTTTTGAACCCTCTTGAGTAAACTCTAGGTTACCTAAGCTTGATGCTACCGTTTGAACTTTCTGATCTGAAGGTAAGATCCAGTCGATATTATTTATAGTTAATTCACTGCCATTCATGCGAGAAAGTTGCACTTGTTTTTTCTTGCTTTGCAGGCGGATCTGCTGGTAATCCCCTTGTAAATAAGCCGTACTTGAACCGTCATCGTCATACCAATTGAAGCTTTGTTCACCAAAACCGAATATTTTTAAGGTATTGGCTTTATTTACGCTTTCAGGAACCAACGCACCTTGTTTAGCAAATAATGGAAGGGTGAATAGCTTGTTAATGTAAAGCTCCTGTTTAATCCATTGCCCTTTAGAAACGATTTTTTCTCCTGAGCGAAAGTCAAACCAAGTGCCTTTAGGAAGGTAGATGGAACTACTTTGTTCACCTTGTTTCGCAATTGCAGAACCGACTAGGAATGGGCCGACCATTTTTATCTGACCAAGATTTTTAGCTTGATCATCATGAGGGTAATAGTACTCCAAAGATGGGAATACTGGCTCAGCTTCTGAGTAGGCTCTATAAGCTAATGAATAATAATAAGGTAATAATTTATAGCGCAGGTTGATATTGGCTCGGTTGCTATCCATATCACCTATACGATCTGGCGTTGTCTCTTTACAGTTACATAGGTTTTCTGTATGTGCTCGTACAGGAACTTCATACAAACTTGAATATGCAAACCATTGCGTATATAACTCGCTCATAGCTTGTTCTTTAGTTTTTTCACTGTCTGAATTCTTAAGTGCTTTACGATGAAAGCCTCCGATATCAGAGCCGTAATAGTCTAAACCAGACCACATCATATGCGTTTGTTGCGGCATTTGTGCTGCTAGAGAACCAAAATCGCTGCCAGTATCGCCAGACCAGATAACGGCACCTAGTGCCTGCATACCCATACCACCAGAACGAGACATCATAAATGGACGTTTTTCTGGAGTATTACGTAAATAACCATCAAAAATGCTTTGTAGCCATAGCATATTGAATGAGTTATGGATCATTTCATGATCAAGCCCATCACCATATTTGAAATTGGGATTATGCATTTCCGGTTCACCAAGATCGGTCCAATGGCCTGTTACACCAGCATCAACTAGCGCTTGACGGCGGTAGTTATGCCAGAAATCACGACCGGCTTTATTGCTCCAGTCCATCATCCCGCCTTGTCCCCACCATCCAGAATCTTCGTTCACATCAAGACTTTTTCCGTTATTATCGTGAGCAAGAAAACCTTTTTTATCCAGTACCTTGTATTCATCTAAACCTTTGGCAATATAGGATTCTTCGATCACAATCAGGTCAATACCGGCTTTTTTATAGGCTGCTATTTTTTGTTTTGGTTTAGGGAAGTTTTCACGATCCCAAGTGAGGCTGCCCATTTGGCTGTTTTCATCTTCGGTAATGCCACCAAACCATTGCAGATCAAGTACTACGCCACTAACTGGAAAGTTGTTTTTCTTAAGCGTTTTTAGTTTGTCATCCAGTTCGGCCCAATTTTCATAGCCGTATTCTGAAGCCCATAAACCAAAGGCTGATTTTGGCGGCAGTATCGGTGTACCGGCCATTAGCATGTAACTACGGCGAATATCTGCCAGAGTTTCCCCTGTCAGGACGTGCAGTTTAAAATCACCATTATCGACATCTAACTTATAAGGTGCTTCACTAAAATCCCAGTTCTGCGGGTAGCGGTTATCGAGAATAAGTGCAAAAGGTTGTTTATGCGCACTTTCAGGGAAATCGAAATAAGCAATAGGGAACAGGGTGTTACCATTGAATCCATTATTAAATGGACCCATAACATTTTTACCATGTCGCTTGTTACCCAAACGGTTAGCTTTTGTCTCACCTGGGTTTACATATTCTTGTCCTAAACCAAGTACTGAACTTGCATCAGTTTTTAGATAAGCACTTTTTTCATTGCCTTTTTGTGAACCTGAGCATAACTCAAACAACAGGTTTTCTGGTGAGGATACCTGCAGACATTGATTGTTAAATTTGGCTATCAATTGTGGAGTCTTATTGAGTTCTGGTAATTTCAACCAGCTTTGCTGTGTAAATGAATTTTGATCTTGGTGATGCTCGCCGTTACTCATAATTAGGCTTAACAGTGGGTTTCGTGCCTCAATTCCGTAGCTGATAGCGGGCAACATCGCTTTGCTGGTTAAAGTACTTGCCAAGGCATGCTGCTTGCCAATGGTCTTATCTAATGCATTTTCAAACTCAGAAAGGTTAGCAAACTTTACATTGCGTATCGGTTTTAATTTATCTTTCTCTTCCTTGGTTAATTCCTTGCGCATGCGGAATAAAGTGGAAGCATTCAACTTATATGCTTGTTCGTTGGCCAACCATTGAATGTCGGCCCATATTTGGCTACTAAAAAGTAGGGTTAAAAATAATACAAAAATACGCATTACGCAGTCCTTGTTGAGTTTTTATAGGTATGGCGAGGAAGATAATGATTTTGTAATATAGTGGCAAGGAAATTTGCGGACTGGGTCATGTTTTTAAAAAGAGTTGTGAGCTGACGTTTAAATTTATGCCGCACTCTTTCCTTTGCTAGCGGATTTACTCTTTTCTGGATTAAAACTCACTTGAGCAATGATCTCTCTGTTTTTTCCGTTTTTTTATTCCTATTCTAGCGGATAATGGCACGTCCTGCTTTTGTGTCGCATGATTTAGATTCTGCATGTGACTATATTAAATCGTCATACAGTGCGGGTACAATCCAGTTATATCGATAGCTTAATATAGAGCGGGAGAATATAGATAAATAGTTTCTTATTTTCTCCATAATTCTTCCTTATTTATTTTTTATAGTTACATCATCGAATCGCCGTTTGCTGCGGCTATTTATTTTTAAGGGAATTTGTGATGAAAAAAACTATCAAAAAACAAAGCAAACAAGCAAAAATCAAGCTATCTAAAGTCTGTCTTACTATTGTTCTTGCAGGATTAAGTACAACCAGCACTCTTTCATTTGCAGTAAAAGATGCAGATAACTCAACTAGTGCGGCAAACCAACTAACCTATCCAATAGTAGATAGCAATCAAACCGCATGTTTTGGGCTTACGGACACACTTTCAACTTGTCCGGCAAAAGGCGATGATGGTTTCGGTCAAGATTCTCAGTATCAAGGTTTTGCTGCAAGCTATAGCAATAATGGTAACGGCACAGTAACAGACAATAATACTCAGCTAATGTGGGTTCAAACTATCGATACTAATGGTGATGGGGAGATCACTGTTAAAGATAAGATGACTTATGATGATGCAATGGATTATGCGAAAAATCTTAAGCTAGCTGGTTATGCTGATTGGCGTATCCCAGATATTAAAGAGCTGTATTCGTTAATGATGTTTGATGGTGAAGATCCAAGCGGGCTATCTGCTAAAGGTAATTACGCCCTTGTTCCATTTATCGATAATTCTTATTTTGGATATAATTCTGGTGATACAGATGCTGGTGAACGTTTAATTGATTCTCAATATCTTAGTCGTACAAAATATGTTTCAACTACTATGAGGGCGGATGAAACCGTTTTTGGTGTGAACTTTATTGATGGCCGAATCAAAGGCTATGGCGTAACTATGCCCAGAGGAGCTGAAAAAACTTTCTATGTTTTGGCGGTGCGTGGCAACACAGATTATGGCGTTAACCAGCTGGTGGATAACAATAACAGCACTATTACTGATACAGCTACCAAGCTAACTTGGCAGAAAGGGGATAGTGAGCGTGGAATGGATTGGAATTCGGCGCTTCAATATTGTGAAAACCTAACGTTAGCGGGAAGCCGTGACTGGCGATTGCCTAATGCGAAAGAGCTGCAATCTATCGTCGATTACACTCGCTCGCCAGATACAACAGATAGCGCCTCTATTGATAGCTTGTTCGATACCACAAGTATTATCAATGAAGCTGAAAAAATTGACTACGCTAACTACTGGAGTAGTTCAACACACTTAAATCTACATGGCGGGCAGAATGCTGCGTACCTTGCTTTTGGTCGTTCACTTGGGAATATGAATGGTAATTGGATTGATGTTCATGGTGCGGGGGCGCAGCGCAGCGATCCTAAAACAGGTGATGCAAGCCAATTTTCAGAAGGGCACGGGCCGCAAGGTGACGCGATTCGTATCAATAACTATGTTCGCTGTGTAACGGATGACAAGACTGAATTTGTTCAACAGCCTGCAACAGTTGAACGTGAAGCGGTTATTTTTACTCTTACTGGTAATGAAGCAGCAATTGCAGGTCAAAGAGGCACTGTTAATCGACAAGGTGTGGCTACTCAAAAAGGAAATAATCGTCAGCAAGGCATGAATAGTCAACAAGGTAGAGATCCGTTTACCATGCTAGATACGAATGGTGATGGCAAGTTATCTAAACAAGAAGCAAGAGGACCATTGGCTAACGATTTTGATCGAATTGATGTTAATGCTGATGGATATATCTCACAGTCTGAACTTCCAAAAAAGCATCCACGCAACTAACCATAAGTATCTGAACACTCACTAATCGGCTACATCAAATAAGGGATATTTATCTCCCTTATTTATGATTGCCAAAAGGTTTTTGGGGCCGGTAAATTATTAATTAGAGAACTTACAGATGAAAAGCCATCTGCCAAATCCGTTTGAGTATATAATGTAATAGTTGGCATAAGCCGTTTCAAATGGCAGGAGGCGAGGCGTTCTCTCTGTGCTCTGAAGCTTTTGTATAGTCGGATTAGGTTGCTATTTATCAGGGAAATGGGCCTGTTAATGAAAGAATTAAAAAGCATTATATACAGCATGACTTATGTAATACTGATTATTTTCCTGTTATCAAGTTATGCAAAAGATAATAATGATAGAGTCATTATTATCGCCACAACACCTGCAGCAGCAGGCACTTCAGCAGGCCCTTTTTTTCATAGCGAGGACACTAAACTATTAGCAGATAGAGCAGGTTATCGCGCCGAGTTATTGCTGCAGGCAGGTGAACAGTGCCATGCTAACATTAAATTTTTATTAGTTCCGTGGAAGCGGGCGCTCCATCTTGTCGAGCATGGTGGCGCAGATGCCGCATTTTCTTCGAGCTACAAAACGGAACGAGCTATCTATGGAGCCTATCCGATGAAGAATGGGAAACCCGATTCTTACAGGGCTGTCAGAGACTACTCATACTTCTTATTTACTGATAAGGAAAGTGACTTAAAGTGGAATGGAAAAGAGATAACGGGGTCGCGTAAAAAAATAGCTGTAGAACGTAGCTCTGCAGGTGTCGATATAGTGAAATCCCTTGGCTTGGAGCCAATTGAGATAAACAATGAAGACAAAATGATACTAATGTTGATTGCAAAACGGGTTGACGGCATAGTGGGGATTGAAGACAACGTCAAATTGGCGATTGCTCGTGCGCCACAACTTGCAAGCCAAATTGAAATACAGCAGCCGCCGCTCAAGTCAAAGCATGGATATGTCATGTTCTCCAAACGCTTCTATTATCAACATACACAGTTGGTTGACTGTTTCTGGGATGCTGTTGGTAAGATACGCGCATCAGCAGAATATAAGGAGCTGATCGCATCCTATAGCGATATCGTTACATACGGGCCTCGTGGGAAGATCGATGTTTAGTCAAATTTGTGGAAACGTCCTGTTTCCACTTGCTAAATAAATCGATTGAGCAAAAAAAACTGTATCTCCTTATTTTTTCAAAAGTTTTTTAACAATTATTCACAACTTGCCGAGAAAATGTGCAATGAAATAGGCAGATTAAAGAATTTAGAGGAGTTTGCCAAAAGCAGAGATAAGAGGTAATTGAGCATTTTTTATAAGATCTGAATTACGAGTGCTAAAAATTAAAGTGTTATCTTAGTCACATTATTTTCCCTTGTAGCTTTTATTTACCCTGTAAACCCCACACAATAAGGGACCGGTCCCATTGCGGTATAGATATAAAAATAGAGATGGAACTACTCATAAAAATGGTCGCGGGCAAAAAAAATCACATAGCTTAGTCACTGCATTACAGGCTTACGCTTTGTGCTTAAAGATACAGATCTAGTCACCGGCTGAAGTAGCAGTCGTAAAAAATTGTTTCGCTAATGGTGAACAGTTTCAGGTAATAACAGCTTTAGTAGCCTGAATGACTGCAATCGCTTTGGCGATAGCTGGCGGTTACTCAGAGATAGGCACCATTTTATTGATTTGCAGACACAACAAATACCCTTTAATTTCAGATTTAAACTTCATGGAGATTCATTTATGACGCACAATAATGATAGGAATATTAGTAACCTTACTAAAGATACTTATGCATTAATTTTAGCTGGCGGTCGAGGCAGTCGATTGTTCGAGTTAACTAATTGGCGTG
>JABXKR010000285.1 GCA_013619145.1 Psychromonas sp. | reverse complement strand
TTTTCAATCAACGTTTAACGTCATTAAAAAGTAACCTCTTTCGTTCTCAGTCACTGGGTAACTTGCGTTGTGCCCCGTGTCTGTGGGGTCGCATTATAGAGATAGCGATCACATTGGCAAGTGTTTATTTGCAATTAGCAACCGAACGAACAATTAACGAACAATTCGTTGCTTTATTAAACAAATAGGACTGTTCTATTACAGCGAAACTGTATTAATTTTCTATAACAGTATATTTATTACGAACATCTAGCGGAACCTATGCGATAAAACAGCAAGCTTATGTTTACAATACAACTAAGACGGTGAGATTTTATCTAAGGCAATTTTCGCGTGCAAACGATCCGCCCCATCAGCCATCAGCCATAGCTGTTAGTAGTTAACGCTTCGCATTTGCAAGTAGTCTTTTGATATGCTCAACAAAGTAAGTGCCCTCGACACTTACTTTGAAATTGTCGTACCAATATCTCTATCGCCTGTGACAGCAATCACGCAGGATTTTGCTTTCATTGCAAATCCTTATGGTTAAATTTCAAATCTATTTCATAATAAATACTATTAGCTCTGTTTCTTAAATATTAATAATAGCTAAGGTGCTTTATGTCAAACTTGTCTAAGTTACGAAAAAAATCTTTTCAATTGCTTGAAGGGGATATTTACCAATCCTTAATTGCCAAACATATTAACTCGCTATTGATTGCACTTATACTTGCAAACGTTGCTGCTGTTATCATCGAGTCTGACTGTGACATAAGTCGACAATACTCAACACAATTCGCCCTGTTCGAGATAATCTCAGTGTTCATTTTTTCAATTGAATACTTAGTCAGAGTCTGGGCTTGTATTGAGGGTAAACGCTTTAAGCACCACTCCTCCTTAGAAGCGCGTCTTCGTTATATGATTTCACCTATCGCTGTTATTGATTTAATCGCTATCGCACCTTTTTTCATCTCATTTTTTATTATGATCGATTTACGTTATTTACGTTTGTTACGCGTATTACGACTGTTAAAACTTATGCATTATTTTAAAGGCTTCAACATATTTTTGACTGTGATAGTAAAGGAATTAAAAAATATTGCAGCTGCAATAATGGTGATGATGTTTCTTATCGTTATCGCAGCAAGTTTGATGTACACCTTAGAAAGCGAAGCGCAACCTGAAGTCTTTGGAAATATACTGCACTCACTTTGGTGGGCTGTCGTAACCATGACCACTGTTGGTTATGGTGATGTTACGCCTGTAACTATTTTAGGGAAAGTAGTGGCAACCATTATCATGCTGATCGGTGTCGGTCTGGTGGCCTTACCCACAGCGATGCTCGCTGCTCGTTTTGGCGAAGAGTTAAGAGAGCGAAAACGTAACCTTGATGCAGAGGTAAAAGACGTCCTATCTGATGGCCTTATTGATGGAGACGAGTATCGTGAGCTTAAGGAGATAACTGAAAAATTAGAACTTAGACCAGAGGATTTAGAAGAGACTATAACCTTCTTAAAAAAAGGTCCCTATGGCGGGAAATGTCCACATTGCGGGAAATATCCATTAGCCAGAAAAAAATTGCCAACTAAAGAATAAATTAAGGAGTATCAAAAGTTAATATTAATTTTTCTTCTTGCAAGCTGCTTTTTGTCCAATAGCCAAACAAATCCAACCTGCCAGATATGCAGGCGTATCATTAAATTCATTTACCATTTTAATTGTAGAAACCACTGCCCTTTAACCATGTATAAGCTTCTGTTGTAGCTCCAAAGAAATTGATATCAACATTAGTAAGTGATGCATGTGATCTTGCTACCACCTGTCTTTGCAACGATCTTTGGCAAACGACCGCTTCATGCCTTTGATTATTTTGGCATGACCATATGTTCTTTTGCTCAAATAACTCCTTAGCATCAGGAGTTGTCAACTCCCACTGTAACAAATCTACTAAGCATGCCCATGGTTTATCTTTTATAAGATCAGCTGAGCTTTTAAATTCATCGCAAAACCTTTTAGCGGTTTGATAGTTCCATGCTCCAAAAGCGCGAAGAATAAGTATTTTCCCTGCTCTCTCAATGCTAAATGAGCCATGCTCTTGCATTTACATTCCTTAATAGATTGTTTTGTAGATTCGCGTCCATTCGTCGATCTCTATTTCACAGCTATTAAACTACCCCTAAAGAGGCGAATCTTTGATCTCAATCCATTGAACTGTTTATTTGTAATAAACTTTGCCAGAATTTTTTTTAAAAGCAGGTGTTTCCTGAACTAAAATATCACCAGCAAACTCTTGAATACAGTCGGGCAAAGTGAGGGCTCAGTTGTAAAACAATCGTGATCCGCTCTTTAATGCAATCCCCTTTTCCTTGATATGCCTCCGCCGTAGAGCATTAATTCAAGGAGGTCGCTTGCATTGGTGATTGTTGCATTATTATTTTTCTGTTGAGAATGGTAAATTGCGAGGTAATGGTGATGGGAGCAGAGATATTTTATTAGCCCTTTTGTGGTGAAAACTTTTATAAGAGTCTCTGCCTCTGTTGCATCTTCTGTTGATATATAACTTATCTCCAGCCGGCTATTTACAGGGGCTAGTGCCATTAAGACATCACCCCATGCTTTTCCTTAGTTTAACAACCACTCATTACAGATGATTGGCGTTTCCATTGGAACTAAATAGATCACGGCAGATAACTACGCCTTACACCTTAAATTGGAGAGTATACTCTGTTAATTTTTCAGCTGAACGAGCCACTTCCGTACTTGCGCTCGACAGTTGTTCAGTACTTGTTGCTGTCTGCATAGACATTTCACTAATATGCGTAATATTTCGATTCACATCTTCTGTTACCTGCACTTGCTCCTCGGAAGCGGTTGATATTTGCACCATCATTTCATCAATACGATCAATTGCGAGGCTCACCCCTTCAAACGCCTCTCGTGTACCAGAGGATAGTTCAGAAGTAATACTTGCTTGCTCTGCACTTTTCTTCATCTGATTTACCGCTGATTGCGCGGATCCCTGAACGGCGCTGATCATTTTCTGAATATCTGAAGCTGAGCTTTGTGAACGTTGTGCCAAAGTACGAACTTCATCAGCCACTACCGCAAAGCCTCTACCTTGCTCGCCAGCGCGTGCAGCTTCAATGGCAGCGTTTAACGCCAGTAAATTGGTTTGTTCGGCTATCCCTTGAATTACAGTCAACACCTGCCCAATTTCCATACTTTGCTGGTTTAAAACATCCATTTCAGCACTGGTAGAACTAAAATCATCCACTAATTTCTGAATTGCAATAATACTATCTTCAAGTACCTCTCGACCTTTATTGCTCTGCGTATGTGCATCTTTTGCGGCATTGGCTGCAGTCACAGTATTTTGTGTAACTTCATGAACCGTCGCTGACATTTGATTTATCGCCGTCGCCACTTGATCGGTATCTTTATGCTGCTCAGTAACCGCTCTTTGAGTTTCGGCTGAAGCCACTGATGTTTCCTCTGCAGTAGATGACAAGGTTTGGCTTGCTATACTAATTTGCCCCATTAGCTTACGTAAATTTTCAGACATGTCTCTTAGTGAGCCATATAAACTATCTTTGGGTATTTTTGTGCTGAATGTTTGCGTTAAATCACCGTCTGCAACAGTACGCGCAATTTGCATCATATCTCTTGGCTCTCCGCCAAGAGGGTCAACAATAGAACGGGTCGTTGTAACCCCCAGAATCACACCAATAATAAGTGATATAACTGCAATTGAGATAATAATGGTCGTCATGGATTGCGTGGTATCCTGATTTGTTTTGAATGAGTTACCAATCTCAATTTCCACTAATTTTTCAATCTCTTGTAAAACATCAGCTGCTTTTTCACCAGCGAGATCCAGCTGTTGCATAGCTTGCTCAGCTTGTTGGGAAACACTAACCAACTTAAGTCTGGCTTTGATTAAATTATCTCCTGCACTTTGCATTTGTGCGTGTTTATCATCAATGGCAAGGATATGCTCAGTTAATTCTTTGATTGCTAATGTATCGGCATTCGTTTTTACTATTGTCAATGCATCATCAAATTGTTTAATTGATTCATTATAATCTTTGAGACTGCTTTTAATATCCGCTTGGCTATTAGCGCCATTAGCAATGAAATCTAAAGCAAGTTGGCTTTTTAATATTCCAATTTCAATAACTTCTACGGCAGTAAGAAGTGGCAAAGCATTCTCAATCACAAGATAATATTGCTCTTCATTTAAGTTTTTTATATTGGTAAAAACAATTTTTTCCATCACTTCAGCTTCTTCTTGCACCGCTTCCACAATCGTATCCATTACATCATCAGCTGCGCGAGCTGCTCGATCAGCTACTATTAATTGCTGACCAGTTGTCAGTAATTTCTGGGCGGCAGGTTGAAATTCCTGGTTATGAACGCGGTCAGCTTTCTCAACCAGACTAACCAGCTGATTATTATCTGAGCCTATCACTTGCTTGCCCTTATATGCGCCGCCTTTGAGCACTAACCCGGTAAACAGATCAAAATCTTCAACCGTTTTATCAAAGGTTGTTTGTATATTTTTAGTCATATTCGTATCAGAAGCGTTAATAATAACTGTTGTTGAACCTTTATACTCTTCCATAGAGTTACGGGCAGTCATCAATGCAAGCTTCATCTCTTTAGTCGCCTGAATTAACGGAATTTCCTCATTATTTAATAAATATAATGAAGTTCCAAGGGTTGAAATGCCATTATAGCCGGCACCATTGGCTATCATCAGAAGAATAATTAACACACCAAAACCACCAAATAATTTTTTGGCTACCGTTAAATTTTTTAACCAATTCATAGCTAACACCTTAAATTTGCAATGATTAACTTTTATCGTTTGCTTAAACAATAAAAATCGAAATTACTTAGTTAGAGGTATAGGTGATAATGACATTTTTTACAAAAAATCAACTTAATTACTGGGAACTGTTCTACAAGAGAAGGTCATTTATATATCCATATAAATAAAGGAGAGATAGTTGAAGATCTATCTTTTATCTGCAATGCCATAAAAATGGCAGTTAGCCAACTGGAATAACGATACTTTACCTTCCCTAAAGCCTTAACCACGACCATTGCAAGTTAGTGAGCGTTCGCTTTTAATGGTAATTTGTAATCGCTGATGAGAAGATAATACCGTAATCAGCAGTCATCACAGTTGAAACCAGCTGCCCGAATGCATCACCAATAGCTCGACCAACAGGTCCAATCAATACGTGAGCAACAAACACAGCAGTAGTCACACAGCTCAGGGGAACCAGCATTTGATGTAAATACGATGGAATTATTCTAGATAAACGTACTTCCAGCATGGCTAAGAATGCGCCAGCCATTATTGCGGGATAACTTGCGCTTGGTAACCCACTTTTTCCATCGTAAAGAATCCACAATCCCATAGTTCAGGCTGATTAACCATAGAAATTGATGTGCTGCCATCCAGAATTGTGACTGATTAACCATAGAAATTGATGTGCTGCCATCCAGAATTGTGACTGATTAACTATAGAAATTGATGTGCTGCCATCCAGAATTGTGACTGATTAACCATAGAAATTGATGTGCTGCCATCCAGAATTGTGACTGATTAACCAATGCACCATTACCAGTCAAATCAATTTCCATTAGGTTACGAACCCTAAAATTAAACCACCAGTAAGAATAGCGGTAACACTGGTACAAACTGTTCGGCTAAATTGGTTAGTACAGGATAGGTCCTTTTGCAATGGCGGATTAACAAGGTAAATAAAAGCGGTAAGGAAATATATTGTTAATAAGCTAACAATTTTATTTTTAGCACCAGTAATTAATATCCTATAGAATATGTTAAATTATCCCTTAAGTTCCCCTCATGATGACTCGGAAGACCATGAAAAAATTAACAATTCGTGATATTGCTGAATTAGCTGGCGTAGGTAAATCTACGGTTTCCAGAGTAATAAATAATGATCCAAAAGTTAAAGCAGAGACGCAAAAAAAAATTCGCGACATAATTAAGGAAGTGGGTTATAAACCTTCCGCCGTGGCACGAGCAATGAATAATCAGCCGATTAAAAGCATTGGTATTATTGTCACTCGTTTAAGCTCGTCATCAGAAAATCAGGCATTAAGTGAAATCATCGATTTTTTTCACCAGCATGAATATGAAGTGCTGGTGTTAGAAAGTCGTTACGACTGTGAGTTACTTAATACACATATTGAATTAATGGTGCAAAAGCAGGTTGAAGGCATCATCTTTTTTGGTTTTTCCGAGCAAGGGCTGATAAACAAAGATCTGTTTAATGGCAATATTGTTATGATCGCAGTTGAGCAGGCAGGGATATCTTCTGTTACTACCAACAGCCAGCTTGCGGTTAAACACTGCTTTGAGCATTTAAAAGCGAATAACGCTCAGCACATCGCTTTTCTGGGCGTCCATGAAAGTGATATTCAAACCGGAAAATTGCGCTTAGATGCTTATAAACAACAGTGTCAGGCACATAACGTAGAGCCCATTATCTATTTAACCGACATGGAATACCTTAATGGTGCAATGGGGTGTAAAACTTTACTTAAAGCCGGCGCAGACGCTATTATTTGCGGTACCGAGCGATTAACGGGCGGGGCATTGGTGCATCTGCTTCGAGAAGATAAAATTACCGTACCGATTACAGCCGTTGGTATCAACGATTACATTCGAATGTTAAACCCGGCTATTTTTGCCGCCGATCTGCAATATGCAAAAGTGGGTAGAGAAGCAGCCATCTTGCTCTTTCAAAAAATAAAAGGCAGCAATAAAAATACGGATACGGTTGTAGAGCCGATAATGATTCAGAATTAATATCTGTTTCTTTAGATAAAAAAATAGGAGCACGAAGGCTCCTATTTATAAACTAACTGCTGGTGTTTACCACCATGCTTCAGCTTGCATACCAACACTAATTTCGCTATCGGCACCGTTAAATGCTGTACCTTCAGAATCTGTTAAGTATGAAGTGTAAACGCGAATTTCAGGACGTGACCAAAAACCGGTGTGTGGTACCCATGCTTGTGCAAGAGTAAATTTACTACCACCAGCATCAACATCGTTGATTGTTTGTGTAAAACCACCTACTTCTACGATGGTACGTAACTTTTTATTCCATTTGTACATTGGACGAGCTACTACACTGAATATTGTGTCATCAGTCGCAGTACCATCAACATCAGAAGCCTGAGCATAAAGCACTGAGTGGCCAAATTCTATGTTATCGCCTAAAGATACAACACCCCAGTTAATAATACGGAAGCCTTCTGCATCGTTATCATTAACGTCACGTACTACACCGTTACCAGAACCGTAATTAGTCATTTGTTCTGCATATCCGGCAGAAGCTGCTTGAACAATGGTTTTATTAAATCCAGCATCCAAATTTTGTGTTAAGCTCGCGGTCAGCATTATGCTGTCATCAGCATCAATTGACTGTCCATTTCTTTCATGGCCATAGTTGTAGTCAATGCCTACTTCCAAGTCTGCCTTGTTCCATAGAGGAATGCCTGCATAACGAACATCGGCTATCACTGCTGTGATTTCTTGACCATCAGCAGTCGCATCACCTGTATCGTCTTGAATTAATGCAAGTGATAATTTACCAGGACCGATGTTAATATGTTCAATACCCGCACCGATACCGCTTACATCCCAGTAGTAAGAATCAAGAATATGCACATCATGACGTTGGTAGAAACGGTCCCCCCCCCAAAGCACAATATCTTTATCTTCAAATAGACCTTTTGCTTGTACATTAAACTGTACAACACCTACATCACCGCCAGCACCGTCTTGGCCTTCCCAATAATAAAGCATTGAATCAACAACAAATGAAGATTCACCATCGTTGTAAACTTCTTTCTTAAGACCAAATTCACCGTATAGGTCATTTTCATTACCTAAACGTCCAACTTTATTGACTTCCCATTTTGGGTTAGCCCCACTTTCACTGCCTAGGCCGACACCGCCACGCATGTAACCGTTAAACTCTACTGGGGAAGCTGCAGCCATTAGATTCGATGATAATAGTGCTGCAGAAATTGCGGTCACAAGAGGTAATAGTTTCATAGTTGTATCCTTGTTATATTAAAGCTTAAATCAAATAAGCAGTTTGGTTTTGCCTAGCTAAACTAGGCATTTCTATTTATTGCTAACACCTTTTTTAAAATTGATTTCAGCAATGAATTTGGTTTACTTAATGCGCATCTTTTGTAAGTACATTTACAAGCACAATGTCATCTGTTTTTCGCCTATAGGTGGGACTGGTCCCATTTGTAGTTAAAAAAATATTTCTAATAAACTTCTCGCTCCTACTTAATTAATTCCAATTACAAATAACGAGTGGGACCGGTCCTTTTATAGTGTATAAATAACTGAACAAATAAAAGCCTCAAGGAATAATATTGTGACTAAGGTAACAATTTAATTTTTGTAGCTCTGAGTTGACTTTTTAAAAATCGTGAAGATAAAGCTGACTTGCATGCAGTGGCTGCTGGTATCAATAATTATATTTACATATTAAACCAGACTGTTTTTGCCACCGATCAGCAATCTGCAAAAGTGGCTAGAAAAGCAGCCACCCTGTTATTTCAAAATAACAAAAGCTAGCAATAAAAATACGGATACGCTTGTAGAGGCGATAATGATTCAGAATTAATATCTGTTGCTTTAGATAAAAAAACAGGATCGCGCAGGCTCCTGCTTATTAACTAGCAACAGAGGGTTACCATTATGCTTAAGTACTAATTAGATAAATCTAAAAAATCAGCCTTAAACTGTTCTTTATTTTCGTTATAAGCGTTAATACAGGATAAACAGATACATGACTTACGCTGTAAGTGCAACGGCAGCAACTCGGTAAGTGAAGTAGGTATTTCAACATTTTCACACCAACAGGCTTGGTCACTATAAGCCATACATTGGTTAACCCCTTTGCAGAATGGGCAAGCTTTTTGATCGGTAATAGTTGTCATAAATAGTTTCATTCTTGGTAGGTGAATAACTGTTCGTTATTGGTTATTTAAGTTGAATATTAACATCGATTACTAATGCTCCTAACAGAAAACATGCCTATATGAGCGCTTATGCAAATTAATTCACCGCAAATCAATAATAAGAATATTCGATTCTCTTACAAATTTCGAATACACTGACTACCGACTAAATTACTTGGGGAAATTTGATGTATAAACTTATTGCTTTGGATATGGATGGCACATTACTTAATAGCCAAAAAGCGTTAACCAGCCGTGTTCGTTCGGCGATAACATCGGCTAAAGAACAAGGCATAAAAGTTGTCTTAGCCTCTGGCCGCCCATTTGAAGGCATGTTACCTACACTAAAAGAGCTTGGCTTAGATGGTAAGGACGATTATGCCCTTACTTACAATGCGTCGTTAATTCTTAAAGTCGCTTGTAAAACAGTTGTTAGCAGTGCGATCTTAACCGGTCAGGATGCCATAGAGCTCAATAAAATTGCCAATAAATTAGGGGTTAATATTCTAGCCTACTCTATGACACGTGGTTTAATCACTCCAAAACAGAATAAATATACGGACTTCGAAGCAAAACTTAATGGTATTGAATTTACAGAGTTTGACTTCAATAAGCTTGAAGCAGATGAAGATATTCTAAAAGTGATGATGATTGATGAACCAGAGCTACTCTCAAAAGCAATAGATGAATTACCTCAAGCGCTGCAAGATAAATACTCTATGGCACGCAGCACGCCATTCTTTTTCGAATTTATGAATAAAGACAGCAATAAAGGCAAAGGCATGGCGGCATTAACTGCACATCTTGGACTTAGCCCTGAGCAAATTATTTGTGTCGGTGATGCAGCCAATGATTTAGAGATGATTAAATACGCCGGTCTTGGTGTGGCAATGGAAAATGCAATTGATGAAGTAAAAGCACACGCCAACTATATTACCGCAAGTAACGATGACGAAGGCGTTGCGCATGTTTTTGAAAAATATATTTTGAAATAAAATTAACTAACTTATTTTGGAAGCAATAAAAAGGACAGCTAACTTAGCCTGTCCTTTTTTGTTTAAACAGTTACCAATAACACCGCTTTGCTTTGCCATCTAAGCAAAATCATTTGATTTTTACCAATAGCCACAATCTTATATTTCCTCTACAATCCGTTTCTTTTTCAGTACAGATACAACGCTATGTTATTAACCATTCTTTACATTATCGGCATCACAGCGGAAGCGATGACCGGCGCGATTTCAGCAGGCAAAAGAAAAATGGATTGGTTTGGGGTGATGTTTGTTGCCAGTGTGGCTGCCATAGGTGGTGGCACAGCTCGTGATATTATTTTAGGTCACTACCCTGTTGGCTGGATAAAACATCCTGAATATATCATGATCACTTGCATTGCCGGTGTGTTTACTACTTTGATCGCACCTTGGGTGGTGCGAAATCAGCGACTTTTTATCGTTCTGGATTCAATTGGCTTGGTTGTATTTAGTATTATTGGCTGCCGCGTTGCTATAGATATGGGCCTGCCCCCGTTAATCTGCGTTATTGCAGCGATTGTTACTGGTATATTCGGAGGATTATTGCGAGATCTTATCTGCCGTCAAACACCATTGGTATTGCACAAAGAGCTGTACGCTTCGGTGGCACTGTTTGCCGCGGGTTTATATCTTACATTACTTTGCTATGGTATCGAAGATTCTATCGCCATAATCATTACATTAGCCGGCGGTTTTAGCCTGCGTATGATAGCGCTTAAATTTAGCTGGTCTTTACCTGTGTTTCATTTTGAACAAGAACAAACAGAACAAGGTACGCCAACAAAAGGTAAGTAATAGCAAATTAATTAGTTAAGTTCCCTCTATACCCAAGCTACCTCAAGATGCAAGAATCAGCAAGACGATAAATGATGAGATTCTAGGCAGATGGTTGATGATCTAGCACTCTAAATCAAAACCTTCTAACAACGAAGATCATCGTTTATCGCCTTGCCCTTCGGGAGTTTCGCCCGAAAGCTAGCAAATCAACACAGCGTTGCGCTTACTTTAAAACAAAGAGGTGAAAAGGAATAACCATACAAGATGCTAAATGCTTGCATTTACATCTACCGATAGAGGATTAACGAAGTTAATCGCTCGAAAGGTCATCATGTTGCGTCTTGTTCTAGCATCCGGGCGAAGCTCTGAATTTGCATCTTGAAGTAGTTTGGGTATAAAAGGCTCGCAGCTATTGCAGTTCTAGCCATGTCGGTTTATGAATGGTTACTCCCTTTCAAATTGAAGGCAATAGCAGTGCGAGCTGTTTTCAAATATCAGCAAGATAATCAAAAAAACGGAATTCGATTCCCTTTTCAAGCATGATAAAACTCTATGGCTTTTTGTTTGAACTCCGCCGGACGGAGTAACAGTCTGTCACCTTTAACAAAGGTAACAAAAAGTAACGAAGAGTAATCAATAGTAACCAAGCGTAACAACTCGAAAAAAACACAATAAAATCAATAAGTAATATTATTATCACTTTAATTTCACTATATTGCGTTTTCCATGAGGTAATCAGGGCGGTATTGTAAAGTCTCGTCACTATTTACGTTACGTCAGGGAGAGCTAAACTGCCATTTAATTCTTCCTTTATTCAAGCCTGAAAATCTCATTTTCCTCTAGTAATAAATTGCCTAAATGTATGACAAGGTAAATCAGCCATTTTTTACAATAAAATTACTAGAATAATGCAAATAAAGGATGTTATATAACGATGACAAATTTAGGGTTTACAAAAAAACGCCTTGCTACAGCTATTTTACTGGCAACAGGGGCTGTACTGACGGGTTGTTCAAGCGACGACAACACAACATTAACCTGCGAACTGCCGCAAGTTTTAGATGAAACACAAACAGCTTGTATCACTCCAGAGCCAACTGCACCTTATGCAGTAGATCTTTACCTTAAAGGCGGATTCAGTGGTTGGGGTGCAGAAGATACCTACAAATTAATTTTCAAAGATAATGCTTATTACCTTGATAATGTAGAATTTCTTGCTGGTATTCCAGAGTTCAAAGTAGCCGATGATGCATGGGCTGTAGATACGAGTTTCACTGTCGATATAGAAAATCTTACACAAGTAGAGCCTGGTACAGTGTATACCCTGCAAACAGGCGACGGCGCTGCCAATATGGCGCTTTTAATTACAGAAGCTGGTTTGTATGATTTTAAACTAGAAGTTGGTGATGACCTGCTTCAGCCAACATTTACCTATACGCAAGATGTTGCACCTTTAGATTACGATCTTTATATTCGCGGTGGGTTCAACGGCTGGAGTACAGATAACCAACTGAAATACCTTGGGGATAACATTTACCAAGTGATCATGAAAGTTGCACCTGGTAACCATGAATTTAAACTAGCAGCAGATGACTGGTCAAGCGAATGGGTATTAGGTGAAGATGCTGTAACTGCCAAGTTAGATAATGACTACAAGATGATAAGTGGCGGCGCTAATGCCAGCTTCTTTGTTACCGAAACGGGTTACTATAAATTTACGGTTGATGCATCGGATGCCGCTGCACCTGTGCTGCATATCGTTGCAACAGATGGCAGTGAAGGAGTGGAAGTGAATCCGCATGAAGGCCGTGAGAATATACAAAAACTGACATTCGCCACTTATGACGACAAAGAAGAAGCGGCTACCTTTTCTGCAGATGATGTAACGGCTCAATATCGCAGCTATGCACAGTCAACAACTCAGGATCTGCGAGATCCTGGAGATGGTTATATCATCTATCAAGAGAAAGCGGGACAACCAACAATCCGTACCGGCAACCTTGCCTTTGATGCTTTGTTTTCATTAGCAGTTAATGAAACCGAGCAAAACAGCGTTTCTGAAATTAAAGATGGCGGTTACAATGGCGGTCAAGCTATTGATTGTAACTGTTTCGAAACAGGTGCTAAATGGCACTATGTATGGACTCGAGATCTATCTTATGCAGCAAACTTAGGACTCGCACTGCTTGATCCTGAACGTGTTAAAACATCATTAGAGTTTAAACTTTCTGGTTATCGTGATGGTGTAAGCAAACCAACGCAGGCAGCTGGTGACGATAGTGGTCTGCAAATCGTACAAGATACTGGTTCAGGCGGTAGCTGGCCAATCAGTACCGACCGCGTAACTTGGGCATTTGGTGCTGAAAAAGCACTACAAAATCTAACAGGTGAAACACGTGATGCATTTGCACTAAAAGCTTATAAGGCATTGATTAATACTGTCGAAAATGACCGTAAAGCAGCTTATGATAGCGTTGACGGCTTATACAATGGTGAGCAGTCATTCCTTGATTGGCGAGACCAAACTTATGCAAGCTGGATCGTTGATGATATCGCCAGCATGGGTAGTGCAAAAGCACTTTCTACTAATGCGGCACATTACCAGGCATTAACGTTAACAGCTAAATTAGCAACAGAGCAAGGCGCACCTGCAGTTGCCGCTAAATATCAAGGCTGGGCTGATGCACTTAAAACTGCAATCAACAAGCGTTTCTGGTTAGAAGATGCTGGCATGTACAGCAGCCTTACAGCTGGACATCAAGATTTAGCTCCGCTGCATAAGTTTGACTGGTTAGGTCAATCACTCACTATTATTACCGGTATCGCGGATACAACACGCGCTAATAAAGTATTAGCAAGTTACCCGCACAGCGAAATGGGCGCACCGGTAATCTTCCCGCAACAACCAGATGTTGCTATCTATCATAACCGTGCTATCTGGCCATTTGTTACCGCTTATGGTCTAAAAGCTGCAGCGCAAACTGGCAACACTGCCGTAGCAGATGCCGCTTACCAGACATTGTTCCGAGCTGCTGCACTTAACCTTTCTAATATGGAGAACCTTGAGTGGTTATCACTTAAACCTAACCTGTTAGATTTTGATAATCCATCTTTATCTGGTCCTGTAATTAACTCTAAACGTCAGCTTTGGTCTGTTGGGGCTTACGTAGGTATGGTAATCGATGATGTGTTTGGTGTTAGCACTGATGATCAAGGTATTAACCTGAAACCATTTATTACCAGCAACTTACGCAAAGATAAATTTGCTGACAGTGCAAGCCTTAAATTACAAGGGTTAACACTGCAAGGCAAGGTTATTAATCTGGAAATACTGTTACCGGAAGCATCTGAAGATGCAGGTTATTATGCTGTACAAGGCGTTACTGTAAATGGCAATGCAGCCACTCAGTCTATCGCTTGGGCTGATCTTGCTGAGACTAATAACCTAGTAGTCACTTTAGGTGATATCGTTGCAGGCAGTACTGATATTACTAAAGTGACAGCAGATCCACTCAGTACCAATGATCCTAAAGTATTTGCCCCCAAAGAGCCGTTAATCAAGCGTGTATTTGCTGATGGTGCATATCTTGCTGTTGAGTTTAATAATGCTCAAAGCGGTAATATTAGCTACAACCTGTATCGTAATGGTCTGTTAGTAGATACTGATATTGCCAAAGGTATTGTTGCGGTCGACACGGTTAGTGTAGGAGACACTGTTACACCCGAAAATGGTCAAGGTACTTGTTATGCTGTAGAAGCCGTCTATTTTGAGACAAAAAATTACTCGCACCACAGCGCGCCAGTATGTTTTGGGACAACACAAGAGATCTCAGTATCTGATGCACGTGTTACTTCTAACATCAGTGCAACACCTGCCGATGAGCAGATTAATACAGCTTATCTAAACAATTGGGGCAGTTTAAACGATACTTTAACAGTCAGTGATATCGCAATCACAACAGATGGCGATTACGATATTCAACTGCAGTACCATAATAACTTTAATGCTATCAACCTTGGTATTAGCAATGGGGTGAAATGGTTACAAGTTAAAAATGGTGCAGGCGATGTTGTTGCTGAAGGTGTAATTCAGATGCCACATGCCGCTGTTAAAGATGGTAAAAAACCACTGGTTTACTCAACACCACTTGCTGCTAACCTTGCTGCTGGCAGTTATTCATTAGAAGTTACTGACTTCTACAATATGAGCTACCTATCTAGCAACACCACCTTTATTGGTAGTGGCGGTACAGAAGGTGCAGTAAACAAGTTTGATGTTGCAACTTTTCGCATTCAACCTGCGACTCCTTTAGCTGAATAATCTGCATTAGAAATAGCTCAGTAATATCTACAAAGCCCAGTGAATTCACAGGGCTTTTTTTTGCTTACGCAATAAAAAAGGCTTGCCAAGATAACTTGGCAAGCCTTTATAAAACAATCAGATTTACTTATTTTAATGAAGCCTGCTGCTCCAGATAACCGAATGCGGTCAACATTGCTTGCTCCTGGAACTGTTTTAATCCCAAATCACGCACATCCGGTGTTACCTGCGCTTGTGCCAGCCCTTCTTTTATATATGCTGAAGATACAACAAAGACGTTTACATCGGCCATTAATTGCAGTGCACCTTCAATTTTAAAACTTAGCGGATTACCTGCGTATTTACCTTTTAAAGCACGCTGTCTAATAACAAGCGCATCAACTTTATAATCTTTCATTAACTGTGCAAAATCAAATTGAAACTTTTTAAGTGGATCGGTATTGATTGCATCAACTAAACTGAATTTTGTCACTCGTACTTTAGGGACATCATATAAACCATTCTTTAACTGCATTATACTTATAATCGCTTCATTACCTGTTAACTCTACACCACAAACTCTCATAAAAATCCCCTTAGTTTAAACAGCGCTCATTATATAGCAGCTAATAAGCAGTTAACACAGACTATTAATTGCAATACCTATTAAATATTGTACTTTAAGCTGCACATAGTAAGGAGAGGTATCAAGAAACACTAACAATCAAAGCGCGGATGCCCTGTTTCGCTAAAGCATTTACAAAAAAGCCCTAATCAAATGATTAAGGCTTTTCAGGAAATTACTCTGCAAACTTAATTATAAAATTTTCTTATTTGTGCATTTGAAGATTAATCATACGGATCGTTGCTGCAATACCTGCTAATACCTGGTTGGCATTAACGCCACGTGTGCTGAATTGATTGCCATCATCTAACCAGGTTATAGAACACTCCGTTAATGCACTGGTTTGTCCACCTGGAGGAATACGCAGTTGATAATCAAGTAACTCAGGAAATCGGAAATGCTCTTCATCTAATACTTTTTTCATTGCACCGATAAAGGCATCAAAACCACCGTTACCGCTGCCGCTGGTTTTATAAATTTTATCATTAACTCGTACGCGAATACTGACCGTCGATTGAAGATCTAAACCAGAGTTAATTGAGCAGTTTAAAAGCTCAACATAGTTGTAATCGTTACGCTCTAACAGATCGGCAATAATAAAAGGTAGATCGTCGGCACTGATGCTGGCTTTTTGATCGCCTAATCGGACAATACGCTGCAGCAGTTTTTTCTGCTGATCATCATCAAGTTCGATATCCATCGCTTCTAGGTTTTTCGCAAGTGAAGCTTTGCCGCTCATTTTACCCAGTGCATAACTACGGGAACGAGCAAAACGCTCCGGTGTTAATGCAGAGATATACAGGCCGCCTTTTTTATCGCCATCAGCATGAATTCCACTGGTTTGCGTGAACACATCCGCACCCACAATTGGAGTATTATCAGCTACCCGTTTACCTGAAAAGTTTTCAACAAGCTGGCTTAAGTTATGAATTTCACTTTCATCGATATTAACAGTTTTTCCAAGCTTATCTTGTAAAACCACCGCAACTTCAGTTAATGATGCATTGCCGGCACGTTCGCCTAAACAGTTCATCGTACAATGAATTGAAGATACCCCTGCTTTGACCGCATACATCGCATTGGCGGTTGCCAGGCCGTAATCATTATGAGGGTGGAAATCAAACTGCAGACTTGGGAAACGCCCAATCATATCTGTTAAGCTAGCAAAGACTTCATCAGGTGACATCACACCTAAAGTATCGGGCAGCATAAAATGTTCGATTCCACTATCCTGCAGTTTTGTTAGCATTTCATAAATATATTCAGGGCTGTCTTTGTAACCGTTAGACCAGTCTTCAAGGTAGATATTAACGATTAAACCTTGCTGCTGTGCATATTCAATGGTTTGTTTTACATCGACCAGATGCTGATCAAGTGTTTTACCTAACTGCTCACGACAATGTTTTAAGCTACCTTTGGTGAGCAGATTTAATACTTTACCACCTGTATCAGTTATCCAATCCACACTTAAGGTATGATCAACAAATCCCAATACTTCAATTCGCTCAACTAAACCCTCGGCAGTTGCCCAACTATTAAGTTTTGTAACCGCATCTTTTTCACCTTCAGAAACTCGTGCAGATGCCACTTCAATACGATCAACTTTTAATTTTTGTAACAGTGCTTTCGCAATACTGACTTTTTCAGCAGGAGAGAAAGAAACCGCCTGGGTTTGCTCGCCATCGCGTAATGTTGTATCCATTAACTGCACAGTGACATTTTGTTGCGTCATTGCCTTACTCCATCTATAAACGGGTTTAAAAGCTTATTGGGTTAATTCTGGCGATTCAGAATCAATCCGATAAGTTTTCGTTTGAGTATAAATAAAAAGGCGCAACAGGTGCGCCTTTTATTACAAACTAGCAATCATTACACATTCAAAATTTGAACGTGATGATTATTTCCATAACCATGGAAGAGCTTGTTTTTGTTTCTCTTCAAACGCAGTGATTTTATCTTCGTGTTTTAACGTCCACGCGATATCATCAAGACCATCAAGTAAAGACTCCTTACGGAATGCATCAACTTCAAAGTTGATTTCAATGCCGCCAGGTGTAGTCACTTTTTGTGCTTCAAGATCTACAGTAAACTCAACACCTTCATTAGCAGCGATTTCAGCCATTAATGCCGCAAGTTCATCTTTGCTTACTTTAATAGGCAAGATACTGTTTTTGAAACAGTTACTGAAGAAGATATCAGCAAAACTTGTTGAAATAATTGTGTTAAAACCGTAATCCGCGATTGCCCATGGAGCATGTTCACGTGAAGAACCACAACCGAAGTTTTCGCCGGCAACTAATATTTTAGCGCCTTTGAATGCTGGTTTGTTCAGTTCAAAATCAGGGTTTGGTGTTACATTATCAGCAAGAAAACGCCAGTTATGAAACAGGTGAATACCAAAACCGGTACGTTCCACTTTTTTCATAAAGTTTTTAGGAATGATTTGGTCTGTATCTACGTTACTGCGATCCATTAATGCCGCAATGCTAGTATGTTTTTTATAAGCTTCCATTATCCCGCCCCTATTTCCAATCTCGAATATCTACAAAGTGGCCTTCAATTGAAGCTGCCGCTGCCATCGCTGGTGATACAAGGTGAGTACGACCACCTTTACCTTGACGACCTTCGAAATTACGGTTTGATGTAGAAGCACTACGTTGACCGTCTTTTAATTCATCACCGTTCATTGCTAAACACATTGAACAACCAGGATCACGCCATTCCCAACCCGCAGCGATAAAGATTTTATCTAAACCTTCCGCTTCAGCCTGCTCTTTTACAGGGAAAGAGCCTGGTACAGCAATCGCCTGCACACCTTGAGCAACTGTTTTGCCTTTAATAAGCTCAGCTGCTGCGCGGAAATCTTCAATACGACCGTTAGTACAAGAGCCAACAAATACGATATCAATATTGATATCCGTAATTTTCTGACCTGCTTTAACGTCCATATATTTAAGCGCATTTACACAAGCTTGAGATTTAACTACATCATCAAAATCAGATGGAGCTGGAACAACAGCGTCTACCGCAACAACTTGCTCTGGAGATGTACCCCAAGAAACTTGCGGTGCAATATCTTCAGCTTTAAGTGTGATTACTGAGTCAAACTCAGCACCTTCATCTGATACCATTGTTTTCCAATATTCAACGGCTGTCGCCCAATCATCACCTTTAGGAGCAAATTCACGACCTTCAAGATAATCAAAAGTAATTTGGTCAGGAGCCACTAATCCCGCACGTGCGCCCGCTTCAATTGCCATATTACACAGCGTCATACGAGCTTCCATAGAAAGATCAGTAATCGTATTACCGGCAAACTCCATCACATAACCCGTACCACCAGCAGTACCTGTTTCAGCAATAATAGCCAATGCAATATCTTTCGCTGTGGCATATTTTGAAAGTTGACCTTCAACTTTCACCAGCATGGTTTTAGCTTTCTTCTGTTGTAATGTTTGTGTTGCCATTATATGTTCAACTTCAGAGGTGCCGATACCAAATGCAAGAGCACCGAATGCACCGTGTGTAGCTGTATGGCTGTCACCACAACAAACAACCATACCAGGGTGAATAAAGCCATGTTCAGGTACAACGATATGAATAACACCGTTTTGATTACTGTCCATGCCGTACAGGTTGATTTCATTTTCAGCACAGTTGGCTGTCATTGTTTCAACTTGTTTTTTAGCAATAGGATCAACAATATTGTAACGATCTTTTGTTGGTACACAGTGATCGATAGTCGCTAGAATACTGTGTACGTTACGCACTTTACGGTTTTGTAGACGAAGACCTTCAAAAGCTTGAGGGCTTGTTACTTCATGCATTAGATGTCTGTCAACAAACAGAAGCGGAGAGCCTGATTCTGGTTCGTGAACCAAGTTCGCATCCCAGATTTTTTCATACATTGTTTTAGTCATTGTTTTCCTTACCACGCTATATGCTTTTTGCTATTACAATCTATCGTCCTTTGATAGAAACCAAATAAGAATCATTATCAGAGACAGGTTGTTTTGGGTTTTCCGAAAAAATCATTCTAATAGATTGATCCCGAACTCACAAGATAGGAGCTAAAAAATCACCTTTATTAGAGACTGTTTATGCAAAAAACAACAAATAATATGCATTTGAAGTCATATATATCAGTGTTATCACAAACCTTGCAGTAATAAATTAATCTAATATAAATGGATGATTTTTAATAAATTACGTAAGATAGAACTATAAATTTTATTTTTGGGAGTATCTATGCAATTTGAAATAATAACTACACAAGCGCAATTGCATGACTTTATAACAACACTCGATGATAGTCCTATCTCGCTCGATACTGAATTTGTACGTACCCGTACTTTCGTTGCTAATCTTGGTTTATTGCAAATTTCGCAAAATGAAAAAATCACTTTAATCGATCCGATTGCTGTCAGCGACCTTTCTGAATTTTGGTTAGCACTTGATAACAAGGACTGTATTTTACATGCCAGCAGTGAAGATTTAGAGATCATTCGTCAGCATAAGGGTGATCTCAACTTGAAACTGTTTGATACACAAGTCGCTTGCGCCTTTTTAAATTTAGGTGCCTCACTTGGTTACGCTAAGATGGTAGAAACCCTGCAAGACGTAATAGTTGATAAAGGTGAATCTCGTACAGACTGGTGCGCACGTCCGTTAACGGCAAAACAGATAAACTATGCGGCAGCTGATGTGTTACACCTGCAGCCTTGTTTAGAAAAACTTCAGCAACAACTTGAAGAGAAAAAAATGAGCCTGTTTTTTGAACAGGAGTGCCAGACTATTCTGGATCTTAAGATGAAAAAACAAGATCCGGATAACGCCTATAAATCGCTAAATAATTTATTTAAATTAGACCGGCATGGGCTAGCAGTTATTAAAGCGCTGGCTAAATGGCGTTTACAAACAGCACAAGAGCGAAATCTAGCACTTAACTTTGTCGTTAAAGCTGACCATCTGTGGTTATTAGCACATTATCGTCCGAGTTCTCTTGAAGATCTGCGTCGTTTGAATTTATTACCTAATGAAATAAGAATCCATGGACAAGCCATTTTAAATATTATGAGTGAAGTAGAAAAACAAGATGAAAGCAGTTATCCCCCTTTTGTTTCGCGCTTAGTTGATTTTCCTGCTTACAAAAAAACGCTTAAATCGATGCGTGAAAAAATTAAACTGTGTGCTGAAAAACATGAATTGCCTATCGAGTTAATTGCTTCTAAGCGTATTATTAATGAATATTTAAGCTGGTTATGGAAACTCGATGATTTACAAAAAGAAAGGGCTGACAAACCTAAATTATTAACAGGTTGGCGATTTGAGCTGATCGGGCATCAATTCGAGCACTAATCGCTATAATAATTGTTGAGGTTTGTTAGCAGATCTCAATAATTATCTAACAAACCAGGCGATTTCCTATCCTTTTTATTTAAAAGCATTGTTGTTATGTCTAAATTAGAATCATGGTTACAAAGCTGCAAAATCTATCTGCAAAAACGCGTCGCCATTTTATTCTTTCTCGGTTTTTCTTCAGGACTGCCCCTGCTGTTAATATTTACTACACTCGGGTTATGGCTCCGAGGAGCAGGTGTGAGCCTTGAAAATATAGGTTATTTCAGTTGGATTCCGCTCGCTTATGGATGGAAGTGGGTCTGGGCGCCTTTAGTTGATCGCTTCTCAATACCGCTATTAACTAACTGGCTAGGCCGCAGGCGTGCTTGGTTACTGCTATCGCAAGTTGCCATTGTGTTAGCCCTGATTGGTATGGCAAATAGCGATCCGCAACAAAACTTAACCTTGTTTGTTATCTTTGCATTAATTGTTGCCTATAGCTCCGCCACCCAAGATATTGTTATCGATGCTTTTCGTATTGAATCAGCTCCAGAGAAGTTTCAAGCGGCGATGGCGGCTGCTTATATGACAGGCTACCGCATAGCTATGATGGTGGCGGGAGCTGGCTCGCTGGTCATTACAGCTTGGGCTAGCGACAGTGATGCTTATCAGTTATCTGCCTGGTCTATTTCCTACTTTGTAATGGCTGGCTTTATGGGCGTCGGTATTATTACCACTTTTATTTGTCATGAACCCGATTATCAATATAAGCAAAAAGACCATAACGCTCAGATTGAAACAAAACTCCGACATCAGCATCTGCCGCAATCTGCCGCGCGCTTTTTAGCATGGTTAGATATCGCGATTGTTGAACCTTTTGCAGACTTTTTCAAGCGTTATGGTAAACCTGCGGTGCTGATCTTATTACTTATTGGTACTTATCGTATATCCGATATTGTGATGGGAGTTATGGCAAATCCATTTTATCTGGATATGGGTTATACATTAGGAGAAGTAGCGGCTATCTCCAAAGTATTTGGTGTGATTATGACCCTGCTTGGTGCGGGACTTGGTGGTGTTTTATTAAGCCGTTATAGCACCTACTCAATTTTATTTTTAGGCGCATTTTTAGTAGTGATTACCAACCTTATCTTTGCCGTTCTGGCTTTTGTGGGTAAAGATCTCGCTTTATTAACAGTGATTATTTCGATGGATAATATCAGTGCGGGGATTGCCACCACGGCATTTATTACTTATATCTCTAAGCTCACCAATATCGAGTTTTCAGCAACGCAGTACGCCCTGTTTAGTTCCTTGATGCTATTATTCCCTAAATTTCTTGCCGGTTTTTCTGGAGTATATGTTGAAAGCTTTGGTTATATTAATTTCTTTATTGGCTCGGCATTAATTGGTGTACCCGTTTTGGGGTTAATTGTATTGCTAAAAAAGGTTATCGAGAAATAATAAGCAAAAATTGCTGCAAACAATTACAACAACTCACTCGTTACTCAAAATGTTTTGATAAGTATCAAATCGCCGTTTAATAGCGCGAATATAAGTCACCGGCTCTTGGCCTCGTACATAGCCGTAACGCGCTTTTGCTGCATATTCTGGCTGGGCAAGTAATAACATCGCTTTTTCAACATTATCAAACCAGATATCATGGTGCCAGCCTTTTTTCTTTGCTAATTGAATGGCGTCCCTCACATGACCAGCCCCTGCATTATATGACGCAAGTGTGAACCAGATTAGCTGTTCACCTTGCACGTTGTTAATAAGCATACGCTCACGTACCCAATCCATATAACGTATACCGGCTTTAATACCCTGCTCGGGAATATACATATCTTCTATGCCTAACTCACGTGCGGTGCGAGGCATTACTTGAAATAAGCCTTGCGCACCAGCCATAGATCTAGCTTTAGCGTTAAAACGACTTTCTTGATGCATTTGTGCAATTAATAAACGCCAATCAAAATCATACTTTTCCGCATATTTTCTTACAATCGCATCATAGGGCGACAAAACACCTGAACTTTTTTCTCTTTCATAGCCCTTATAATGCTTATCTAAACGCTTTTGATTCTTGAAATATTTATTGTAAATTACATTATAAAATAGCCCTTTGTAATGTTTTTTTATAAACCCATCAACTTGTTCAAGTAATTGAACATTGCCTGATTTTACCGCCCAGCTTTGTGACTTGGGCTCACCGAGTGCCATTAAGGAATGAATATTATCGCGAAATGTCATCTCAATATCGACAATATGATTATCCGCAATGGTTAGCTCATATTTTTTTTGTGCGACATCGGCAATAATTGATTCAGTTTCTTGATTTTCAGATGCAGCAATAATCTTTAAATCTTCAACCTTAGTTTGTAACAACTTTGCAGTTTGCCAATAAGCACTTGAAGGACGGATATGCAGGCTTCTATTACTTAGTTGTGCTTGATTGCTAATTTCAGCAATATCAGTATGGGCAATAACAAGCTCAGAGGCATAATGATATGGGCGAGAGAAACTTATCCCTTTTTCACTACGTTGTTTGGTCGGTGTTAAGAAACCTAAGGCAATATCTGCTTTGTCTTCAATGAGATAATCTAATAATTCAACATTATTCGGTGCTACAAAAATTTCATAGCGTAATTTATGCTCTTCAGCAAAACGTTTGGCCAGCTCATAATGGAAACCCAATAACTCTCCACGCCAAATATAATAGGAAGATAAATTATTGCGCAATACAAAACGAATTGTTTTATCTTTTTGAATACGTTGCCACTGATTTTTCTGCAATTTATTGTTATTTACAGTAAGCGTTTGCTGCTTTAAAAACAGATTGAGTTGTTTTAGTAATGTTTTATTTTGTGGCGCGACCGCCCATGCTATATCGCGTTTGCTACTTGCCTGCAGACTTATTTTAAGATCGTCTCGATAACCTAATGCGACTTGGATCAAATTTTTATCTTGAATAATTAAATCATATTCACCACTGGCTAATCGGTCGTAAATCAGCTCATTACTAATATTATTCGCTATATATCGAAGCTTTAATTTAGGGTGAATTTTTTGCAGACCAAGCGCTGTCACTTGATAACTTTTTCCCTTTTGTAATACAAGCTCTCGTCCGTTTAATGCGTCACCATTTTTAAGTCCTTTACTCCCCTTACCCATTAACAAATATTCATATGTTTGAATAAAAGGATCACTAAAACTAACTGACTTTTTTCGTGTTGGCGTAGCGGTTAAATTGGCCGCTATGACATCGCCTTCGCCTGCTAATAATTTAGGAATCAGGTCGGAAAATTTTTGCACGCTCACTTTTTCAAAAAGAATGCCCTTTTCCAAGGCAAAGCGCTGTAAATATTGAACCTCTAAATCTTGAGGATGCCCAGCTCTAGGCAAATATGTATCGGCCCCAGCCCAAGTTAATACACGAAGAGATTTGTTATCTATGGATTTAGAGGAGGGGGGAAGAACGGCATCAGCAGGATCGTTTGTGATGCCTGTGCTAGATTCAGCGGCATAAAGCAATTGAAAAAAAACAGAAAGCAGCAATATTACTATTGCCGACAAGCAAACTTGAACTCTGCTATTTACAACACAATTGGACATTTTACTCCCAATAATAGTGGCCAATAGGTTTTTCATAT
This sequence comes from Psychromonas sp., assembly GCA_013619145.1. GTDB lineage: Bacteria > Pseudomonadota > Gammaproteobacteria > Enterobacterales > Psychromonadaceae > Psychromonas. The sequence continues at coordinate 21,643 of JABXKR010000285.1, read as the reverse complement.
GTCAAGTAACGTACTTAAGGATAATTATATTCAAACCACCTCAAGATACAAGAATCAGCATAACGATAAATGATGGAATTCTAAGCTGAAGGTTGATCATCTAATCACTCAAAATCAACTTAATGAGCACTACAATTCCATTTCTAAAATTCGTTCTTGATTTTCTTCGTATTCTTCACGTGCTGCACTAATTTCATCCATTATATCAGATACATCGGTTATTTTATCTGACTCTACAAACTTGCCTGTTAATACTGTATTTTCTGATAATAATCCCGCTTCATATAAGGCCCAGATTTCCTGCCCATATTTACTTTTTGTTAGTTGCGGGGCAAATTGGGCATAATAACGCGTCATATTATCCACATCACGTAATAACATCCGCTTCGCATTATTATTGGCGGCCGCATCTACAGCTTGCGGTAAATCAATGATCACCGGCCCCCACTCATCAACTAATACATTAAATTCTGATAAATCGCCATGTATAATGCCAACATTCAGCATACATACAATATAATTCATTATTTCAAAATGATCTTCCAATGCTTGCTCTTCGGACATGGAAACATCATTAAGACGAGGAGCAGCAAAACCTTCTTCATCGGTGATTAAATCCATCAGCAGCACACCTTCGAAACAACCATAAGGCTGAGGTACACGTACGCCTGCATCGGCTAACTTATAAAGCGCTTCTACTTCAGCATTTTGCCAGACGTTTTCTTGTTGTTCTCGACCAAACTTAGAATTTTTTTCCATTGCTCGGGCACGGCGGCCATTACGTACTTTGCGCCCTTCACTGTATAAAACAGCTTGTTTAAAACTACGTTTACTGGCTTCTTTATATACTTTAGCGCAGCGAATAAAATCACCACACTGCACCACATAAACCGTCGCTTCTTTGCCACTCATTAACTGGCGTAATACGGTGTCGACTAAACCATCGTCTACAAGTGGTTGTATTCTTTTCGGTATTTTCATGTTCTATTTGTACTTAAAATAATAATTAAAAAAACTGATAATTTTAACTGCGTTGAAGCGCATTTTTAACCGCTTCAATACTGCTTGCTTTGGTTACATTTATATTCAAAAACTCGGCTAAATTTCCACATGCAACAATATTTTTCATAAAACTACTGCGTACTGTTTTACCTGATAAATGGATCTCTTTTACACCTGACTCTTTTATGATTTTTGCAACATTAGCACTGTTTACACCTGCGCCGGCCATCACGGATAAAGCCCCTTCACATTGAGTCACCATCTGTCTTATCGTCGCCGCCCCATCAAGAGCATTATCTGCAAGACCCGATGTTAAAATGCGCTCACACCCGGCACTTAAAATAGTGTCAACTGCACCCGAAACATCGGCACAACAATCAATTGCACGATGGAATGTCACTCCTAAACCTTTTGCCTCTTTCATTAAGCTGTTAAGGGTGTTTTTATCTATCTGTGCATATTCATTTAATACACCAAAAACCAGCCCTTGCACACCTAGTGAACGTGCCACATGGATATCTTTAAGCATCATCTCGACTTCGATACTAGAATACAGAAAGTCTCCATCTCGCGGACGAATCATAGCATAAACAGGTATACAAGCATGTTTAATTACTTGTTCTATTAATCCAGAGCTTGCAGTTAGCCCGCCAAGTGCCAGTGAACTGCACAGTTCAATTCGACTTGCGCCTGCTTTTTGTGCTGTAAATAAAGACTCAATATTATCAATACAAACTTCAATATTAACCATTTTGCCTCCAGTTAAAGCAAATTGATGAATACAAATTAAAAAAAACCACCCAATTAAAGGTGGTTATTCGCAATCAGTGAAAATAGACAACTAACGAGGTTCTGCAACGATCTCTTCACTTTCTGCAGCCTCACCCTGCATAATCATTATTTCCACACGGCGATTGCGGCGACGTTCTGCTTTGGTTTTATTGCCGGCTAATGGCTTACTATTTGCGTATCCCACAACCACTAACTTTTTCTCTTTAATTGCTCGGACTTTCAGCATTTCATGGGCGACAGAAACGGCTCGTTGAGCTGAGAGGTCCCAATTGGAGCGATACAATTCCGATTGTACCTGCTCATTATCCGTGTGCCCTGAAATGGTAATAACACCAGGTACATCCACTAATATTGCAGCAACTTTCTGTATCACAGGACGGAAACGAGGTTGTAAAAATGCAGAGCCTGATGGAAATGCACCTTTTTCGCGCACTCGAATAATTAGTTGTTGCCCAAGCGCTTCAATTTCAATCGCACCATCTTCAATCTCTTCTCTTAATTCAGTTGCAACCTTTTTTGCCAGACCATGCTGTGCGGAAACGCCTGGCGCAGGGGTAAACTCTTCTAACTGCGTTTCTTGAGATTCACTTTGCTTCTCCTGAACTGGCGCTTCTTCTTTCTGGCCTTCAGCATCTGACTCAGATTTAGATTCAGACCTGTTTTCAGCTTGCGCTTCTACCTTTTGCGGGGTTGCAACTTTTCGTATTTTAACATTTTCCTGACCACCAACTCGACTTGAATCGCCCTCTTGAAAATCTAACTTAGCTCTTGTTATCTCAATAGTTTGCTGCATGATAACTTCGATGGGGGTAGGCTCGGGTTTACCGGGCCTAAACTCCTGCGCGATAACAGAAGTACCTTTGGGAATATCTTTCACTTCCAACATCGACTGTACACCAAACGCATATTTCATCGAGCCTGCAATCTGTTTGAATTTAAGGACATCCATTTCCGAAAATGAAAGTAACAAAACAAAGAAACACATTAGCAATGACATTAAGTCCGCAAATGTCCCCATCCAAGCAGGAAGTCCCTCCGGCGGACACTTACACTCTTCTTCCATTAATCATCACCCGCTTCATCGGTAGTATCAACATTACGTTTTGATTCCGGTAGATAATTACGTAATACACCTTCAATAACACGTGGATTTTGACCGTCTTGAATACCTAATACGGCATCAAGAATAAGACTGCGGTTGAGCTTTTCTTCTGCAGCTCTTAATTTTAATTTATCGGAAATAGGCAGGGCAACCATGTTTGCAATCATTGCACCATAGAGCGTAGTTAATAATGCTACCGCCATTGCAGGACCGATTGATTTTGGATCATCCATATTTGAAAGCATGGCAACCAAACCAACTAAAGTACCAATCATCCCCATTGCAGGCGCAACATCACCAAACTGCTTAAAAATATCAGCTCCCACTTCATGACGTTCAGAAGTTAAACGAATATCGTTTTCTAATGTCGCCCGCACAACGTCCGCATCATGTCCGTCAACCAGCATATCAACCCCTTTCTGCATAAAAGGGTTACTTATTTCCGCTTCTTCTAACGCTAAAAAGCCGCCTTTACGCGCGGCATCTGCCATTTCAACTGATTTAGAAATCAACTCTTCAGAAGAAGCCGTTTTGAACATAAACGCTTTGCCCGCAATTTTTACGGCACCAAAAAATTGCCCAATATTATATTTCATCATCACAACAAATAATGAACCACCGAATACAATTAAAATTGATACGGTATCCACAAACATATCAAGGGTGCCACCCATCAACATTGCCATAATGACAAAAGCAAAGGCGCCGACTATTCCAATCAGAGTTGCTAAATCCACAAAATTTTCCTTTAATATTACAATTTTCTAATTATGTGCAGAGTATAGCTTTTTCTATTTAGATCTTATTAAACATTTATAATGTTTAATAAGATTTTTATCTTCAGTCTGAAATAGATCACAACTTCACTGTTTAGAAATTATTTATCTTAACGATATTTGACTTATCGCCACGTCACGGTACTCTTGAAAAAAATTTGTAGCAAAGAGATCACTATGGCGTTAAAAAAACCTGAAAATATGCTTTATGAAGAAGCAATTCGCGAACTGGAAAATATTGTCAGCCATTTAGAAGAAGGTGATTTGCCCTTAGAGGATGCATTAAAGCAGTTTGAACGCGGCATTTCTCTGGCACGAAGTAATAGCCAAAAACTGCAAAAAGCACAACAGCAAGTCAATATTCTGATGCAGCAAGATGCGCAGGCACCACTTCAAGAATTTAATGAATAATAAAAATATATGAAACAATTTGCAGATACGCTTAATCAATACCAACAGCGCGTAAATAAACAATTAAATCAGTATATCAATATTGACCCGCCGATTTCTGATTCTCTCAATAACGCAATGATTTATGGCGCATTATTAGGTGGAAAACGTGTCCGTCCCTTTTTAGTTTATGCGGTTGGCGAAATGCTTGGTTCACCATTAAAAAGGCTCGATCCTCTGGCCTGTGCGGTTGAGTGTATTCATGCTTATTCGCTTATTCATGATGACCTTCCCGCGATGGACGATGACGATCTGCGTCGGGGACAACAAACCTGCCATAAAAAATTTGATGAGGCGACGGCCATTTTGGCTGGTGATGCTTTGCAAAGTTTAGCCTTTGATATTATCTCAATGCCTAATCAAGAGCTGGATAGCCAAACACAAATCAAAATGATTAACCGACTTGCCAAAGCATCGGGAGATCATGGCATGTGTGCAGGACAAGCACTGGATTTAGCGGCTGAAAATCAGCAGGTAGATTTACTGACATTAGAAAAGGTCCATAATGCAAAAACGGGCGCATTGATACAGGTTGCCGTTGAGTTAGGCGCATTAAGTAAAGCTGATTTGCCTGTTTTACATCAACAATTATTAACTACTTTTTCAAAGTCGATAGGCTTAGCATTCCAAGTTCAAGATGATATTTTAGATGTCATAGGCGATACTAAAATACTTGGCAAACCACAGGGTTCTGATATCGGTCTGAATAAATCGACCTATCCGGCTTTACTGGGATTAGAACAGGCAAAACAAAAAGCACAACTCCTTTATCAAGAAGCGCTTCATGCTTTATCACAATTGCCTTATAATACCGAGTTACTTGAGTTGTTTGCTCAATATATCATCAAGCGAGATAGATAATTTACTGCTATTTTGACTTCAACTGCTAATCATAAAATGAGCAGTTTTCTCTTTTATTGTATTTATAAACGCGACTAATAATTATGCCTTTGGATTTAAAAAACTACCCTTTGCTTGCAAACATAAATTACCCTGAAGATCTGCGTTTATTAAAAAAACAGCAACTACCAGCACTCTGTGATGAATTACGTCTTTTTCTGCTCAATACCGTTAGCCAAACCAGTGGACATTTAGCTTCAGGGCTGGGTGTTGTTGAGTTAACCGTGGCGCTGCATTACGTTTATCACACCCCTTTTGATCATCTTATTTTTGATGTTGGCCATCAGGCGTACCCGCATAAAATATTAACTGGTCGTCGTGACAAAATGGGCAGTATTCGTACATTTAAGGGGTTACACCCCTTTCCATGGCGTGAAGAGAGTGAATATGATGTATTAAGTGTAGGCCACTCCTCAACCTCAATTGGTGCGGCATTGGGTATGTCGATTGCTGCCGAGAAAGAGCAACAAGGTCGCAAAGTGGTTGCGGTTATTGGTGATGGGGCAATTACCGCAGGCATGGCATTTGAAGCATTAAACCATGCTGGTGCACTGCACAACGATATGTTAGTTGTGCTTAATGATAATGAGATGTCAATCTCAGAAAATGTAGGCGCTCTAAACAATCATTTAGCTAAAATTTTATCAGGTGATCTTTATACTCAACTGCGTGAAGGCAGCAAAAAAGTACTCTCTAATATTCCGCCAATTAAAGAGTTAGCTAAACGCACAGAAGAGCACCTTAAAGGCATGGTTTCACCAGCCACAATATTTGAAGAGTTTGGTTTTAATTATATTGGCCCGATGGACGGCCATAATGTTATCGATTTAGTTGATACCTTGCGCAATATGCGTAACCATTCAGGTCCTCAGTTTTTACATATTATGACCAAAAAAGGCAAAGGTTATAAACAAGCTGAGCTTGATCCTATTCGCTATCATGCAGTCCCTAAATTTACACCCGATCAAGATCTGCCAAAATCAGCAGCAAGTTCTCCAACATTCTCACAGGTGTTTGGAGACTGGTTAAATGATATGGCAGATCAAGATGATAAACTTACCGCAATAACCCCCGCGATGCGTGAAGGCTCGGGCATGGTTAGTTTTTCTAAACGCCACCCTGATAAATATTATGATGTGGCGATTGCGGAGCAACACGCGGTAACACTTGCAGCCGGGATGGCAATTTCAGGTTTAAATCCAGTTGTTGCTATCTATTCAAGTTTTTTACAGCGTGCATATGATCAACTTATCCATGATGTTGCGATTCAAAATCAAGGTGTTTTATTTGCCATCGACAGGGCAGGTATTGTCGGTGCAGATGGTCCTACCCATCAAGGTGCCTATGATTTAAGCTTTTTACGCTGTGTGCCGAATATGGTGGTAATGGCCCCGTCTGATGAACAAGAATGTCGAGATATGCTCTACACAGGCCACCTGCTTAAGCAGCCAGCTGCGGTGCGTTATCCTCGCGGTATCGGCAGTGGTATTGAAGTAAACAAACAGATGAAACAATTAGTAATCGGTAAAGCGAAAGTCATTTGTGAAGGTAAAAATCTGGCGATTTTATGTTTTGGCACGTTATTACAACAAGCATTACCAGTCGCACAGAAACTAGGTGCGACACTGGTTGATATGCGTTTTGTAAAACCACTCGATAAACAATTACTTGAACAACTAAGTAAAACTCATCAACAGTTTGTTACCATCGAAGAAAACAGTATTGCAGGTGGCGCGGGCTCGAGTGTAAATGAGTATTTGATGGCGCAAAAGATAAATTTACCAGTCTTAAACCTGGGTTTACCAGATCAGTTTATTGAACAGGGCTCTCAACAAGAGATCTATCAACTGCTTGGTTTGGACAGTGATGGCATTGAACGACAAATAAGCGAGTATTTTAACTAGGGGCTGTTTCTCTTTGCTATTTATTCCTGCTGGAGGCTGTTTTTATGCACAGCAAGGCAGAAGTCATGCTGTGTGGTCACTCTACATTAATGACTGATAACGCAGTTGGGTGTACCCCCCTCCCCCTAATCTTCATTTACTGTTAATAGATGCCAGTATGGGATGCCGTTTACGGAAAAAATAGTCGCTAAGTTATATTTATTATCTGTTGCCCATATTTGATTTTGGAAAAAAAGCGGGATAATACGATGTTCCTGCTGTATCTGTTCAAAAAGCATTGCTTGCTTTTCAATAGAATCTGCAACTTTTTCCTTTTCAAATAACACGCTGATATAATTAGCTAACGCACTGTCAACAAATAAGTCTTGGTAGATATTATCACGATCCATCAAAGGCGACTGCCAAACAGATAAAGTAAAATCATAATCAAACAGCTGTTTATGCCACTCTTCAACGTCAGTCACTTCAGTGATAATAAGTTTAATACCCACCCTTTTCATCATATTTACTAATGCTTTGGCAACTTCTGGCGTATTGCCTATTTCATCAACTAAAACCAGTAAAGTTAAGTATTCGGGCATATCTATTTTACTGAATAAATATTTTGCTCTTGGCACATCGTAATCGGGCAGTTGCGGGTTGGGTAATTCCATTTGCACTTGTGGTAAAGGTGTAAAGGTCGAACTGACACTGCCCATACCATTAATAATATGTTTCAGCATCCCCTCTTGATTAATCGCTAAATGAACAGCATTTCTTGCTACACTGCGTTTAAAAACATCCGATTTTTTATCATTAATTGTTAAAAAAATCACATTTGAAGAAATCACTTCGACTAATGATTTAGACTTTTCAAAACGCACTGTCTCAACCGTTTTATTCGAAACTGATGCACTAATATCAACATCATTAGCTAATAACGCAAATTGTCGTGAATTGGCCGATTTGATTTTAATAAAGTTCAGCTCTTTTATCGCAGCTTGACCTTGCCAGTAATCTTTATTGCTTACAACGTTAAGATGTAAAGCGGGATTATACTGTTTGATTTTATAGGGACCAGTACCTGAAATTGATAATTTATTATGCCGCGCATTCACTACATCTTGTGCTTTGTCGGCATCTATTTTGTTGCGGCGATAAAACGTCGAATCCAACACAAAAAAGTGCGTTAAATAGTCTAAAACTTGTGCTTGGGATAAAGAACTGTAAACATCAAAGCTATAGCGGTCAACTCGTTTTATCTGCTTAATACCTTCAAAAAAATGTCTGGATTGCGGCTCTTTTAAGATCTGTGAAAATGTCCAAATAACATCATTACTGCTTAGTCGATTACCGGAATGAAATTTAATATTTTTCTTTAAATAAAAACGGGTAATTCCCGGCTTGATGCTTTTCCATTTTTGCAGCAAACGTTTCTCTAATTGCTGCTTGTCTCCCCAACGAACTAATGGATCAAAAAATAGATGTGCATACTGGATATCAAGTGCAGAGCTCGCATAGGGAGAAAAGAACACCGGAATATCATCGACAGCTATCTGTACAATATTTGACGCTTGACTGTTTGTCTCATTATGCTGCGCATATACAGATACTGGCAACAGTGCCAGCATCATCAGTGTCAGTAAATAAGATAACAATCGAAACATGCCATTAACCATAAAGGTGAATTAAAAATTGTAAAGCGATACTAGCAAAAACACCTGCTACAATATCATCAATCATGATTCCCAGACCCCCATGTACTTTTTTATCTAACCAGCAAATTGGGTAAGGTTTTAAAATATCGAAAAAACGGAACAGAATAAAACCAACAATAGCCCACTGCACGCTAAATGGCACCATTAACATGGTTATCCAGTAACCAACAAATTCATCCCAGACAATCGCTTTATGATCATGTACGCCCATATCACGGCTGGTAATATGGCAGATCCAAAAACCAAATAAACTACTTATAACGAGAATAGCGATATAGATTTCAAGCGACAAAAATGACAGGAAATAATAGATTGGGATAGCGGCTAACGTACCAAATGTACCTGGCGCTTTACTCGCTAAACCACTGCCAAAACCAACTGCCGCAAAATGGATTGGATTGCTTAATTTTAACCCTTGTAAATCATCACGTTTCATAATATTAAATTTGACCTTTAAAGTGATCCCATCCCTGGAGAGAGAAAGAGACGGCTTCATTTTGTTTGAATAATTGAATTAACGGCTGTTGTAGTGGAGTGACAAAACCTATCACAGAAATGGCTGGAATTGTTACTTCACTTTTTTCTATAAGCTTATTTAACTGCGCGAGATTAGCGGCACTGATGGTAAACAGCAGTTCATAATCATCGCCGCCGGTTAAGGCGTATTGATACGCTGACTGTTCATTAATAGAGCCTGTCTGAATTTCTTCCCGCATTAAATCTGATAATGGTAATTTATCAAGTTCGAGCTTTGCTGAGCAGTTAGAAGATTTTAAAATATGTCTTAAGTCCTGGGTTAACCCATCGGAGATATCAATACAACTTGATGCTAAATTACGTAACAGAATACCTAATTCGACGCGAGGTTCAGTCAGCTCTAAGGCATCAATAAAGTATTGTCTGTTTTTAACAGTATGTTCATTTAATTTACACGCAAGCCCCAATGCCCCCTCTCCTAACGAAGCTGAAACACAAACAAGCTCATCTGCTTGAGCATTATTGCGTGGTAATGCAAGGCCGCGAGGCACAATACCTTTTACCGATACGGTTATTGATAACGGACCTTTGGTGGTGTCACCTCCTACCAACACAACATTAAACTTATTGGCGAGTTCAAAAAATCCGCGTGAAAACTCAGCAAGCCACAACTCATCCATTTCGGGTAAGGTAATAGCAAGTGAAACCCACTTAGGTGTTGCCCCCATTGCAGCTAAATCACTGAGATTTACGGCAAGTGCTTTATAACCTAAACGATAGGGATCTACATCGGCAAAAAAATGCACATCACAAACCAGACTATCTGTACTCACCGCCAGCTGGTAACCATCAGGCAGATCTAAAATGGCGCAGTCATCACCAATGCCAATCGCCACGCCACTATTTTCTGTAGTGCAAGTTCGTTTGAAATAGTGCTCAATCAAATCAAATTCGCTTAAACTCATTTACGCTTTAACTTTAATGTGCGTTTTGTCGCTACGCTTTTATCATCTGCTGTTTTACTGTTTTTATTGATAAATATTTTTTTAGGGGCGCGTGGATTATTTTGCTTATTCAAGCCGCGCGGACGTGATTCAGAATTTGTTGAACTACGCTTTTCTTTTGGCTGAGCGGTATTCACGGCAGTTTTAGAAGAAGTGGAAACCGCTTGATTAATCTCACTCATCTCCTGTTCTGTCAGATTACGCCATTGTCCTGGTTTTAACTTATCAATACGAACATTCATAATACGGGTACGTTTTAATTTGGTTACTTCATAACCTAAATATTCACACATACGACGGATTTGGCGGTTTAAACCTTGAGTAAGCACGATAGTAAACACAAACCGGCTTTGCACTTTTACGCTGCAGGGTTCAGTGATGGTATCTAGAATCGGCACACCACGCTGCATGCGCTCAACAAAACGTTCACTTAGGGGCTTATCTACTGTCACTAAGTATTCTTTATCATGGGCATTCTCTGCGCGAAGAATTTTATTAACGATATCGCCATCACTGGTTAAAAAGATTAAACCTTCAGAGGGTTTATCTAAACGACCAATCGGGAAAATTCGCTTTTTATGGCCTATGGCATCAATAATATTGCCATATACATCGCGTTCAGTGGTGCAGGTGATGCCAATTGGTTTGTTATAAGCAATATAGACACGATCTGATTTATTCTCAGCAATTGCATTGATGCGTTTGCCATTAACGAAAACCTCATCTCCGGGCTGAACCTTTGTGCCAAGTTCAGGTATCTGACCGTTTATTTTAACGCGATTTTGTTCAATTAATTTGTCCGCTTCTCGGCGAGAGCAAAAACCTGAATCACTGATAAATTTATTCAGGCGTTTTTCACTGCTTGTGTCCACAATATTATCCCATTAGCATCATTTCACACCCAAGCTACTTGGGTATATGTGGCGCATATTATACTCAAGCTACTTGGAAATGCGAGTTTCAGAGCTCGGCAAAATAGTCATAACAAGACACAATATACACAGAATAGTAATTCTCTGATCATGTTGTCTTTCGCAAACACTGACCAGGCTTCAATAAGATGAATTAATTCATCCAGACAGGTTTGTCAGCAGCAATTTTCGGTTTTCAAAAATAGCATCAGCAGCTAATGAGGCGAGTATATTTTCCCGTTTTAAGTTTGCTTTAACCTGCCCATAACCATCAATAACTAAAACCTCAATGCCCATTGCCTGCGTACTAACAATCATCTCTTCAATCGCTTTGCTTGCACTGTAATCAATTGCCTGAATATCAGATAGATCTAGAATTAATAACTGATAATTTTTTTGTTGTGCAAGTTTATTGGTTAACGATTTAGCGACACCAAAACTAATAGCAGAGCCAAAATGAAACAATAAAACTTCTCTGTTTTTTGCTAATAACCCTAATGCTTTTCGTTCTTGATCATCTAAAACACCCGCTTCTGTACCATTTCTAAACAGCGAAATACTGGCAAATTGTAAATCAGATTGACGTTTAACAAACAGTAACGATGCAGCCACCAAACCGACGGCAACAGCCAAAATAAGATCCACAAAAACGGTCATAAACAAGACGCTAAACATGATAACAACCCCTGCGCGTGATGAGCGGTGTACCCGTTTTAAATATTGCCAGTCAATAATATCAGCACCGACTTTAATTAGAATTCCTGAAAGTACAACATGGGGGATATAACTGGCAATCCCGCCTAAACCAAGTGCTACAGCTAATAAGATAAGTGCGTGAAACATACCTGAAAGCTGCGTTTTACCGCCCGCTCTCACATTTATCATAGTACGCATCGTTGCACCGGCGCCGGGTAAGCCCCCAAAAAAGCCCGACACCATATTACCGATACCTTGCCCAAACAGTTCTTTATCTGAATGATGAGTTGTACGGGTAATATTATCGGCAACTAATGATGTTAATAATGAATCAATCGTCCCCAATATCGCCAAAATCAATGCAGATTTAAGCATATCTGGTAATAAAACCAGTTCGATTGTAGGCAGGTGCAGAGTTGGCAAGCCCGATGGAATGTCTCCCAGAATAGAAACGCTATTTTCAGGCATAAATAACAAGACAACCATCGTTCCCAAAACCAGTGCCAATAAAGGCGATGGTATATATTTAGAGATCGATCGCGGAGTAAAAAACACAATACCTAAAGACAAACAACCTAAGAGCAAGGTTAACCAGTTAACAGCGCTTAGCGCCTCAGGCAAGTTCATTAACGAACTTAGCGTATCTGATTCAGCTTGATGCCCGAGCAATGGTGCAAGTTGTAAAATAATAATAATAAAACCAATACCACTCATAAAGCCGGAAATAATAGGCTGAGGTACATAGTTGATATATTTACCTATTTTTAAAACAGCAAACAAAATTTGCAACGCTCCTGCCATAATTACAACAGTAAAAGCTATAGCAGTACCGTTTACAGGATCGAGTTGCATATAATGCGCAAAGATAGCGGCCATCACCACCGTCATTGGCCCTGTAGGTCCTGATACTTGTGTTGCTGTGCCGCCAAATAGCGCTGCAAAAAAACCGACACAAATTGCACCATATAACCCTGCAATAGGACCAATACCCGATGAAACACCAAACGCAAGTGCCAATGGTAAGGCAACCACTGCCGCGGTTAATCCGCCAAAAATATCACCTCGAAGGTTAGTAAGCTTTAGCTGCGGTAAAAATGACATAAATTAGCCCTTTGAATCTGTCTTATCTTTATTATCAGTATTATCAGTATTATCAGTATTATCAGTATTATCAGTATTATCAGTATTATCAGTATTATCAGTATTATCAGTATTATCAGTATTATCAGAGCCAGATGATAACTCACTACGCCATAAAATAACCTTACACTGCATACACGCATGATAATGTTTACTATTATCTGGATTTTCTTTAGGTGATTTTAATAAACGCTTAACAGTTTCTGTACAACCACAATAACGGCAACATAATGTTCCATCTTCATTTTGAGACTTCTCGAGTTTTTTGTACTCTACTAAGAAAGGTAATGTTTCCCAATCCGTTTTACGGGCAGGTTTATTATGAATTAGCACAAAGTAAATAATAGCGATAATAACAAAAAGAATCAGATATTCAGTCATGACTTTCCTTAACGATAAGTTTTCGCATTAATATAGATTGATAAGATAAAAGTAATAACTTGCCTTTTGATCCTATCCCTATTTATCCATGATTTTCAGGTAAAAAAAAAGCCTCACGAAGACGTGAAGCTTTTTTCTTGAATTGGTGCCCGGAGACGGACTTGAACCGTCACGCTCAGAAAGCGAGGGATTTTAAATCCCTTGTGTCTACCAATTCCACCACCCGGGCGGTTACTTAAGTCGTTCTAAGTAAGTGCGGCGAATTATATAGAACTTTTATTACAGCGCAAGCAGTTAAGATAAAATAATTTAATAAAAGCGTTCAATTGCTTACAAATCAGGCAAACCCGATGGTTACCCTATTTTCCTTGCTTAAAGTGCTTAAAAATACAGCGCCATTACAAATTGTATTAAGCAACGAAGCATACTCCGCAACTTATAAGCAAATGTGGGTTCAGGTCGTTTACCTAAAAAATTAGTAGAAATAACTTATTACACAAATTTGTAATAATGTATTTTTAATACAATTGTTTTTTTGATTTATTTATGAAGTAGTTTTCTCAAAGAGATGAGTGGCGAACTGCAATATTGTTTCATACAATTACTACGTAGTAATAATTCCTCCCCACAAAAAGATGTACATTTTAATACTGTTTAACAAAACAGCGAATTAAAACCAACCAAGGTCAAAAAAGATGCTTATTAAACATAAATTAACCATCAATACCGCAGGATTCATTTTAAGCATGATAGCCATGCTGTTATTAATTAATTTCTCCTCCTCTTCACTGCAAAAAGATATTCAAATCGTACAACATCTCGGAGAAATCGAAGTTAATATTTTACAGTTAAGGCGACATGAAAAAGATTTTATTATGCGCAAAGATGTTAAACAGCTCGATAAATTCAATCAGCGAATTTCTATTTTAAACGATGATCTTCATCATATTAGTGAACAGTTAAATTCAATCGGCGTTTCCAGTACAGAAGCGATGCAGTTAAATAAAATATTGGCTGAATATCAACAGAATTTCACCGCGCTGGTAAACACTCAACAGCGTATTGGTTTGGATTCTAAAAGTGGCATTTATGGAAAACTAACAAAAGCAGTAAATGAAGCCGAAAAGGCGATTGGTGATGTGGATTATCGCGCATTAAGCATGATGCTCACACTAAGGCGTAATGAAAAAAACTTTATGCTTCGTTTGGAAGATAAATACGTTAAAAATTTCCAGGATAATTTCCAAAAATTAGATAATATAATTTACAAAAGCTATTTACCTCACTCACAAAAATCCACCATTAATAATGCGCTAAAAATTTACCATGATGCATTTTTAGCTTTGGTTAAAGAACAAAAAAAATTAGGCTTTCGAGCCGATCAGGGTTTACAAAATGAGATGCGCAGCACCGTTCATAAAGTTGATGACATTTTAAATACATTGTTAACAAAAATTAACAGTGCAGTGGTTGAATATGTTAGCTCTATTAATCAGTTAACCTACTCTATTTTTACCTTTGCTATCATTCTTGGCGCATTAATCTCTTGGTTCATTGGCAAAGGTGTTATTACATCAATTACACTCATTAAAAGCTCAATGGTAGAGGCCGCAGAAACAAATAACTTAACGATTAATATCAAGTCAAAAAGCAAGGATGAATTAGCCGATATGGCAAATGCATTCAATAATATGATTGCTAATTTCCAACATTTAATCGTTTCTGTTAATCAAACCGTCGGAAGTGTTAATAGTGCGACAGAGACACTCGTAGATAACATCCAACAAACAAACACAGGTGTTGCATCACAAATGCAGGAAACTGATATGGTTGCAACAGCCGTAACAGAAATGGTGGCAACAATTGAAGAGATTGCAAGTAATACAACCGATGCCGCAGATAAAGCACAGCAAACCAATAAAAATGCAGGCAAAGGCATGCAGGGTGTTGAAGTAACAATCCAGCAAATCACTGTGTTGTCAGAAAAATTAGTTGAATCTGAGGCGGTAGTTAATGAGCTTGCTAAAGATAGTCAAACAATCGGCTCTGTATTGGATGTTATTCGCGGCATTGCAGAACAAACGAACTTACTGGCACTCAATGCCGCTATTGAAGCGGCCCGTGCAGGAGAGCAGGGACGAGGTTTTGCTGTTGTTGCGGATGAAGTACGTTCGCTCGCCAGCCGCACACAAGAGTCGACCAAAGAGATTGAAAATATCATTGGCACTTTACAAACGAGAACGCAAAGCATTGTCACGCTAATGACAGAGTGTCGAAATGAAGGAGAGGAAAGTAGCAATCAAGCAGGAGAAGCGGGTCGCATGCTTGAAGAGATAAACAGTGATGTGGTGAACATTATGGATATGACTACCGCCATTGCGACCGCAATTCAGGAGCAAAGTGCGGTAGCATCAGAGGTGAACCGCCATATTGTTTCTATCCGTGATGTTGCTGAAACAGCAAGTGTATCCGCACAACAAAACGAACAGATGAGTGGAGAGTTATCACAACAGGCAAATGCCCTAACCAGCGAGATAGATCGATTCACTATCTAACTCACTAAAGACCTATAAAGCCTTGCTCAGAATAACTGATGCAGGGCTTTTTTATACCCAAACCACATGGAAATACAGACGGCTTAGGTATATCTGCTTTATAATTTTTTAGTCTTCAAAAAGAGGCATTTTCTTAAGGTAACATGTTAATAAAACAATGCGAACACCATTTACACGGCCTTCAATATGCTCAGGATTATCAGTTAATGAGATATTACGTACTGGTGTTCCTCGTTTAGCGGTGAAGTTACCGCCTTTCACATCTAAGTCTTTAATTAAAGTTACGTTATCACCCGCAACTAAAATAGTACCGTTAGAATCACGTGTAGGTGGCACCTCTTCAATATCATCGGCAGCAACACCATAGTCAGCCCACGCTTTTTGCTCATCTTCCATATACATCATGTCAAGCAGGTCTTGTGCCCAACCTTCCGATTTGGCTAAACGCGTTAACATGCGGAACGCCGTTACTTGTACAGCAGGAACTTGACTCCACATGCTGTCATTTAAACATCGCCAATGGTTATTATCCATCTCGCTGTTTTTTTCAATTTGTGAAAGACAAGTTTCACAAACTAGTACCGATTTATCTGAATTTGGCTCAGCAACAGGTGGTACTTCATAAACAGAAAGATTATCGGTTGCGCTACATAGCTCACATGCTGAGTTATTACGCTCTAACAGGATTGTTTTAATTGGCATGAATTAACACCTTAAAAATTGGAGGGAATAAAAGTGGCGCTTATTATACCCAAGCCACTTAAAAATGCGAGTTTCGGCATTTTAAGTGGCTTATTCCCAAGATAGAATTAGTCGCAAATACTCACTGTATTACCTGATTCCGTTTCACTTATCACATTCAATAATGAATACTCAAGTAACCCCGTATCATAGGTATCTTGTTCCAGTGACTGAATCATCACACCACCTGCATAGCTCATTGCATAATTAGTTTTATAGATAACCGTTGGAATACCGTTATAATTCCGATCTTTACTTTCATCGATACAGGCATACGCACGTTTGACATCAATAATATCAGCGTAACTGTCTACGCTATCACCGCGCGAATAAAAAGGGATGCCAAGCACCAATTTATTTTTGATTAAGCAACGTTCTGTCCAGTAATCGATGGCATCGATGGCATCTTGTTTAGATGAGTGGAGATTATCACTATTTGTTGAATCAAAAGCTCTGACATTAACAAAATCTACATAATCAAACACCGAGCTGTCAATTGAGTCAGCAAGGTCTTCGTCTTCACCTGAAACAACTGCAATACTAAAAAAATAACCGTTATCCCATAACTTATCTGAAAGTTTTTCCACTAAATCTTCAAAAAGTTCTCCTTCATCATCATCCGATGGAAACTGCCAATTCAGATCAACCCCTTCGAGATCATTGTCTTCAACGAACTCAATAACGTTGTCTACAAATGTATTAGTAATAGAGGAAGAACTCGCAATGGTCTTAAGATTGCTGGCATTGCCATCTCCGCCAATGGAAATGGCAACTTTGACCCCTGCCGCTCTAGCAGATGCAATCATATCTTCAAAGTCATCCACTTCATCATCATCAAAAGTGACTAAACTTGCATCTGCATTAACCTCTAAATAACCGTAAATAAGATGTGTTAACTGTTCATAATCTACATCTTCCATGTTATCCGTATCATCGCCATCCCAATAAGCGACTTTTTTAAAAGTCACCGCAGTGGTGTCTGTTTCACAAACCTCCGGATCTTTTTCCCAGTCCTCCGGAAACATTTTCTCGAATAGCCCCTCACAAGCCGTTAAACAGGAAACAGCCAAAAAACAAAGCATTAACTTGGCCGTTTTGTTATTAAAAGTTCTTAGGATATTGAACAAGTAACTCTCCGTTAATCTATTTATATGAAAGCGGATAATATCGCTTACCTAAAGTCTTGAAGCAAGCTAAAATACGTTTTTATATCCAAACCACTTAATTAGGTGAAATTCCATGAATGAAACACTAAACATTGCAGAGCAAACGCTGGTCCTGCATCGTCATCCAAGAAATAAGCAAGAGACGCTACAAGCATGGGATTCTGCTGATGAATACCTGATTAACTACTTTAATGAGAACCAGCTTGAGAAACACCTTGGTGAAGATGAGCAAATACTACTGATTAATGATGGTTTTGGCGCTTTAAGTTGTTATTTCCAAGAATTTGAACGTACTGTTATTTCAGACTCATACCTGTCACTAAGTTCAATTAAACTCAATATGCAGCGTAATAACTGCCCTGAAGAAAATGTTCTTATTCAGGACTGCTTACAAAGCTTTCCTAAGAATGTAAAAATTGTTTTAATTAAAATACCGAAAACACTTGCTTACCTTGAGTTTCTTTTACAGCAACTGCGTGATGTTTTATCACCAGAAACGATTGTTGTTGCAGCGGGTAAAGTAAATATGATTCACAACTCTACACTGCAGTTGTTTGAACAATATATTGGCAGCACAAAAACCTCATTGGCTAAAAAGAAATCCCGCTTGATTTTCAGCTTGGTTGAGCAGCAAGAAGTTCCTGAGAAAGAGATCGCTCTGACTTGGGAAATAGAAAAACAGGATTGGAAAATTCATAACCACGCCAATGTATTCTCCCGTAATCATCTCGATATCGGTGGTCGTTTCTTAATGGATAATTTACCGGAAGGCGATTTTTCTAAAATCGTTGATTTAGGCTGTGGTAACGGTATTGTCGGTATGGCTGCATCACAGGCTTATCCAGAAGCACAAATTACCTTTATTGATGAATCTTATATGGCAGTTGACTCTGCACGTATTAATATGCTGAAAAATTTACCGGAAGAGCAAACTGACAATGCCCGTTTTGTAGTGAATAACGGTCTGGTTGGTTTTAAACCGAGAACTTACGATCTTATCTTATGCAACCCTCCATTCCATCAGCAACAAGCGATTACCGACCATATTGCTTGGAGCATGTTTAATGATGCTCGTTTCTGTTTAGCTGATGGTGGTGAACTTGTGATTGTGGGTAATCGCCACCTTGATTACCAAGACAAGTTAGAACGTATTTTTGGTAACTGCGAATTAGTCACAGAAAACAAAAAGTTTGTTATTTTACGTGCTGTAAAAATGGATTAATTTCCACAAAAACAATTAAAAAAGGCAACTCAATGAGTTGCCTTTTTTGTTTCTGAAATTCAGTGACAAGCATAAAAAAACCGCTTAGTTTCTTGTAAACGGTTTTAAATTTGTCAGATAGATTATTTTATGAAATCTAAAATACCCACTGAATTAGCAAATACGAACAGGATACCTAGTGGCGCAACGTAACGTAATAAAACCATTACAATGGAGAACTGCCAATCCGCCAGGCCAAACTCTTCTTTAACCACTTCAGACTTCATCACCCAACCAGCAAACACTGAAATTAATAATCCACCAAGAGGCATTAAAACATTTGCGGTTAAATAATCTAACATATCAAAGATGTTACCACCCATGAAACCAAAGTTAATTTGTGCCCACTCAGTGCCTGCTAAAGAGAAGACTGTACCAAGACTGCAAATCCAGATAGCTAGACCTGCAATGATCGCAGCTTTAACACGAGGCAATCCTTGACGTTCTTCAAGGTAAGCAGCAGTCGCTTCAAGTAAAGCAATTGCTGAAGTAAATGCAGCAAATACAATCATGATAAAGAACAGGGTACCAACAAAATCACCCATTGGCATTGAACCAAACGCAATAGGAAGAGATTGGAATAAGAGACCTGGACCTGCACTTGGCTCTAAACCATGCGCGAAAACAATCGGGTAAATAGCTAAACCGGCAATTAATGCAACCATAGTATCGGCAATAGCAATCATAATAGAGGTTTTTGCAATCGACACACCTTCAGGCAGGTATGCTCCGTATACCATCATAATACCTGACGCTAAACTTAGGGTGAAAAAGGCATGACCTAATGCCACTAATACACCTTCAATAGTAAGTTTAGAGAAATCGATATCAAACATAAATGAAAATGCAGCAGCAAAATCCCCCACTACAGCAGAATAAAGCATAATAGCGACAAGTAAGACTAATAATGCAGGCATTAAATAGGTTACTGCCGTTTCAAGGCCGCCTTTAACACCTTTAGAGATAACATAGATAACAGCAACCATGGTTAATGTCGTCCAGATAAGCAACTGTGGAACACTGCTTACTAAGTTACCAAATAAGGTACCAATTGCTTCAGCATTTGTCGCAGGATCAGCTGCGGCTGCGCTAAATTCGCCAGTTCCGGCGTAAAACACGTAAGCACCCGCCCAACCGGCGATAACAATATAAAAGCTTAAAATTAAGAAACCAGCTAATACCCCCATTGTACCGATAACCGACCAATGTGATGAATGACCGGCTTCAGTAGCAACATGAGCAGTAGCATTGGCTGGTGTGGAGCGACCACGTTTACCAATTACAACTTCGGCCATCATTATCGGAATACCGATAAATAATACACATAAAAGATAGACAAAAACGAACGCACCACCGCCATTTTCTCCCATAATATATGGGAATTTCCATATGTTACCTAATCCTACTGCAGCTCCCGTTGCTGCTAAAACGTATGCGTATCGACTTGACCATCGATTCGAAACATGTGTATCCATATTCATTTAAAGTCCTTTAATTAATAATATATTTGCCTTTATAGACAGAATCAGAAGCAAATTCAAGCAAGCGAGAATGGTATATTTACCAAGAAATCACATACGAAAAATCAATCTGCGAATTATTATGCAACAATTTCACATAAAGCCTCGCAAAAGACGGTTTTTACAGCATAAACAGGTAAAAACAAAAGCCAATCACCTTGCGCGCAAATTTAACAAAACGGGAGCAAGTTAACATCAAAATCCAGCTGATTATGCGCAATTGGTTTATTGATTTGCAGATCTAGAAAATATAGAAGGATTTGCCATATTAATAATTGGCGTATGGAAGCGTTGCTGTGAATTACATACAAAGAAGTAGATCTTCATTGTAAATAGATAGGCTGACTAGAAGATAAAACAAACGTCTTTGTCTATCTTCTAACCAACCTATTTATAGAAGAGTAATTAAATATTATTTACTATGTTTTTAACTAATTGCGGGCCGTGATAGATAAAACCTGAGTAGATTTGTACCAAGCTTGCACCTGCATCTATTTTTTCTTTTGCAGCTACCACACCATCAATACCACCAACCCCAATAATCGGGATCTGACCATTTAAGTGAGATGCAAATTTTGCAATTACAATCGTGCTTTTACTTTGCAGAGGACGACCGCTTAAACCACCCGCTTCACTTGCATGCGACATACCTTTAATTATTTCACGATCCAGTGTTGTATTGGTCGCAATTAAACCGTCTATTTTATATTTAAGCAGTGAACTGGCAATTGATTCAATTTCTTGATCACTTAAATCAGGTGCGACTTTTAATGCAATAGGTACGTATTTATTATGCTTTTCCTGAAGTTCTGCTTGACGTATTTTTAAAGCATCCAATAACTCATCAAGTGCTTCACCATATTGTAATGAGCGTAATCCCGGAGTATTTGGAGATGAAATATTTACCGCAATGTAACCTGCATATTGATAAACTTTATCCATACAAAGTAAATAATCATTTTTCCCCTCTTCAACGGGTGTTGAAAAGTTTTTACCTATAACTGCAGAGAGCATGGATCCAAGAGGAAATGATAGGGCAAGATGTACATATGCAGTCAAGGAATATTTCTCAGTTTCTTCTTCCGCTTCAATAGATTTGTTTCCTCGAGTTATTGGTCTGTTTACAATCAATTTTTGGTAAATCTCAGATTCTTTATCTACTGCTTCA
>JABXKR010000014.1 GCA_013619145.1 Psychromonas sp. | reverse complement strand
ATTTATGAATTTATAAATTTGATATGTAAGCCGTTCATTGTCCAAGGTAGGTGTAGAATGAGAAAATTATTGTTAATCACTGGTGCGTTATTGCTGTTGCAGGGGTGTAGTTTATCTTCGCCTGAAGAGTCTGATACACCGGTAATTGAAGAGGGGACACCTGTCGTTAAAGCACGCCGTTCAAACAATGATGACTATCTTTATTATTATATTGCCCACTCTTTTAGCCGCTCGGATATAAAATCTGAGCAATTCGATGCTAACCGTGAAACCTCAGGCGTGCAAACTGAGTCGAATGGCTATGGGCATTTGTATTCATTTAATGGCGAAAAATCGCTAATATTGACAGAGGTTGTCAGTAAAATGGCAGATCAACTGCTCTATAACTTCCCTAAGAAATATCATAATGAATCTATTGCTCTTACTTCTATGGTTGATTTAAATGATCACAAAGTAACAAACTGGATTGGACAAACTGTTTCAGAGCAGTTTATTCATGAACTGCATATTCGTAATCTTCGTATCCTTGATTTTAAGTTAACAGGAAATATTCAGCTAACGCCACAAGGTGAATTTGCATTAACGCGAGATTGGAAGAAGTTAAATAAAAATATTGATGTTAAGCGCATTCTAACAGGCACAATGTCACGTAATGAAGAAGGCCTGATTTTGAATGTTCGCATCGTTAATGTGGATTCACATATGGTTGAATCGACCAGTAGTGCGTTTGTTCCGCACAGTATGTTTGTGGGAGGGGAGTACGATTACCAAAGTAAAAAATATTATTCTCGTAATAGCAAATTCACGCAACAAGGCAAAGCTCAGGTTCGTTTAGTTCAATAATAGATAGATAATAGTATGCTTTGGTTTATTTGGCTTATTTCTTGCTTGATCGGTAGTGTAGGTGCTATTGACGCTGATTTTACTAAGCAAGGAGCTTAATTATGCAATCTCGATTTTATTCAACTCTCTCTTCTACGTTATTACATAGCGTTGCAGCTCTCTTGCTGTTTTCATGCGCTAAATCAGGCAATGACAACAGCCAAGTTGAAGCGCAGCAAAGTTACCAATATAGCTTTACATCCGTAGGTTATGCGCCAATTGCAGCTCAAAAAGGTGAAACGTTTGACCTGCAGATGTTAAACGCCATCAAAGCGTCAAAATTAGAAGCGTATAAAGAGTTAGCAGAGCAAATCTATGGTGTTTTACTGAGTGCAGAAAATAATGTCAGTGGATCGCGTTTGCAGGATGATCAGATAGAAAGTCGTGTAAAAGGTTTAGTTAGAGGGGCAAGGGTATTAAAGAGTTATCATCAAGGAGATGTATATATCACCGAGTTGGAGCTTGATATGCAGAGCCTTTCCTTTTTACGAGCGCCCGAGTTTAATAAAAGAGATACACAAGTGATAAATGTTGAAAAGGCAATTTATTACTAGGGATGAAAAAGTGTTAGCTGCAAGTTACGCTTTAATGTTTTTTCCTAAAAGGCTGGCGGTGCTAAGCATCCCTTTTTGATTGTAGGTTACTGTGTTTTTGCCGGTCGCTTGTTTTATCAGCTGCATTAAGTGTTTATTACTTTTCATGCTTAACTCGACTAACTGACCATTCACTGCGTTGATTTTTTGACAAACTGCAAGCTGACTTTCAATTTCATCTTTAAGTGCCAGTAAATTTTCATTTTGTTTGATTTCATTCTGCGATGAGGCTGTAGATAAAATCTTATCAAGTTCCGCGATTGCTTGTAATGATTTCTGTTTGTTGAATAGAATGCTATTGAGCTTTGAGAAGTTTTTTTCTTTTAGGCAGGTGCTCTCTGCTTCAAGGGTCAGCTGTAACGCTTGAATTGATTCTAATTGTTGGGTCAGTTGTGCTGATAGCATTTTAGGGTGTTCTCTTGTTAATTTGACTAACCAAATGCCTTACTAAAATCACCTTCAAATTTACTTAGTTTTTCGGCTAAGCGCTCTGTATTGATTTTATAATCACCATTTAAGATAGCCGCTTTTAGTGTTTCAATGCGTTGTTTATTCACCTGTGGCTCTGATGATGACTGTTTTTGCATCTTGTTTAAATTCAATGCTTGCGGGGTAAGTTGCACGGAATCTTTACTGCTACTGCTCGCAGTTTGAGTTTGCTGGCGTACATCCTGTTGTTTTTGAGCTTTGTTTTGCTCAACTACAATATTTTTCTGGGGTGCTTGGCGGTTTATATTTATACTCATAATCATATTCCAAAAGTATCTCGTATTTATTATATCGGCAGACATAATATTTTCTTTAGTAATAAATTACAAAAACTCAGAATGAAACCTGTACTTCTTTTAGCGCTGAAACGGTACCCACAATAATGCGTTGTGTACGTGAATTTTTAACTCTTACTGTGCCTCCAATATTAGCATCACTTTGTGCAATTCCAGAAGCTTTAATTGATAAGCCATTTTTAATTGCGTGAATGGTCACCTTATCATTTTTGCAGACAAAACAGATGTCCCGATCTTTAATTATTTTGTTTGCGGATAAATTCCGTTTTAACCGGGTTCCGATCAGCGGATAAACTTCAGAAAAACTGCCACTTCTAACTTGTGATTTTTCCACGTACATTAATTTAATATTTTCTAAACGCAGTGTTTGTCCTTTGCTCAGAGGCTGGCGGGTAACAATGCTCGGTAATAATAACTGCACTCTGGCGCGTACGTAGGTTGTCCACTTTTTTGGATCCGGGCAGGTTACTTTGACCGATGTGTTTTTTTTGAGTTTATTACCAACAATCTCTCCTGTAAGATCAGAGACACATGGAGTAAAAGTGAGTCGTTTATCTAATGGTGCTACTTTAATATGCAGTTTTTCGTTGTTGTTATGTTCATATAACGATTCATATTTAGCGAAAATAAGAGATTCGGCAAATTTTTCGATCTCTTTTCGGTAATTAGTCTCAGCAAAAGTATAAGAACAGCCTAAACTAAGGAAAAGAATAACAAAACGTATCAAAATAATGACCTTATTCGTTAATGGATTATCGTTGTGGTGATCCATTAATATTAATGTAATTGTTTTTATTATAGAACGTTTTGCTTGTAAATACTCATAAGAGATAAGGAATAGAATATGGCAGGCGTGTTAGATTCAGTGAATAAGCGCACCCAGTTAGTTGGCGAAAATAGACTTGAATTACTGCTTTTTAAATTAGGCGGTATTCAGCGTTACGGTATTAACGTTTTTAAAGTAAAAGAGGTCCTGCAATGTCCTCCTTTGACGGCATTACCTAAATTACATCCATCAATTCGCGGTATCGCGAATATTCGCGGACAAACTATTTCAGTTATCGATATGAATTTAGCAACGGGCGGGCGTGCAATTGATAATATTGAAGAGCGTTTTATTATCATTACTGAATATAACCGTTCAGTTCAGGGGTTTTTAGTAGGCTCTGTAGAGCGCATTATTAATATCAACTGGGAAGATGTTTTGCCACCACCAAACGGGGTCGGGCGCTCTAACTACCTAACCGCGGTAACCAATATTGATGGTTCATTAGTTGAAATTCTTGATGTTGAAAAAGTATTAGATGAAATTGCGCCAGTTAATACAGAGGTGGCTGCTGATGTGATTGAAGAAGGTATAAAAGAGAGAGTTGCCAATAAGAAAATTTTAGTTGCAGATGATTCATCGGTTGCCCGCAAACAGATCCAAAGAGCAATAACCGCCTTGGGTATTGAGTGTGAGATGGTTAAAGATGGTAAAGAAGCGCTTGATTTATTAAAAGAAGTCTCTAAAACTCAACCTGTTACAGAGCGTTACGCATTAATGATTTCTGATGTGGAAATGCCGGAAATGGATGGATATACTCTGACTTCTGAAGTTAAATCAAATCCAGATTTAGCCGCTCTACATATTATTTTACATACTTCATTAAGTGGCGTGTTCAATCAAGCTATGGTCGAAAAAGTAGGAGCGGATGATTTTATTGCTAAATTTAATCCTGATGAATTAGCTGCGGCGGTACAAAAGGTTATTCATTTAGATGACCCAAAATAATTATAATAATTATAATAATTAAATAAGTGAGAAACTATTTGTGAGAGCTCTTTCCGACGATATTTATAAGCAATTTTCTGATTTCTTAGAAGTTCAGTGCGGCATCGTACTTGGAGGAAATAAACAATATCTTGTAAAAAGTCGATTGATTCCTTTAATGACTAAGTTTTCGATTCAAAAACTATCTGACTTAATTCATCAATCAATGAGTTATAAAAATAGAGAATTGAGAACAGCCGTTATTGACGCTATGACCACAAATGAGACCTTATGGTTTCGTGATAAATATCCTTTTGAATTATTGTCTCAAAAAATCTTTCCTGAGATTTTAGAGAAAAAAAAGAGTATTAAAATGTGGTCAGCGGCTAGCTCTTCAGGTCAGGAAGGTTACTCAATTGCGATGACGGCAATGGAGTATCAAAAACAAAAAGCTATCTTGGGGATGAATGTTCAAATCATAGGTACAGATATTTCTAATACCATGTTAGAGCAGTGCAAAACGGGGAGATACGATACGCTTGCATTATCAAGAGGTTTGTCTGATGAACGCAAAAGACAGTTCTTTGATCGTGTAAATGACGGTTCAGGTAAAATGCAAATTAAAGCTGAAGTCAAAAAAATGACCAGCTTTAGAAATTTCAATCTGTTAGATAGTTATTCGATTCTCGGTAAGTTCGATATTATCTTTTGTCGGAATGTACTGATCTATTTTTCAAGTGATGTGAAATCTAAAATTTTAAACCAGTTTGCAAGTGCGTTAAACCCTGGTGGTTACTTGATTTTGGGGGCATCGGAATCAATAACAGGATTAACAGATAGGTTTGAGATGATACGCTGTAACCCCGGGATTATTTATAAGCTTAAAAGCTAAATCTCAACCCTTTATGACTTTGCCTCTTTGTTGTTAATAAAAGAGGCAACTTTTGCCACATACCCAGCTCAACAACTTTTGTAATTGAAAATCATCTCTTTTAACTGCCAATATATCCAAGCCAGCCATTTTCTTTTGGGTGAAATTGCTTGTCAGTATTA
>JABXKR010000010.1 GCA_013619145.1 Psychromonas sp. | reverse complement strand
GATTAAGGAAGTTTTCTAAGATATCTAAAAAAACAGCCTCATATTTTCCTTCTTCAACATCATTTTGCCATACCGCTAATTTATTCAACTGGTTATACTCGGGTGTTTCTCGCCAATATTCAAGTAATTGACCTGTACTAATATTGGGGGTATTTCGGCAGATTTCAAGTAATGAATTTAATAAAGTTAGACCGGGTAGATCCATTTCTTGAAACTCTGGAAACTGAGGTAAACCGTAGGCCACATTCGGGTGCTGCAGAAGCACAGAAATAGCCAGGCGCATCGGAGTTACTTTCTGTTTTTTTTCAGTTTTATTATGATTTTGTGAATTAGGTAATAGTTTTTTCAGGCCGTCTTTTTCAATACCTAATAATTTAATTAACCTTTCCTCCATCATTTGTCGAAATACGGTTTCAGGAAGTTTGCTAATTAATGGGATAGCGAGCTGGGCCAATTTGGCTTTGCTGTCGCTAATACTCATATCAACTTGTGCTACCAGATGTTGAAAAAGAAAATCAGATAGTGGAACTGCTTGTTCCATTAATTGCTCAAAGGCCTGTTTACCCTCTTTTTGTACTAGGCTATCTGGATCCTCACCATCAGCAAGAAACATAAAGCGTAATGTTCGGCCATCTTGTATATAGGGCAGTGCATTTTCCAAGGCTCGCCAAGCTGCAGCTCTGCCTGCTTTATCTCCATCAAAACAGCAAACCACTTCACTGCTATGACGAAAAAGAATATGAATATGCTCGGCGGTGGTGCTGGTACCCAGAGATGCAACTGCATAATCAATATTGAATTGGGCAAGTGCAACTACATCCATATAGCCTTCAACAACTAAAATGCGTTTAATCTCTTTGTGGGCTTGTTTTACTTGATATAAGCCGTACAGCTCTTTGCCTTTGTGGAATATTGGCGTTTCAGGTGAATTTAAATATTTAGGCTCTTCATTACCTAATACGCGCCCGCCAAAACCGATCACGCGTCCACGTCGGTCATGAATAGGAAACATTAAACGATCTCGAAAACGATCGTAACTGCCCCTTTTTTCTTTGGGGATTAACATGCCTACATCAATCAGCTGTTTTTCTAAGTCATTAGAAATCGCAAAACGTTTGCGCACTTCATCCCAGCCATCGGGCGCATAACCAATTTTGAAGTGTTTAACGGTTTCTCCGGATAAACCGCGAGCTTTAAGATAATTGATAACCTGTTGACTGTTTTTATGCTGGCGTAACTGTTGCTGATAAAAAACGGTAATATCAGCCATTAACTGATAAAGATCTTTGCGATCCACATAACTACTTTGCTGCTGACTTCCTGAGTTAGTCTCTTCGCGGGGCACTTCTATCGATAACTGCTCAGCAAGTGTTTCAATGGCATCGACAAACTCAATACCATCATACTCCATAATAAAAGTGAGTACATTGCCACTCGCACCACAATTAAAGCAATGATAAAACTGTTTATCGCTACTGACTGAAAAAGATGAGTTGTTATTACCGTTATGGAAGGGGCAACAAGCGCGGTAATCTTTACCTTTCTTTTTTAATTTTACACGGCTATCAATGAAGTCAACAATATCGGTACGAGCGATAAGATCATCAATAAAATTTTGAGGAATACGTCCAGCCATCTATTAAACCATTGTGTAAATTATTAAATTCATCCGTTATTAATCGGATCATCTGAATTAAGTGTACTTTATACCCAAACTACTTGAAGATACAGGAATCAGCAAGACGATAAATGATGATATTCTAGGCAGAAGGCTGATGATCTAGTTATTCTAAATCAAAGCCTTCTAACAACGAAGAGCATCGTTTATCGCCTTGCCCTTCGGGAGATTCGCCCGAAAGCTAGCACTGCGTTGTAACACTTGAAAAGGGAATAACCATTCTCATCATGTTACGCCTTGTTCTAGCATTCAGGCGAAACTCTGAATCTGCATCTTTAAGTAGTTTGGGTATAGAATACAAAAAAGCCCCAAGCTTACAGGTAAGCATGGGGCTTTTATTATCTAACGAGTGTCAGAGTTAAGTTAAGCTAGCTCTTACAAGTGCGCTTACTTCACCCATGTCAGCTCGTCCTTGAATATCTTTCTTGAGAACTCCCATCACTTTCCCCATATCTTGCATACCGTTTGCACCTGAAGTTGCAATAGCTTGCTCGATTAAAGTTTTCACTTCATCAGAGGTAAGTGGTTGTGGAAGAAACTCCTGCAATATAGCAAGTTCTGCCTTTTCAATATCAGCAAGATCTGTTCGATTAGCTTTTTCAAATTGAGTAATTGAATCTTTACGCTGTTTTACTGATTTAATGACAACAGCCGTAACTTCATCATCATTTAGCTCAACTTTATTATCGATTTCAATTTGTTTGATTGCAGCTAATAACATACGGATAGTGCCCAAACGAACCTTATCCTTCGCTCGCATTGCGAGTATTTGTTGCTCTTTTAATCTTGCTTTTAAAGACATATAAAACCTTTATCTAATAATTAGTAAAGGCGAACGCGACGTGCGTTTTCACGAGAAAGTTTTTTCAAGTGACGTTTAACTGCAGCTGCTTTAGCGCGTTTACGTACAGTAGTAGGTTTCTCAAAGTATTCACGTTTACGTGTTTCAGCTAAGATACCTGCTTTTTCGCAAGAGCGTTTAAAACGACGAAGTGCTACGTCAAATGGTTCGTTTTCACGAAGTTTAATTACTGGCATGTGCCTATTACCTTTATGGTTACGGTCGTATATTGACCAGTTCATTTAAAATGGTGCGAGATTTTAATCCTATTTGGGGCAGAAAGTAAAGGATTAGTGTGTTAAATATAGTTAAAAATAACGAAAGATCTTTAAGATCTTCTCTTTGTGTAACTGTCAATGTACTTCTTGACTATAAGCAGGCGAAAAAAAACACTGTTAATAATATTTTTACGTTAAACTAGCGCGTTTTTTTCAATAAAATAATTTTATTATCAATCCGTTTTAGTTTTTGCAAACGGATATCTATTACGACTTTCATAAAGGGGCATTTGTCATATGCGAATTTTAGGTATTGAAACATCATGTGATGAAACAGGTATTGCGATTTATGATGAACAATTAGGTTTATTATCACATCAGTTATATAGCCAAGTGGAATTACATGCAGACTATGGTGGTGTTGTACCTGAGCTGGCATCGCGTGATCATGTACGCAAAACCATTCCGTTAATTAAAGAAGCTTTAGCCGCCGCTCACTGCACTAAAGATGATATTGATGGTATTGCTTTTACTGCCGGACCGGGTCTGGTAGGCGCATTATTAGTGGGTTCCTGCATTGGGCGCAGTTTAGCGTTTGCATGGAATAAACCAGCTATTGCTGTGCATCATATGGAAGGGCATCTACTGGCGCCGATGCTTGAAGAAAATCGCCCGGAATTTCCATTTTTAGCTTTATTAGTCTCTGGTGGCCATACTTTACTAGTCGAAGTTGATGATATTGGTGAGTATAAAGTATTAGGTGAGAGCATTGATGATGCAGCGGGAGAAGCATTCGATAAAACCGCTAAATTACTTGGACTCGATTACCCTGGCGGCCCTCGTTTGGCAAAACTTGCAGAAAATGGGGTTGCTGGTCGTTTTGTTTTTCCAAGACCAATGACCACAAAACCGGGGCTTGATTTTAGTTTTAGCGGCTTAAAAACCTTTGCTGCCAATACTATTCGCAGTGAGGGAAACGACGCACAAACACAAGCGGATATCGCGCTCGCATTCCAAGATGCAGTGATCGATACCGTGGCGATTAAATGTAAGCGAGCATTAAAACAGACCGGGTTAAAACGTTTAGTTGTGGCGGGTGGGGTGAGTGCTAATCAGTCACTACGCGCGCAATTAGCGATATTAATGCAGTCATTAGGGGGGCAGGTATTTTACCCGCGTAATGAGTTTTGTACCGATAATGGCGCAATGATAGCGTATGCCGGAATGCAGCGTTTAAAAGCGGGGCACTTTCAAGATTTAGCTATTGAAGCGAAACCGCGCTGGCCTCTTGAACAATTACTTAGTGTAAAAGATTCCCTTTGATATTTTCCTGATGTAAGTTGTGCTTATTTCAGTATATTTCAGTATAATATCATCCACATTTTACATTTGCTTGCGATTATTCGCATTCGCTTATATTTGCCTTCATTTACACAAGAGCTAGAAAAATGACTCAGACAGACAAAAAAGACAACTTAATCCCGCAAGAGATGAATATGCCCACTTATCAACCTGCTTACCAAGATGATGAAATTGATTTGCGTGAACTGCTTAAGGTTATTTGGGATTATAAATGGCTAACCGTCTTGCTTTGTACATTCGCCATTATCGGCTCTGTTTTTTATGCGCTAAATGCACAAGAGTGGTGGGTAGCGGAAGGTAAGGTTCTAAAACCTCAATTGAATGATGTTGCGACTCTATACACTCAAACTAAGGTAACTTCAGCAATCCTGTCTAACAGTGGTGTGAGTGTGCCAGGTGAGTTTGGTAATCTGTTTGAGCCTGGAAACTTATTTAATAATTTTATGAATGAATTTAATTCATCAATGAATAAAAAACTGTTTTTAGAAAAACATCCTGTTTTTGTCGGTTATTTGAACAGCAAGCAAATCTCAGAGTCTGAAACAATGAGGAACGTTTTAGATATGTGGATGAAAGAAATTAAGTTAGAAAAAAATAAAGAGTCTGCCGATGTCCTGTTATCGTTTCGTGCTCCGACGAAAACATCTTCAGCCGATCTGCTTAAAGAATATATTCAGTTTGTCAGTCATAAAGTAAAAGATAACCAGGTTGATAAGTTCTTGCTATTTATCGATACCGAAAAGAAAAAACTGCAGGCCTCTTTAGATATTGTGGAAGAGCGTACGCGACAAAGTTTAACTAGATCATTAAAGAAAGCAGAATATGCGTATCAAATTGCTGATAAAGCAGGCTTAGACAGCTATAAGACTAACCTCAATCAAAAAAGTGAACTGTTTGAAATTAGCTTAGGTAAGAAAGCACTTAAAGCTAAAGTGGATGTTTTAAAATCAATTGATGACCTAAGTATTTTAAAC
>JABXKR010000335.1 GCA_013619145.1 Psychromonas sp. | reverse complement strand
ATTTGAGACATCAAACCCAGCTTATAAATGTAGAGATATTAACTTGCGAATATTTGCGCAATTTCTAATTATATCTCTAACTTCAGCTGGATATGTCTGTCTATTTTGCTGTTTAAATATCACCAAAGCATCATCCATGATTAATTATTTAGATACCTATTTGTGAGTGGAGCGGAAGGATTTTACTTAAACAACCTTTAGTATGCAAGACGTTATCAATGTTAATTGTGGAGGCCAGAGTAAATGCACTAAAACAAGAAAGTTGCTTGCAATCAATCAGTTACGCTATGTTAAAAGGAGTTGTCATAGTGCGTAATTTGTTGATTTTAAACAATATTGTATTCTCCATGCGTTTGCCGAATAAAGCTGATTATTAATGATTTATATCAATTATATTAAAGATAATTTCTGGGCATTATTCTGGTCTAATTGAACTGGACACTTTAATTTTGGATAATACTACCCACTATCGAGGTGAACATGAATACAAAACTTATAGCAGTGAATTTAGAACTGAAGCATTAGCGTTAATCAATGAGCAAGGTTATAGCGTTCAGGAAGCAGTTTAGGCTTAGGTATCACAACTAGCTTGCTTTATAGCTGAAAACAAAAAGCTGAAGAGCATGTCTGATGAACGGTCTGAGTTATTAGCCTTGCGCAAAGAAGTTAAACAGCTTCGTATGGAGAAAGAAATACTAAAAAAAGCCAGTGCCTTCTTCGCAAAATAAATGAAGTAAAGTTTCGATATATTCGAGCATGCCGTTCTAAATATCCAATAAAACTGCTTTGTAATGTACTACAAGTGAGTCGTAGTGCATTTCATGATTGGTTTGAACGGACAGCTAAAATTGTTAGTGAAGAAGAGCAGAATATGTACCGTACAGCGCGACAGTTATTTAAACGTAGTCGTGGAAGTTTAGGCTCTCGCCAGTTGTGCAAGAACTTAATACGGGCTGGCTTTAATGTGGGCCGTTATCGTACGCGCAGCATCATGCGTAAGTTGAAACTTGTAGTGACACAACGCCATGCATATAAAGTGACAACAAAGCGTAAACACAGTGATAGCGTTGCTGATAACCTATTAAAGCAGCAGTTCAATCCCGCGCAGGAAAACTTAGTTTGGGCGGGTGATGTAACGTATTTGAGAACCAATCAAGGCTAGATGTATATTAGCCATTGTCATGGACTTATACTCCCGCAGAGTTGTCGGCTGGCCTATCTCGACACGTATGACGGTTGATTTAGTTGAACGAGCATTACAAATGGCGATTAACATCAAACAACCTAAAGCTGGATTAATGCTCCATAGTGATAGAGGCTCTCAATATACTAGCGGGCGATTTAGTCGATTGCTGAACAAGTATAAAATAACGGCCTCAATGAGCAGTGTAGGCGGTTGTTTAGATAACGCTGTTGTAGAACGATTTTTTGGCAGTTTAAAAAATGAATGGTTATTAAATATTGTTCATTTAACACGTGACTCGATGAAGATGGATGTTAAAGAATATATCCGTTATTACAACCATGAACGACTTCATACAGCACTCGGTGATTTAACGCCAATTAACTATGAAAATTTACAAAGTCAGCTGTCCGGTTGGACTTGACCAGAATACATAATGTTAAATGGTAATCTGATAATTAAATGACGAAACTAAAAATATTGAATCGTTATACGTTGATAAGATAAGATAAGATAAGATAAGATAAAATTAAATAAATTAAGGGTAAACAATTTAATGTTAAATACACAATTATATAAAACCACTTTTTATGAATTATTATTTAGTACAAGATATTTGCGATTGATTAATTTTTTGTTTTTGTTAATAAGTGTAATGCTGTATAGCAATTTTGCTTTCGCAAATGACTCTGTTGAAAAACAATCACTACAATACACTTTGAATGAAGCTCGGACTGGTAGCTATTGGGATATGAAAGATATGCAAAGACGTTATCAAACTGGTGATGGGGTTGTTATAGATGCTAATAAAGCAAAATACTGGGCAGATAAAGTCGAAGAGATCGATGTACAAAAGGATTTAGCATCTGCTGAGCAAGGGGATATCTCTGCAATGGATTCGCTTGTTAAGCGTTACCAAACAGGCAAAGGGGTTACAAAGAGTGCTGAACAAGCAAAGTTTTGGACTGATAAAATAGAGGCTGCTAAAGCGAAGGAAGATTTAAACTCTGCAAAAAGGGGGGATTTAGCAGCAATGGCAGCGGTTGTTGAACGTTATAAACTTGGCAAAGGTTTACCACAAGATATAGGTGAGGCCAGAAGCTGGCAGCAAAAAATTAAGACTACTAATGAAAATAATAGGCGTAAGAAAGTACAAAAAGAAATAGATGATATTTCTTATACAGAGTTCCTCGAAGGAGCAAAAATAAAAATAAAAAGTGAGAATGATCCACTTATGCAAATTTCGTATGGGCCTACATATTTAGTTGTTGCTTCAGCTTTTGATGCTATTTTCTCGCCGTTTAGATTAACTAAAAAAAGTATGTTATCTAAGCAACTGGCGGCTCACCCATCCGCTTGGGCTAAACCTAATTCTATGATAGCCAAAGCTTATCAGCAACAACAATTAAATAATGAAAACGCAGATACGCCCCTTCTGGCATTAAAATGATAAGGTTTATATTTTTAGTTGTATTACTGACTGGTTGTGCGCAACAACCTCATAAACAACTACCAGTATATTCAATTCAAGATTGGCAACAACTGGAGCCGCTATTACAGGCGGCACCTACAGAACTTAGTTATGCTATTTATCAGGAAGTGAAAGGGCGTCTTGCAAGTACGAATCAAGTAGGCCTTAAATCGCAAACAGAGCAATATTTAGCAAGTCAAAATTTGTTGAAAGAGTTGCTTATAAATTCGCAGAACGAGTTTTTATTGGTAGATGCAAAATTTTATCAGACCCACAAAGTAGCCAGTGGTGAGAAAGCATCAATGGCTTCTTCTTTTGCGCAAAATTTAGCGAAATATTTGCTGCTGCCAAGCTTTGCTTGTAACCAACCTATCTACGCACGATATTTTCAAGAGCGTTATCAGGGAAAAACACCCAAGATCTCTTGTAATGAGAAGCTCCCTTTTTTTGTTATTAATCGCTATGAAGGTGGAAAGGTCCTATGGCTTTCGCCAAAGCGAGTGAGTGCCATTCATTTACTGTTTGCAGGTGAAGGGCAAAGTATGGCCTCTAGCTTTGGTCATGTAGCTCTGCGTTTAATTATTTGTCCTGAAGAAGGTGAATTAACTGAAGATCGTTGTGACAGTAACCTTTTTGAACATCTGGTCCTTGGTTATATGGCACATATTGATGAGTATGAATTAGATATCATAAAAGCATTAAATGGAAATTATAAGGCTTATCTTTTTGCGAGCCCATTTATGGATGTATATCGTGATTACGCTATTAGTGAGTTTCGTGAGGTTTATTCTCTGCCTTTGGTGCTTAAACAACAGCAAAGAGAGCAGATGGTAAAAGAATTATCTGAGATTCACTGGCATTTTTCTGGGGATTATAGTTTTTTTAATCAAAACTGTGCGGGTCTATTACAGCAGGCATTAAAAATACACCTTCCAGAGGTGCAAACAGATGAACAGTTAAGTGGAAATTTTATCCGTCCTGATAATTTGTTTGCAGCGGCTAGAAAATCTTCATTAACTCAAGGTGACAAGCTAAGTTCTTTGCAATTGGCAGAGCAACAAGGTTATTACTTTTCTAGCACCAAGCCTTTTTACAATGAAGCTACCGTAATTGTACAAAACGCCATGACTCAACCCGAGTTTACGGATTTAGACAATTATCTACAGCTTAATCCAGTTCATCGTTTAGAAAGCATTTATAAAGATGTTGATTATTTGGCACGGCTCAAAGTTGATAAACATCTATTAGGCGCACAATTACTGCTTGAAGAGCTTGCTTTTGTGCGTAGTGAACGCCTACTGATGGCAGAAGCAACACGTTATTTTCAGCAGTTAGATAATCAAGAAAAAATAGAAAAAATTCATGCACAGCTAAATGCTCAGCAAGCTAAATTGTTTGATAATTGTTTATTAAAACCGGTTCAACAGATAACAGCCCCTGTAAAGCGTCTGTCAGGTATTCCACAAGCAGAGGATATTCCCATAATTAAACCTATATCGTCATTAGACTGCCAAAGTATACAGGGCAGAGAACAGTTAGCAAAATTATTATCTATCGTGGATATTGGTGAACAAGATAAAAAACAGTGGCAACGAGTACTTAATGCATCACAAATTGTGCAGTTAAATCAAGATAATATATTTACTCTTAACAATTTATAGCGAACTTAATGAGAGACTTTTGAAGTTACTTTTTTAATGTTTAAGACGAAAATAGCACAGACTTTCTTTTAATAACAAGTTAGACCGTAATAAAATATATGTAGTTGTCTATTATTAATCTCCATACAGGATTTAGGATAAGCAGACTATGAATAAACAAGAACTAGAAGCATTTGCTAAACAAGCAGCAAAAAGCATCGAATCAAAAAAGACTTAACTTATTTTTCTGCGAACCACTATTAAGGTTACTGTCGAGGCTGAGCTTGATGGGGATTTTGATTACTTGCGTCATCAGAAATTACTGGCAGCTACACAGCCTGCTCTACAGGTGCACGTTTAATTTCAGGAACATACTTGCTACTTGATAAAAAAACACCTTTTCACATTGGTTTATAGGCTAATTTCGGCCATAAAGGACCTGCTACCGTTCACCTCTGGAATTACCACTGAACATTTATTTGGTATGTAATTGATTTATAAACAGACAAAGATTGTAATATTTAATTTTTGTCTGTTTATATAGTGTTATTTAAAATTGCTTTAAAGGCAAGCAGCTAGATTCTTGCTAATTCGGCATTGCTGCTAATTTGGCGGCGGCTGCATTAGCGGATGATCTCGCATCACTTGCTGATTCTGACGCATTACTTGCTGAACTGCCCGCACTACTTACCATATCCACGATTTGATCGACGCCGTTACTTGCATCGCCAACCTTGGTGACCACTGTTTCAAGACCTTCACCCGCTCTGTGGGCACAACTCCAAGCTTCAGATTGTGCATCAACGGCTAATTGTGCGTAAGCGTCCATTTGAGTAAGGAATGTTTCACCTTCGGACTGCATACGTTGAATTTCTGATGCTAGATCTTGTGCGGCTTGTTGGGCATCGGCCAATAACTGCTCTGCTTCCCGCTTGGCTTGCTCCGCTTCCTGCCTAGCTTGCTCAGCTTGATCAAGTGCCGTTTGTGCTTGTTGCATCATCTGCTCTGCTTGTTGTGCCGATGACTGGGCATTATCCGCTGAGCTTTGCGCATCTCCTGCAGAATTGCTTGCTATGGAAGCTTGTGATCGTGCGTCACCCGCTGCTGATTCTGCACCTGCCGCCGCTGAACTGGCTTGCGTTTGTGCCGAGTCTGCTTGTCCTGCGGCACTTACCGCTGCATTGGCTTGCGCGTTTGCATTGGCGGAGGCTTGGCTGGCTTCCTGGGCTTGTGAACCTGCCGTCTGAGCCGCTTGTGTGGCTTGCTCTGATTGTTGTTGTGCGCTTTGTGATGCACTATCCGCTTCTGTTTGTGCCGTCTCTGCGTTTTGTTGTGCTTGCTCTGCCGCTGCTTGAGCCGCTTCTGTTTCGCTTTGTGATTGCTGCGCTGCGCTCTGAGCTTGTTCTGCTGCCGTTTGTGGTTGTGAATCTTGGGCTTTATCTGATGCTGTGCTAGCTTCACTGGCTTGTTCTGATGCTTCTTCAGCCGCACTTTGAGCGTCGCTTGATGCAGTTTGTGCACTATCCGCTGAACTTTGCGAGTTCGCAGCTAAACTCTGGGCTTCTGTGGCGGAGGTTTGAGCCTCTCCTGCTTGGTTTTGCGCTTCATTGGCTGATGAGCTTGCATTTACAGATTGCTGTTCTGCTTGATTGGCACTCATACTTGCTTGATCTTCTTGAGATTGTGCATCATGAGCAGAAGACCCTGCACTATCGGCTTGTTGTTGTGCGTCTGAGGCAGAAGTACCGGCTTGATTTGCTTGTTGCTGTGCATCAGAAGCGGAAGAGCCTGCTTGATTTGCTTGTTGCTGTGCATCAGAAGCGGAAGCGCCAGCTTGATTT
The DNA here is from genome assembly GCA_013619145.1 of Psychromonas sp. GTDB lineage: Bacteria > Pseudomonadota > Gammaproteobacteria > Enterobacterales > Psychromonadaceae > Psychromonas. The sequence goes on along the minus strand of JABXKR010000335.1, from coordinate 4,942 downwards.
GCTTGTTGCTGAGCATCAGAAGCGGAAGCGCCAGCTTGATTTGCTTGTTGCTGTGCATCAGAGGCGGAAGCATTAGCTTGTTGTGATGATTCTCTTGTTTCATTTGCTTGATTATCAGCAATATCAGACGAACGTGTTGCTTGATCAGCCTGACGTTGTGTTTCACTGGTTGCTTGTGTTGCTTGTGATGCTTGTTGTTGTGCATCTTGCTGAGCATTATCAGCTTGTTGGGCATTAGAGCGAGAATCATCAGCTGAACTATTTGCTTGGCTGGCATGTTGATCAGCAAGTTCAGCATCTTGCTGCGCTTTGGCTCTTTCTTGTTCGGCTTCTTGCGCTGATTGACGCGCTTTTTCCGCTTCTGCTTTAGCTTGAGCTAATTGTAACTCAAGCTCACTTAGCGTACTGTTGGCTTCATTGGTTAGCATTGTATAGTCCTATATTGCTGTTAATCTTTGTCTTGCAGGTATTAAATAGTCATTTAATTTTAAGTGTTATTTTTTTAACATTCCATACTGCCGATCACTATTATATTATTTAGTGCGGTTAAAATTTTTTAATTCTGAAATAAGCATAATAAATAAAATAAGCTACGGTGTTAATTACAGTAAAATAAGACGTATTTTTTTAGATGAAAAAGGGTGATTTGTTTTTGCTAACTATAGAAAGTATTGCAGTATCTCAGGTGGGTAAAGTGCGTGAACATAATGAAGATTCATTGCATGTGGATGATACTAACGGCTTATGGTTAGTCGCTGATGGCATGGGAGGGCATGCTAGTGGAGAAGTTGCAAGTGACATTGCCGTCACTGTTATCCCTGATAAAATAAAAGCAAAAGGCAAACTCAGTGAGGCGATAACTTTTGCACACCAAACTATTTTACTTCAAGGACAACAGCACCCAGAGCAAAAGGGGATGGGCACAACGATAGTCGCAGCTCAATCATTAACGAATGGTTTTAATATTGCTTGGGTTGGTGATAGTCGCATTTATTGCTTTGATAATAAATTAAAACAATTAACTATCGATCATACTTTTGTTCAAGATATGATTTACCGTGAAGTATTAACGCCTGAGGAAGCAGAAAATCACCCAAACTCAAATTTAATCAATCGCTGTATGGGTATGGAAAATAAGCGATTTTCGGTTGATTCAAAAAAGATATTACCTAAACACGACGGTTATTTGTTGTTATGCAGTGACGGTGTTAGTGATTATGTTTCAGCGTCAGAACTTGCCCTGATATTTAAAAAAAACAAAAGCCTTCAAAATATTGCCAGCAGCCTTGAAAATGCCGTGTTAAATAGTGATGCAGCTGATAATTTTAGTTTTATTATCTTAAAATATAAGGCAAGTTTTTTGCTGAAGTTACTTAATTGTTTTAATTTAAGGCGTAAGTGAGTTTCATTGATTTTGAACTGGCATTAAACCAATCTACGCCTTTTATACTCAATCTACTTGAAACTCATCTTCAAGTAGATCTTCCTGACTCTGCTCAAGCAGATCGGTTTTTAGCTGTTGATAGCCATATTGATTGGCGTATCTAATAGACCAGCGTCCACCAACTTCCAAAGAGCTGCCACGTTTATGGAGAAGTTTTACAATTTCGTAATAACCCCGCTCCGCTGCCAATAATAACGGGTTTAGATGCGGTTTGTATTAAAGTAAATGGTGTTTTGCATTACCTTTGGCGAGCCGTAGATCAATACTTCAATGGGATTGATATTCTGGATCAGAAGCGTAAGGATAAAAAAGCAGCGATGCCTTTTTTTAAAAGCTATTAAAAGGCCTGCAAACCGTACCACTTAAGCTAGTCACCGATAAATTTCGTCGTTATTGAGCTGCAAAAAGTGAACTGATAGCAAGTGTTGAGTATTCGTTAGTGAGTTTGAGTCACTTATTCTGTCTAAAAATCATAGCCCTCGTGCGCACCGTGTATAGCAAAGGCTGCTTCAACAATATCTGCTAAGAAAGCAACACTGCTTACTTGCTGATAAATTTATCCTCCATTGTCAGAAGCTAGGCCTGATTGACATAGATCGGGACACGCGTTTTATCCGATTTGGTGATTTCCCAACAGGTTTTATCGCGACGGCTATTTGCTCAAAAGCTTGTTTAATTGACGGTGCCTTATCACGAATGCCTACATCCGCCAGCTGAGCTCTATTTGATTTTTCCGTTGTTTAATCTAAGCTTTTCAATCGCTATTTCACGCATGCGGAACTTTTGTAATTTACCGGTCACCGTCATCGGAAACTCATCCACAAACCAAATATATTTGGGAATTTTAAAAACGGCGATCTGCTCTTTGCAATAGTCCAAAATGTCGGCTTCACTACACTGTTTACCTTTACGAACTTGGATCCATGCCATGATTTCTTCACCATAAAATTCATCTGGCACACCAAACACTGCTACCTGCGCTACTGCGGGATGAGTAAATAAAAAATCTTCTATCTCTTTTGGATAAATGTTTTCACCGCCACGAATAATCATCTCTTTGAGTCGTCCGGTGATACGTACATAACCATTGGCATCCATGGTTCCGAGATCACCGGAGTATAACCAGCCATTTTTATCAATTACTTCTGCGGTTTTATCTGCCTGGCCATAATACCCCTGCATAATGTGATAACCGCGAAAACAGATTTCACCGATCTCGCCCAAAGGTACGGTAGCACCTGTATCTAAAGCAACAATTTTTACTTCCTGATGCGGCAGGTTTTTACCCACGGTTTCAGTGCGCAGTTCCATATTATCATCACGGGTGGTTAAATGTGTCAGTGGTGATGCTTCAGTTTCACCATAACCGATGAGTATTTCAGCGCAGTGCATATCTTCAATTACCTGTTTCATCAATGGGGGTAAACAGGGGGCACCGGCCATGATGCCCGTGCGTAAACTGGACATATCGAACTGTTTGAAGTCTGTATGTTCCAGCTCGGCTATAAACATGGTGGGAACACCATGTATCGCTGTACAATGTTCCTCTTGTATGGCTTGTAACGTAGCCTGGGCATCGAAATGTTCTGATGGGATCACAATGCAGGCGCCCACAGATAAACATAATAGGTTCGCTAACACCATGCCAAAACAATGATAAAACGGTACCGGTACACATAACCTGTCTTGTTCGGTAAAGTGCATGGCCTGAGCCGCAAACCAGGCGTTATTAAGAATATTGTGATGGGTCAGTGTTACCGCTTTGGGAAACCCCGTGGTACCGGAAGTGTATTGAATATTGATAGGATCATCTCTGTCGAGTGATGCTGTAATATCATTCAGTGTTTCCGTAGTAATACTATTGCCGGCGCTGATGACTTCAGACCAGCTCATAAGACCATCATAGAGTCGTGTTGTCTGTTCTGTATCGGCTGGATCATACACAACCACTTTGCGCAGAAACGGAAATTTGCTATTACCCAGTTCTTTTTTGTATGGCAGTTTTAATTCGGGAAGCAATTCTACCAGCATGGCGACATAATCACTGCTGCGAAATGCCGGGATCGTGAAAATGCCCTGTACCTCGGAGATCTTCAGCGCATAGGCCAGTTCATGCAAATGGTAAGCAGGATTAATATTCACCAATACAGCACCAATGCGTGCTGTGGCCATCTGCAGCAATAACCATTCAATATTATTGGTTGACCACACTCCGATACGGTCACCTTTAACAAAGCCGATGGCTAAAAGACCTTTTGCCAGCTGCTCAACCGCATCAGACAGAGCCCTATAAGTTAAGCGTTTTTGTTGCGGAAACGATATCACAGCTTCCTGTTCGGGAAAGCGCATCACAACATCTGAGAAATGTTCCGCAATAGTGTTTCCCTGTAAGGGCGTGTTTCCGCCGCGATGATAATAGCTTTTCATTTTCAGTGCCATATTCCTAAAGTGATACTATGACCTTATTTTCCGATTGAGTTCCAGTAGCGGTCAACTTCTTCCTGGATTTCGTTAATCAGCTTGTCGTTCCTCTGTGGTTCAAACAGGTGTTTATAACGCTGTCTCTTCCCTGTAACTTCAGGTATTCTTCTACTGGTTTGCGTTCTCTGGGAATTTTTGTGTGTACGATCTTGCCATCCACATATTCTTTTAATGGCCAGATACCGGTTTTCACCGCCAGCTGGCCTATGTTTACCGTTTCTTTTGGATCAAAATCCCAACCGGTCGGGCAGGGAGACAGGGCTATCAGCAGGCGTGGGCCTTTTATGCTCATTGCCTTTTCAATCTTGCGAGCCAGATCTAGCGGCTCAGCACCTATCAGCGTAGCGACATAAGCCGGCTTGTGGGCTGCCCAGATAGCAAACAGATCTTTTTTGAAACCGGGATAGCCACGAGGGCCCATGCTCGTGGATGTTTTTGCGCCATGAGGTGTTGCGGCAGAAAACTGCTGGCCGGTGTTGCCATAACCTTCGTTGTCATAACAGATATAGAGAAAATCAAGATTTCGTTCCATGGCAGCAGAAGTTGCCGACAGTCCCATGCCATATGCAGAACCATCGCCTGTTAGCACAACCACCTGCATATCTTCAGATTTATCAAGGCATTGTTTGTGTATCAGAATATCCAGCGCATCGCGAACTCCCTGAGCGCCAGCCGGTGCTGAGGCCATAGCAGTGTACAGCCAGGAGCCGCGAAACGGCGTGAAAGGATAGACCGATAATAACGTCATGCATCCGGCGGCATTCACGAATACTGACTTCTCGCCAATAATGTCATAAAGCTGGTTTATGGCTTCAAGACCGCCGCAACCGGCACAGGTCGGTGTACCGGTACCCAATAAATGTGTGGACGGCAGGTTTTTCATATGGCGATAAATGCATCCAGTGTGGTCAGTCATTTTTCGCGTCTCCGCTGTTATGCAGTTCTTCCCGCTCGACTCTTGCAACGGCCTGCAGTTTTCTCATTTCACGCAGCTCCTGTTCGGTATAGAGCCTGTCT
>JABXKR010000328.1 GCA_013619145.1 Psychromonas sp. | reverse complement strand
ATCATATCCAGATCTCGCTAAATAATAAGCTGCAGTAAGACCAGCTGGACCAGATCCAACTATACCTACTTTTTTGCCATTGCTATCAGATTTTTCTTCTACAAATCCTCCAAGTTTTAATGTCATTTCTGATGCATATCGTTTTAAAGCCCTCAATCCGGCAGCACAAGTGCTGAGTTTTAACTGGGGACCTTGGGATGGCGGCATGGTGACACCTGAGCTGAAACGTATGTTTAATGATCGCGGCGTTTATATTATCCCGCTCGATGCCGGCGCTGAGCTGTTATTAAATGAGTTAGCAGCAGACTCAAACCGTTGTCCGCAAATCCTAGTCGGAAATGATATGGGTGGAGAGCCGGAATCTGAACTGCAAAGCGCTTTACAGGAAGACTCTTTACAGGAAATTTCAGTAAAAAAGCCATTAGTTAGTCGCTTATCTAAATCTCTTTTAGCGGCTAACAATCCTTTTTTTGCTGATCATAAAATAGGTGCTGAACAAGTGTTTCCGACTGTCTGTGCAATTGCATGGATGGTAGAAGCTGTTCAATCTACTTATCCCGGTTATATTTATAGTGGTCTGGAAAATTACAAACTGTTTAAAGGTATTGTCTTTGATGGCACACAAGCCGAGACAGTTATTATCGACCTTTCATTAGTTGCTGAAACGTCAGAGCAATTAACGATAGACGTTAAGATCTCAAGTACAAGCAGCACTGGAAAAACCATTTTTCATTACGCTGCGACACTGTTTATGCTTAAACATAAAAAACCAACGCCCAGCTATGAGGGGGCATTGAGCCCGTTAGTGTTAAGCAGAGAGACAAGTGCTACTGAGTTATATCAAGATGGTACCTTGTTCCATGGTTTGAGTTTGCAGGGAATTCAAGCAATCAATAGTTGCGACCAGCATGGTTTACTGCTGAGCTGTAAAATCGACAGCAGCGTATTAGCAAAACAAGGGGAATTTGATCTTAAAAACAGTAATGTTTTTGCAAACGATCTGGTTTATCAAGCGTTGCTGGTTTGGGTACGTAAACAGTTAGGCCTTGGCAGTCTGCCGTCAAGTACGCTCGCCTGGACGGTTTATTCTGAGGTGAAAGTTGATCAGGCATTCTATTTAAAACTGACTGTCACTGAACAAAAGGGCAGTATGGTAGTTGCTGATATTGAGCTGATTGATAGTGACAAACAGATTTTAGCCGAAATAAAAGGCGCGACAGTGACCAGCAGTGCAAGTTTAAATGAGTTGTTTAAACCTGCCAAAATAGTTAACAGCCCTGAGCCGATAAACAGCCATGACTGATATCAACTGTCTCAATACAAAACTGGCCATTATTGGTTTTGATGCTCAGCTTGACGGTTTAACCTGTGTCGATCGTGTGGAAGCTGCCTTGTATGAAGGCGCAGTGCATACATCTTTTGCACATACCGTTGCAATGAATCCAGTCGGGTTTGCTGATTATGCAACGCTTTGTAAACAATCAGCGACAGCTGTTGTTGAAGCTAATAAACTGGACGCCAGCGATGTTGCAGTGGTAATTATTTCTGATTCCAATCAGACCATTGATGGCGCACAAGATACCCATTTCAGTTACTTCTTTAGTTGCAAGAAGGTCAGTAATTTAGCAGATGCACTACAGCTTAGTGAAAAGCTGATCAATGATTGTAATGTTGCAGTTTTACTTATTGCCGCTAATCTGCAGACTGATTTACTAAAAAAACAAGCAGCAGCGACGATCAGTTTTGCTGAAGATTTCAGTGCATATGGCTCAACTAACGGCGTGTGTTGTGTGCTGCTGGCCAGCCAGGATTTTGCGCTTGCCCGTAACAGTTATATATACACTTGGATTAAAAGCGCTGTCAGCAGCAACAATATTAAACAAGAAATTAATCAGGTGATTAACAGTGCGTTTAGTAAAGCAGGAGTCAGCAGTGATTTAATCAGCAGTGTTGAAGTGTCGGCTTGTGCTGAAAAACAGTTTAGTGATTTAGAAGAAAATGCTTTATTAAGCGCTTATCAAAACGGTAAAACGCTTAACAGTTCCATCAGTTGTGCCAAAAGTGTGCTGGGCGAAAATGGGCCCTTGTCTGAACTGTTTGGATTGCTAAACAGTACCTTTACATTGCAGCAAAGATACCGTCCTGCGATTAAAGAGTGGACTTCACCTGCGCCTGAACAACTTGAAAAATGGCTGGCCTCACCTTTTTATCTGTTTAATCAGGCAGCACCAGTATTCCCAAAAGTCGACGGTTCTCCTCGCTATGCTGCGTACAGCTGTTTATCAATTGATCGTTACAGCCATCTGATTTTACAAGAGAATAACGACAAGCAAATACACAGTAACGGTTTTAATGCGCAATCCGATCTGTCGCTGTTTATTATTGCCGGCGACTCGCAAGCGGATCTGTTAGAACAGCTAAAAACTCTCTCTAATAACCTGCAGAGTTTAGCGTTTAAAAGCCTGGCAAAAACACTTTATAGCGATTTTGCAGAAAATTCCCAAAGTAAATATCGTGTGGTTTTACTTGCCGAATCAGCTGCTCAGTTACAAAAAGAGATAAATCAGGCAGTAACGGGAATAACGAGCGCATTTGCCAATAGTAGTGACTGGAAAACACCGAAAGGCAGTTACTTCACTGCAAATCCGACTCAATCAGAAAACAATATTAGCTTTTTATATCCGGGGATTGGTGCCACTTATCTGGGACTGGGGCGGGATCTGTTGCATCTGTTTCCTGAAATTTATCCAAGTGTGATTGCGCTGGCAGACGATATTTCTGCCAGTTTAAAAGATCAACTGTTAAACCCGCGCTCAGTGGTTTCATTAGATTTCAAACAACTGAAACAGTTAGATTTAGCCTTGCGCAATGAGCTTGCCAATATTGCTGAATGTGGTGTTGGATATGCCTGTGTGTTTACTAAAATATTCGCAGAGGTTTTTAATATTAAGGCGGACTTTGCCGCCGGTTACAGTATGGGTGAAGTCAGTATGTTTGCCGCGCTGGGTTGCTGGAAAAATCCGGGGCAGATGAGCGCACGTTTAGCGAATTCTCAGACCTTTAATCAGCAGCTGTCCGGTGAATTACATACCTTAAGAAAGCTGTGGAACTTACCATCAATCAAGGTTGGTGGGGAGAAACAGATTTGGGAAAGCTACAATATCAAAGGCACAGTAAGACAAGTGCAAAGTGCCATTGGCGATAATGAACGTGTTTATATCACTATTGTTAATACAGCAGACAGTCTGGTGATTGCAGGTTATCCTGCTGATTGTATGGCTGTGATCGCACGTTTAGGCGTGAGTGCCATGCCGCTTAATGTGCCGAATGCTATTCACAGTGCGCCTGCGTATCAGGAATATCAGCAGATGTTAGATCTGTACAGTATGGATCTGGCGGAGCGTATTCCCACTAAGCTCTATTCAAGCTCCTGTTATCTTGCCGTGCCTTTTAATAAAAAAGCGATTTCAGTGAGTATTGCAAAATGTTTATGCGAGCAGGTGGACTTTCCGCGTTTGATTAACAGCTTAGTAAAGCAGGGAGCATCAGTGTTTATTGAGATGGGAGCAGGGCGTTCGTTAACCACCTGGACAGATAAAATCATGAAAGAGGTAAACAGTGGCACACAACATATTTGTGTGCCGGTGAATGCCAAAGGAACAGACGACCAACTGAGCTATGCACGGGCGTTAGCAAAATTAGTGAGCTTTGGTATCAAGGCCGATTTAGATAGTTTTTTTTACGGTTCGATTATTCAGCCAGTTAATTAGGAAGAGCGACTTGAGCCCCGCAGGTAAATTGGCGGGTAAAGTCCTACTTGCAAAACGAATAAAAACTTTAAACAGTTTTAAAGAGAGAATTTATGGAAAACATTGCAGTAGTCGGAATAGCGAATCTATTTCCCGGCTCAAGTAAGCCTGAACAGTTCTGGCAGCAATTGCTTGATAAAAAAGATAATCGACAGCAGATTAGTGCTGCTGAATTCGGGGCTGATCCAAGTAAATATTACGGCAAAAAAGGCGAAACAGATAAGTTCTACTGCATGTATGGCGGTTATATTCGCGGTTTCGAATTTAATGCCAGCCCGTTTACCGCACAAGGCTTAGATAAAAACTACCTGAATCAGTTAGATGATCTTAATAAATGGGCACTGTATGTTACCGAGCAGGCATTAAACGATGCAGGATATTGGGGCAGTGAAAAACTGCAAAACTGCGGCCTGATTTTAGGTAATTTATCTTTCCCGACTAAATCATCAAATCACCTGTTTTTACCCTTTTATCATCATGTAGTTGAAAATGCATTAAAGCAGCTCACTTGTAACAGTTTTCAGTTAACTAATTTCACTGTATCTAAAAGTGTAGATCCTGATAATGCTCTAATTGCCGGTTATCCATCGGCGTTACTTGCAAAGGCATCTGGTTTAGGCGGCACTCATTTCTCATTAGATGCGGCCTGTGCGTCATCTTGTTACAGTATCAAACTTGCATGTGATTATCTGCATACAGGCAAAGCCGATATGATGTTGGCGGGCGCAGTTTCCGGCGCGGATCCTATGTTTGTTAATATGGGCTTCTCAATTTTCCAGGCTTTCCCGGCTAATAATAAACACGCCCCCTTTGATCAAAACTCACAAGGTTTGTTTGCTGCGCAGGGCGCTGGAATGATGGTGTTAAAACGCCATAGTGATGCATTGCGTGATGGCGATAAAATTCATGCCATTATCAAAGGTGGGGCGCTGTCTAACGATGGTAAAGGCGAATTTGTATTAAGTCCGAACAGTAAGGGCCAGGTATTAGCTTACCAACGCGCTTATCAGGATGCACAGGTAAACCCAAGCAACGTTGATTACATTGAGTGCCATGCAACCGGAACACCAAAGGGTGACAAGGTAGAACTGAGCTCAATGGAAACTTTCTTTAGCGCTTATAACAGTAAACCTCTGCTTGGCTCTGCTAAATCCAATCTTGGCCATCTGTTAACAGCCGCTGGTATGCCAGGCATGACCAAAGCAATTTGGGCATTAAATGAAGGCAAAATACCTGCAACGATCAGTTTAGAAAAGCCGATCAGTACTAAAAAGGGTTATTTTGACGGCAGTCAGTTGCCGACTGAAACGGTAAACTGGCCAGTAACAGCTTCTAAAATAGCTACTGCCGGGGTAAGCGTATTTGGTTTTGGCGGCAGTAACGCGCATCTGGTATTACAACCGGGTGATACGCCAATCACTGCTAACGCACAAGATGCCAAAGCACGTCAGCCGC
>JABXKR010000323.1 GCA_013619145.1 Psychromonas sp. | reverse complement strand
CTATTTAACCTTTAATATTTCTAACGCTCAAAAATCATTCATATCTGTTAAGTAAATAAAAAGACAAAGCAAATTTATTTGTTATGATCTTTACCACTATCTACCTAAAGGAAAACAATCGTGATTCATTTATTGTTAAAAAGTGCTCACAATGCACTATTAATTATTAGCGCTGTTTTATTAGCCGCGTGCAGTACTTCCCCCGCAAGTGTACAACTTCAGCCTGAATTATCACTTAATCAAACCGGAAAACTGTTGCAGAGCAAATTAATCTGGAATATTAGCAGCCAAGATCAACGTATTGCACATTACCTTATTGAAATAACAGATGGCGATAATGCGGCCACGCTTATTAATGAGTCACAGAGCAGTCGCTTAATTATTGAAAATGTTTTACATAAGCAATGGATAAAGCAAGGCTTAACTTTTAAAGCAGATAGCGAAGATAAAATAGATATCCAACTTATTAAGCTGCTAGCAAAAGTTGAGCAAAACACTCTTACTCACAACATCAATTCAAAAATAGTAATTAAAGTAAAGCTGAGTTCTGAAAACACAATATTTAGCAAAACATTTAAGTCTCGCTTTAACCAAGAGGGCGTTTTTACAGCTGATAGCAAACAAGTAACAGAGCAATTAAATGATCAGTTATCACAATTATTAAATGAAATAATTCAAGATCCTGAGCTTAACGCTAAACTGCAGCAACTTTAAAATCATTCATATATTAAGGAATTACCCAATGAAACAGCTATTATCTTTTTTTCTACTTTTAATTAGTGCATCTACTTTTGCAGCAACAAACCCGACCGTTGTGATGGATACATCTAAAGGGAGAATCGTCATCGAACTTTTACCTACTCAAGCACCAAAAACTGTGGCTAACTTTTTAGCTTATGTAGAAAAAGATGGTTTTAACAAAACCACCTTCCACCGGGTTATTAATAGTTTTATGATCCAAGGTGGAGGTTTTAAAGATTCAGGTACTAAAGCCACCTCATTATCACCTATTGAAAATGAATCTAAAAATGGCTTAAGTAATGAACGCGGTACTATTGCAATGGCAAGAACAAATCAGCCGCATTCAGCAACTCGCCAATTTTTTATAAACCATAAGGATAACGCGTTTTTAGATGCGCAAGGCAGTAGATGGGGTTATGCCGTATTTGGTAGAGTTACCTTGGGTATGGATGTGGTTGATAAGATTGCTAATGTTAAAACGGGTGGCGCAGATAAACCTGTTCAAGCTGTTATTATCAATAGCATCACTTTGAATGCTGGCGAGCTAAAATAATAAAGATTGCGCCAGTACTGAAGTATTGGCGCCGTATATTGGGAATTCAAGGTATCAGGCTCGATCATCGGAAATTTCACTTTAACAGCCGCTACAGATATAAACAGAAAACTGATGAAACGTCCCTAACCCGCTCTGTTTATTACCACTGTAACCATTCTTGCTTTATAGCCAAACATCTTATCCTGACGGCGCTCTCGCGTTTATTAATGCCTAAAATAAAGATCTGCTTGTCACGCATATTTTTTTACTCTTTTCTCTTCTCTTATTTTTTCATTTGGAAATATTTACCTGATTACGTCCATTCTCTTTCGAAAAATAGAGTGCCTGATCAGCCCGTTTTAACAGATTATCTACACAAAGATCTTCCTTCATTATTTCACTCAATCCACCACTCACCGTAAATGAAAGTTCTCCTTCTGAAGTAGAAACTTTCAATTCACCCATCCCTTTTATTAATCGTTCAGCCACTTCCTTAATTTGTCCAACTGATGAGTCCGGCATAATAATTAAAAATTCTTCGCCACCGAGACGGCCAGCAACATCTAGTTTCCTAATCGCTTTTTTGAGGTATTTAGCTAATTCAACCAACACCAGATCCCCTACGCCATGTCCATAGGTATCATTAAACTGTTTAAAATGATCAATATCAAGCATAAGTACACTGATATTCGTTCCATAGCGTTTGAAACGTTCGAAAGACCTTTCCAGCTCATGCATAATATGCCGTCTGTTATAGAGCGTTGTAAGCGGATCGGTCATTGCCATTTCATGAAGTTTTTGCTCCATAAGCTTTCGTTCCGTAATGTTACGGGTTGAGGTAACCACAGTTCTTTTTTGATTGAGAAGAGAGTGCATAGGGCGTATTTTCACTTCAAACCACTGCCGATTCTCAGGTCCGATCACTCCAGGAGCAAGCAACTGAAAATCTTCTAGCTGAAGAGAATATTCAAGCGTCACCATTTTATTTTCAGAGAAACATTTATTAACTGCATTGCGCAGATCATTTCCGATAGCTTCAATGGTACTAAATTCAAATATAGAGCGTTGCTTCATATTGCCAATATTAAAAAAAAGGTCTGGTTGTTCATTTCCGAAATGGCTCAGTATTATTCCTGATTCATCAATGATGAAATGCCGATCTGGCATAAAACCTGAAATATCGTCTAACATAATTTTAAGATTGCGGAGTTCTTCAATAACTTCTTCAAGTTTATTTACAGTTAACATATTAATCCTCCTTGAAAACAATATGACTCTTCATAACCTAATAAATTATTTAGGAGATTCATCTATCCACTACTTTATGAGTTTAGCTACATATATGCATTTATCTTTTAAAACAGGAAAATATCAGTTAAATAAGGGATACACTCAAGCATCAACTGGCGTGATATCGAGAGAAATTAATGAAGATTGAGTCATCCCCACCTATAAATAAATGCTAGTTATAAAAAAAAGAGATGGGGCCAAACTTACGTTCCCTTTTCGCTCATAAGTCAGTTGAAGGGATTTTTAAATGTATCTTGGCAAAATTAGCTAGATTTTTATCTGAAGATTCAATCTGAATCGGCAGTTTCACATTTTGAAAAGCTTTGTTAAGAACGTTAAATAAGATAGCGCTTTCCACATAATAATACACTCCGCAACAACCATATTGTGAAAGCTTATTAGTCCAGGCAATTAGACGTAACTTTGCGTCGGGTGTCATTAATGCAGATACGTCTATATGTTTATACAAGACCCAATGAGGCAAATGTTCACAGGCTAGCAGTACCTGCTTAAAATGAGCATCAATCCCTTGCTCATTAAAACCGCTTGCGATTTCAGTTTTAACTATCGCTCCTTCGATGCCAATAACACTTGTTCCGTGCGCTAAATTATTGGACATTGACATTACCTGCTTACTGTTAGTGATATCATAGAAAGATTACGAAACGCCTTGCCCGTAAGTATAAACTAGATGCTTATCTTTTGCCTTGCATAGAAATAGTAAGAGAAGCCCATAAATGCGTTAAATAAAGAGGTTACCTGATTAGCAATCATTCCCAAGATTCCTTTGCCTATGCTAATTTTTGACTCCCTTTATTATTCTTTTCAACATAAAAAATGCGACCTAACTTTTATCAAGTTAGCTCGCATTTTTAAGTTATTAACAGTAATGATTGTAATTACCTGTTTTTGGGCAATGCTACATTTACTTCAAGTACAGACATATCATCATCCGCTTTATCACTAAATTCACATTTCACATCATTGCTTGAAATATCCATATATTTACGAATTACAGCAACAATCTCTTGTTGCATTTCAGGTAAATAGGACGGTCTTGCTGCACATGAATGTTCATGCGCTACAATAATTTGTAAACGATCTTTGGCTAGCTTAGCACTACCTTTTTTTGGTTTCTCTTGTCTAAAATATTGTAATAGTCCCATCTTAACCTCCAAATATACGGCTTAAAAAACCTTTCTTTTCATAGGTAATAAACCGAAAATCCCGATCGATACCCAGCAAACGATCAACCGCATCTTGGTATGCTTTACCCGCATCACAATCTTGGTTCAAAATAATGGGTTCACCTAAGTTAGATGCATTTAATACATCTTGAGACTCAGGGATCACGCCCAATAGATCGATGCCCAGTAAGTCATTAATATCATCAATACTTAGCATCTCCTCTTTTTCAACACGCTCTGGGCAATAACGTGTAATTAACAGATGCACTTTAACTGGAGTTAGTTGTTGCTCTGAACGATATGATTTGCTTGATAGCATGCCTGTGATTCGATCTGAATCGCGCACCGAAGATACTTCTGGATTGGTTGTTACAATCGCTTCATCTGCAAAGTACAATGCCATCATCGCACCTTGCTCGATACCTGCAGGGGAGTCACAAATGATATATTCAAAACCGTCGGCTTTTAAATCAGCAATAACTTTTTCAACACCCTCTTTAGTTAACGCATCTTTATTTCTGGTTTGCGAAGCTGGCATTATGAATAGATCACTAATACGTTTATCTTTTACTAATGCTTGTTGCAGATTTGCTTCACCATTAATAACATTAATCAAATCATAAACAACGCGACGTTCACAACCCATAATCAAATCCAGATTACGTAAACCGATATCAAAATCGATAATCACAGTTTTTGCGCCACTCATTGCAAGGCCACTACCAATTGCGGCACTGCTTGTTGTTTTACCAACACCACCTTTACCTGATGTTACGACAATTACTTTTGCCATTATTGTTCCTTAACTAAATAAATTAAATCCGACTTAAACTGGATAATACAATCTGTTCATCTTGTAGTGACACAATGCAACTTTTACCCACAAAATCAGCTGCTAAATCATCACTTAGTTTATAAACTCCGGCAATAGAAATGAGTTCAGGGCTAAGCGCTTGGCAAAAGATAGAGGCACTTTTTTCTCCCATCGCCCCCGCAATCGCTTTACCACGTAATGCTCCATAAATATGAATATTACCGTCAGCAATCACTTCTGCACCTGCACCAACATCACCATTTATAACCAGGTCGCACTCTTTAGCATAAATTTGTTGACCGGATCGAACCCGACCAGTATGAATTTTGGTTTTTACATAAGAGCTGACAAACTCGCTTGTTTCTACTTCAACAGTTTGATTTTCTTTCTCTACTTTAACTTCCGTTTCACGAGCCTGACGTTTTGAGCTTCTTAATATGGCAATTTTTTGGGCTTTAATTTGCTCTTTTTGTGATGCTGATAAATCACCAGAGATACCCAGCAAAATAAATCCCTGCTCATTCACTATTTTCTTTATTTGAGAAAAATCTAAATTCAGCGTGTCACTTTCTACCTTGACAACAATTGGTGCATCACTAAAAAAGTCAGGTTCATCCGCATGAATTACCGTTGTAGAAGATGAGGTTACAGTATCTATATTATCGACTGAATACTGTAGTGAATTACTAGGGCTATATGCAGCGAGCTGCTC
>JABXKR010000163.1 GCA_013619145.1 Psychromonas sp. | reverse complement strand
GGTAAATACTATTGATATGTCGACTCCGCAATTGCTTGCAGAAACAGATCAAAAAATGATTCAAACATTAACTATTAAGCATTATTTTAAATATATCATTATGACGGCTACGGGTAGCGGTTCAGGTGATCGTGTTAATACTAAATAACTATAAAGCTAATAAGTAAGCAGAGAATAAAATGAAAATAGCTATTGCAGGTACAGGATACGTCGGTCTTTCAAATGCGGTATTGTTAGCGCAAAATAATGAAGTTATTGCCGTTGATATCATCCCTGCAAAAGTGGAACTAATAAACAATCAGCAATCGCCAATTGCAGATGCTGAGATTGAAGATTTTTTAGTAAACAAAACGCTAAACCTTACCGCGACTACAGATAAACAATTAGCGTATAAAAATGCTGAATATGTGATTATTGCAACACCAACCGATTATGATCCGAAGACAAACTATTTTAATACGTCATCGGTAGAAGCCGTTATTCAAGATGTAATGGATATTAACCCAAATGCGGTGATGGTCATTAAATCTACCGTACCTGTGGGTTATACAAAATCAGTGAAAGAGAAAATGGGTTGTGAAAGCATTTTATTTTCTCCTGAGTTTTTACGTGAAGGGCGCGCACTGTTTGATAATTTACATCCCTCTCGTATTATCGTTGGTGAGCAAAGTAAGCGTGCAGAGGTTTTTGCAGACCTGCTTGTTGAAGGTGCAGAGAAGGAAAATATAGAAGTTCTGTTTACCGATTCGACTGAAGCGGAAGCAGTAAAGCTTTTTTCTAATACCTACCTTGCTATGCGTGTGGCTTATTTTAATGAGTTGGATTCTTATGCTGAATCACACGCGCTGGATGCAGCTCATATTATCCAAGGTGTCTGTTTAGATCCTCGTATCGGCAACCATTATAACAATCCATCATTTGGTTATGGTGGTTATTGCTTACCAAAAGATACAAAACAGTTACGAGCTAATTATGCCGATGTTCCTAATAGTATTATCGGTGCAATTGTAGATGCGAACACTACACGTAAAGACTTTGTTGCTGAATCTATTCTAAAACGTAATCCTAAAAAAGTGGGGATTTATCGTTTGATCATGAAATCTGGCTCTGATAATTTTAGAGCGTCAAGTATTCAAGGAATTATGAAACGCATTAAAGCTAAAGGGATTGAAGTTGTTATTTATGAACCAGTTTTTGAAGAGGACGAATTCTTCCACTCGCGTGTGATTAAAGATTTGAATGAATTCAAAGCCGAGGCCGATGTGATCGTCTCGAATCGAATGGCTGAAGAATTAGCTGATGTAGTCGATAAAGTTTATACGCGCGATCTATTTGGCGCTGATTAAAGAGTGAGTAATATGAAGTTTTTAGTAACTGGGAGTGCTGGTTTTATTGGTAGTGCAGTGGTTGAACGTTTATGTGACGCTGGTCATCAAGTCGTTGGTATTGATAATTTAAATGATTATTATGATGTTAATTTAAAAGAAGCACGATTAAAGCGCATTGCGCATCCATTATTTCAATTTACAAAAATTGATATCGCTTCTCGTGATGAAATGGCTGCTTTATTTGAAGCTGAAAAGTTCGACCGGGTGGTTCACCTTGCTGCTCAAGCGGGTGTTCGTTACTCAATTGATAATCCGATGGCTTATGCCGATAGTAACTTGGTTGGGCATTTAAATGTGCTTGAAGGTTGCCGTCATAATAAAGTTAAACATCTTGTTTATGCATCGAGCAGTTCTGTCTATGGGTTAAATGGTAAAATGCCTTTTTCAACAGAAGACAGTGTCGATCATCCCATCTCATTGTATGCTGCGACCAAAAAATCGAATGAGTTAATGGCGCATACCTACTCTCATCTCTATGATATCCCTACCACTGGTTTACGCTTCTTTACCGTGTATGGACCATGGGGCCGTCCGGACATGGCATTATTTAAGTTTACTAAAAGTATCTTTGCTGATAAAGCGATCGATATTTATAATAATGGGGAGTTAAGCCGAGATTTTACTTATATTGATGATATTGTTGAAGGAATTATTCGAGTTCAAGAGCAAGTTCCTGTCAAGAAAGAAGATTGGACTGTAGAACAAGGTTCAGCAGCTAGCAGTAGTGCGCCATACCGTGTGTTTAATATTGGTAATGGTAACCCAGTTAAGCTTATGGACTTTGTTAGCGCTCTTGAAAGTGCGATTGGCCTTGAGGCTAAAAAGAATTTCATGCCAATGCAAGCTGGTGATGTTCATAAAACCTGGGCTGATACAAAAAGCTTATTTGAAGTTACAGGTTATCAACCTAAAACAAGTGTAAAAGATGGCGTTGCTGAATTTGTAAAATGGTACCGTGATTTTTATAAAGTCTGACTAGAATGCGGCCCTGCAGCAGCAAAGTTTTCGCTGATTGCCGTTCATGGTTTAACTATCTTTTGTGATATATTCCTCTTTCAATTAGTCTTGCGTATCGTGGTAAGGCTTTTTTGTTTTTATTCTATTTCGGCAAGGACTCCATGACTTTAATTAATTCAATTTTATCTATGCCTCGTGTCTATAAACGTTTTATTAGTGTTTCTATTGATACACTCTTCATTTTTGTGGCTTTTTTCAGTGCGTTTTTAACTCGTTTAGCTGATGCTAGCTTCCTTGATACAAGCGAGTATTCGCAGGTACTAATTGCACTTTGGATCAGCACCATTTTATTGTTTACTAAGGTCGGGTTATACCGCGCTATTTTACGTTATTTGAGTGTGCATGCGTTGTTGACTATTCTTACAAGCTGTTTGGTTTCTGCGTTATTGCTTGTTGTGTTTGGTTATTATTGGGATGTATTTATTCCTCGCTCTATCCCTATTATTTATGGCACTTACCTTGTTTTGCTTTGTGGTGGTACGCGTTTATTTGTGCGGTTGATTGTTTCGCAACGAAATAATAAACAAAAAATGCGGGTGATTATTTATGGCGCAGGTGACTCTGGTCGGCAATTAGTCAATTTATTACGTCAGGGGAATGAACTTCATCCCGTTGCCTTTATTGATGATGAAAAGCGCTTATTTAAAACGGTCGTGAATGGCCTGACGGTCTTTAATAGTAAAAACTTAAGTTTTTTAGTTTCTAAAATGGATGCGAGTAAAATATTACTTGCTATGCCAAGTGCGACCCGTTCACAACGAAAAGCGATTATTGATTCGCTTGTCGATCTGCCTGTTGAAGTTAAATCAATTCCTCATTTTGAAGAGATTTTAAATGGCTCAGCTGCGATAGATCAGTTGCGTGATGTGCCGATTGAAGATCTGTTGGGACGGGATTGTGTTCCTGCCAAACCTGAACTACTCGATGCTAATATTAAAAATAAAGTCGTTATGGTAACAGGGGCGGGGGGCTCGATTGGTTCTGAACTTTGCCGTCAGATTGTTCAACAGTCACCAAAGTCTTTAGTATTGTTTGAGTTATCTGAGTTTGCTTTATATCAAATCGATAAAGAGTTATCGGAGTTGGTTGCGGCGCAAGGTCTAAATGTAAAAATTATTCCTTTGTTAGGATCAGTGCAGCGTTTGAATCTTTTAAAAGCGGTGTTAAAAAGTTTTAAGGTGCAAACCTTGTATCATGCAGCCGCTTACAAGCACGTTCCATTGGTTGAATATAATGTGGTTGAAGGTGTGCGTAATAATGTCTTCGGTACTTATTACACTGCGTTGGCTGCGATTGAAGCGGAAGTTGAGTCATTTGTATTAATCTCAACAGATAAGGCTGTGCGCCCGACCAATGTAATGGGGACAACCAAGCGTATGGCGGAATTGACGCTGCAGTCATTATCGGCTGAAAATATTAAAACGCGTTTCTGTATGGTACGCTTTGGTAATGTTTTAGGCTCCTCTGGCTCTGTTATTCCACTATTTAAACGCCAAATTGCAGAAGGTGACCACGTGACTATCACGCACCCCGATATTATTCGCTATTTTATGACCATACCAGAAGCTGCTCAGTTAGTGATTCAGGCTGGCGCTATGGGGAAAGGTGGAGATGTCTTTGTGTTGGATATGGGCGAGCCGGTAAAAATTGTGGATTTGGCAACAAACCTTATTAAACTGTCTGGTTTAGAGGTTAAATCTGCAGATAATCCTTATGGCGATATTGAAATCAAGTTTACAGGCTTACGGCCTGGTGAGAAATTGTTTGAAGAGTTGTTGATTGGTGATGATGTTGGAAAAACGGCACATGAGCGCATTATGACGGCCAATGAAAGCTTTTTACCTTACAGTGAATATGAAAAGATTTTACAGAAGCTTGATAAAGCCTGTCATAGTTTTGATCATCAACAGATTCGAGAAATTCTATTAGAAGTACCGGCAGGGTTTAATCCAACAGATGAGATTGGTGATCTGGTTTGGAATGTAACTCTGTAGTTTTATTTTTTTGAAACTCCCCAATTTAAATTATTTATAACCATCACAGATTAGAAGGCAATAAACATGACCATTTTAGTCACAGGTGGTGCGGGTTACATTGGCTCTCACACTGTTTTAGAATTATTAGACGCGGGGCAAGAGGTTGTTATTGTTGATAACCTTTGTAATTCATCACAAGAATCCTTAAGCCGTGTTGCTGAAATTACAGGTAAAGAGTGTACTTTTTATCAAGGCGATATTTTAGATAAAATATTTCTTGGTAGCGTTTTTTCTAAGCATGAGATTAAAAGTGTTGTGCATTTTGCGGGTTTAAAAGCGGTGGGGGAGTCGGTTGCAAAACCGGTTTCCTATTATCAAAATAATGTGCAAGGTACCTTGACCCTGTTAGATGCAATGGCCGATGCAGGGGTGTTTAATTTGGTATTTAGCTCTTCTGCCACTGTTTACGGCGATCCTGCATCACTGCCAATTCGAGAGGATTTTCCAGTAGGGGGCACTACTAATCCTTACGGTACATCAAAACTGATGGTAGAGATGGTCCTGCAAGATGTTGCTAAATCTGATCCACGCTGGTCGTTCGCTATATTGCGTTACTTTAATCCAGTTGGCGCGCATATATCAGGTCTGATTGGCGAAGATCCAAATGGTATTCCCAATAATTTATTGCCTTATATTGCACAGGTTGCTGTTGGTAAATTGAAGGCTTTAGCTGTGTTTGGTGATGATTACGATACCATCGACGGCACGGGGGTGCGTGATTATATTCATGTGGTTGATTTGGCACTTGGGCATCTCAAAGCCTTGTCTAAAATAGAACATGAATCTGGCGTACATATCTATAACTTGGGTACGGGTAATGGTTATTCTGTGCTGGAGATGGTTAAAGCTTTTGAAATTGCTAGCGGAAAAACGATTGCTTACAATTTATCGCCTCGTCGAGAGGGTGATATTGCCGCTTGTTATGCCGCGCCTGAAAAAGCATCTGCCGAGTTAAACTGGCAGGCTGAACGAGGTTTAGCTGAGATGATGCAGGATACTTGGCGTTGGCAGTCAAATAATCCCAATGGTTATAATCAATAAGCTAGATGTTGAGAGCAACAGCGTATTACAACAAGGTTATATTGGCTCTTCTTGCCTCTACCGTCATCCTCGAGGTGTGTTTATTGAGAATCTCGGTATCTCATTGAGGCAAATAACCTGATGCTTACTATAGAAAATAATGATAAATTATCAATAAATAACTTACCGTTCTAAATTACTAATATAAGTAGAAAATAATGATTAAAAAATGTTTATTTCCAGCTGCGGGTTATGGAACGCGCTTTTTGCCTGCTACTAAATCTATGCCGAAAGAGATGATGCCGGTTGTGAATAAGCCGTTAATTGAGTTTGGTGTTGATGAAGCATTAGAAGCTGGTATGACGGGGATGTGTATTGTTACTGGTCGTGGTAAACATTCATTAATGGATCACTTCGATATTAACTATGAATTAGAGCATCAGATAAGCGGCACGGCAAAAGAAGATAAATTAAAAGATATTCGCTCAATTATGCAAAGTGCACGTTTTACCTTTATTCGTCAGCGTGAAATGAAAGGTCTTGGCCATGCAATTTTGACGGGTAAAGAGTTAGTGGGTGATGAACCTTTTGCTGTCGTACTCGCCGATGATCTTTGTGTGAATGAAGAGCAAGGTGTATTAAAGCAAATGGTTGCTTTGTACAACCAGTTTCGTTGTTCAATTGTTGCGGTTGAAGAGGTGCCTGATGATGAAACACATAAATATGGTGTAATTAAAGGTGAGATGATTAAAGATGATATCTTCCGTGTCGATGATATGGTTGAAAAACCGGAGCCGGGCACTGCGCCAAGTAATATGGCAATCATTGGCCGCTATATTCTAACGCCAGATATTTTTGATATTCTTGAAGATACACCTCCGGGTAAAAACGGTGAGATTCAAATTACCGATGCGTTGTTAACACAAGCAAAAAATGGCTGTGTTTTAGCTTATAAATTTAAAGGTAAACGTTTTGATTGCGGCAGTGTGCCCGGTTTTATTGAAGCTACCAATTATGTTTATGAGAATATGTACCAGGAAGATTGATTTAAATTAAAGGGTGGTTGTTTGATAGCGTTGTAAGCGCAGTTTAAATCGCGTTGAGGCGCAACATAAGTTGCGCTCCCGATGAGTAAACTATCTACACCCTTCTTTGTGCCTTAGCTTTCACCACCGCCATTTTGGTATCTCACCTGCTTTTGTTATCTGCACGATCTTTCACTTTATTATCACCCATGTGATGGGGACGTTTTACTGCCATCATCTAGGTGTTTTTCTCGAGGGGGGCGCTGAAGATTACGCTGTAGTTGGCTTAAGATCCTTTACGAATTAAGTAACGATAAGGTATTTGCTCGATATCAGCTTCAACTAGAGTGTGCTCCATAAATCGACAAAAGCTTGGTATATCACGAGTGGTTGCAGGATCATCTGCAATCACAGCTAACAGTTCACCTTCCTGCATTTTTCGTACTGTTTTACGGATCATCATAACTGGCTCGGGGCAACGTAAGCCGAGCGTATCCAGCTCTTGTGTTGTATCTTTATTCATTAAATGTAACTCACTTTTGTAATTTCGGTTGATTATACCAATCCGTAAAATTAATTGATCTGTTTTTATATTTGCAAGTGCGGTTTTAACCGCGCAATACAGTAGGCGAGGCTGAAGCCTCACTTCCGAAAATCGTTCATAATATGAAGCGGATTGCTATTATATCCAGCTAACTAAAACATGAGTTAATGGAAGTGCGGTTTTAACCGCACAATACAGTAGGCGAGGCTGAAGCCTCACTTCCGAAAAAGTTTACAATATGCAGCGGATTGCTATTATATCCAGCTAACTAAAACATGAGTAATGGAAGTGCGGTTTTAACCGTGCAATACAGTAGCGAGGCTGCGGCTCACTTCCTAAAACAGCTTACAATATGCAGCGGAATCATTGGAAGTGCGCTTTTAAGCGCGCAATACAGTAGGCTAGGCTGAAGCCTTACTTCCTAAAACAGCTTACAATATGCAGCGGAATCATTGGAAGTGCGCTTTTAAGCGCGCAATACAGTAGGCTAGGCTGAAGCCTCACTTCCGAAAAAAGCTTACAATATGAAGCGGATTGCTATTATATCCAGCTAACTAAAACATGAGTTAATGGAAGTGCGGTTTTAACCGCGCAAAACAGTAGCGAGGAAAAATCGTCACTTCCTAGCGCGCACACCTAAGTAAAGAGTACCTGGTCGTGCTGTCATCCCGGCCAAAACATCGCCGGGATGAACAAGGACGTGTTTAACCTGTATTACGTAAACCAGCGGCGATACCTGCAATGGTTACCATTAATGCCTGGTCAATTACTGGGCAAATTTCCTCACCATTTTCACGAGAACGGGAAAGCAGTTCCGCTTGCAGCATATTGAGTGGATCAACATAAGGGTTGCGTAATGCGATAGACTCTTTAATCCAAGGCTGTTCCTGCAGTAGTTTATGATCCGGGATTGTTTCTAATACTGTCTCGCGTGTCAGTACTAGGTTTTCACGTAAACGTTGACCCAACGGCCATAACTCTTTTGGAACAAGACGCTCTTCATAGAATTTAGTTAACTCTTCATCAGCTTTTAAGAAGACCATTTCAAACATCTCTAAACGAGTGTGGAAGAAAGGCCAATTCTGATACATCTCTTGCAGAAGCTCTTTTTTACCTTCATCCAATAAGGTTTTAAGTGAGGTACCTGCGCCTAACCATGCAGGCAGCATTAAGCGGTTTTGACTCCATGCAAAAATCCATGGAATAGCACGTAAACTTTCAACGCCACCATTGGGTTTACGTTTTGCTGGACGACTGCCTAACGCCAGTTTACCGAGTTCTAATTCTGGTGTCGCACTGCGGAAGTAAGGAACAAATTCCGGCTCTTCCTGGATGAAGTGGCGGTACTCCTGACAAGATTGCTCTGCAAACTGCTCCATTAAATCACGCCACTCTTGTTTAGGTGCTGGTGGCGGTAATAAGTTTGCTTCTAAAACAGCCGCGGTATAAAGATTTAAGCTTTGTACTGCCACTTTAGGCAGACCGAATTTAAAGCGGATCATCTCACCTTGCTCGGTAACACGAAGTCCGCCTTTTAAAGAGCCTGGAGGTTGAGACAGTAGTGCTTGATGTGCTGGCGCGCCGCCACGACCAATTGTGCCCCCACGTCCGTGGAACAAGACCAGTTTAATATCATTTTTTTCACTGATTTTAACCAGTGCTTCCTGTGCTGTATATTGTGCCCAGTTAGCAGCCATCACCCCGGCATCTTTCGCTGAATCGGAGTAACCGATCATTACATGTTGCTCGCCACCAATATATCCACGGTACCAGTCAACAGCAAACAGACGTTCAATTACGTCGCTTGCGTTATTTAAATCATCTAAGGTTTCAAATAAAGGTGCGACAGGGATGCGGAATGGGCAACCTGTTTCTTTTAATAGAAGTTGTACTGATAAAACATCAGACGCCTGGCGTGCCATTGAGATGATGTAGATACCTAATGCTTGCGGATCGGTTTGCGCGACCACTTTACAGGTATCGAGTACTTCCTGTACATCAGCTGATGGTTTCCAAGATGCAGGGATAAGCGGGCGTTTGCTGTTTAACTCTTGTAATAAAAATGCCTGTTTATCTGCTTCATTCCAGGCATTGTAATCTCCAAGACCCAAATAACGTGTCAATTCAGACAGAGTGTCACCATGGCGTTCACCATCCTGACGGATATCAAGTTTTACCAGGTTAATACCAAAACATGCCAGGCGACGCAGGATATCTAAAATCAGGCCATTTGCAATTGAGTGCATACCCATAGCTTTAAGTGATTGATAACATAACTCAAGAGGCTGTTTCAGCTGCTCGGTACGGGTGATGATATCTTGCGCATTGCTATCTTGGCCGCGCAGTGTTGCGCTTAGTGAAGTGCGTGTTTCTTTTAATTCTTCACGTAATTTACGTAAAATAGCGCGGTATGGTTCATCTGTATTTTCACCAACAATAGCGCGTAAAACAGGATCACAGATATCCATTGATAACTCTTCAGTCAGCTGTTTAATATCTCGCAGATACAAATCTACAGCTACCCAGCGACTGGTTAATAATACTTCTTGTGTTACTTTTGCAGTAACAAATGGATTACCGTCACGATCGCCACCCATCCACGAGGTGAACTTGATTGGTGAGGCGTCAATCGGCAAAGATAAACCTAAGCCATCTTGTAGTTTGTTATCAAGCTCACGAACATATTGCGGAACGGCTTCCCACAAGCTGCTTTCGATAACACCGAAACCCCATTTAGCTTCATCTACCGGGGTCGGACGGTTTTTGCGAATATCATTGGTATGCCAGGCTTGTGTGATTAACTGCTCAAGACGGTTTAGCAGTTGATCGCGTTCTTTGTCTGACGTTTCGCTAATTTCAAGTAAACTTAAACATTCGTTAATCGCCGTGTGCTTATGGATAAGAGTACGACGCGTAATCTCCGTTGGATGTGCGGTCAGCACCATATCCATCTGCAGTTCATTAACCGCTTGCTGCATTGTCTCTTGAGAAACTTGTGCATTTTTTAGTTTGCCAATCAGTTGGTTCATTGGATCTGGCGCGCAAACACCACTATCGCAATGGCGAGAGATACCATGAAACTGCTCGGCGATATTTGCCAAGTTTAAAAAATGGGTAAAAGCACGAGCCACAGGCAGCAGCTCGTCATCTGAAAGATTAGCGAGTACGTCAACAAGTGTTTTACCGTCGTTATGATTACCCGCGCGAGAAGATTTAGAAAGCTGGCGGATCGATTCTATTTTTTCTAGAAATTCTTCACCTAAATGTTCACCAATACTTTTACCTAGTAATTGACCCAATAAACCTACGTTACTACGTAAATTTGCGTATTGTTCTGTCATATAAACCTCGTAAATCTGTAATAAAATTACACGCTAAAATAAAGTAAGGCAAATAACCTACCACAAAAGGGCAACTAGTCAACGTGCTATCCCATAAGTTTTGCTTTCACTTGATTTGAAATACTTCCCGTGTAATTAAATTACGTGAAGTTATTTAATTCGTTTTTCAATGACACTATTTTTTCTTTTGTGAAGTAAATAGCCGCTGAATCAATCAGCACAGTAGCGTTTGATCATTTTTTCAATAACAGATTTTGTAGGTTTAACAAAAGAGAGATCTAAATATTCATTCGGCTGATGCGCCTGTGCAATATGCCCGGGACCGAGAACTATGGTGTCACAACCGAGTTGCTCGATAAAAGGGGCTTCAGTACAGTAATTAGCGCTTTGCGCTTTATTACCAGTATAAATTTGTGCATTTTCAATCAGCTCTGAATGCATGGGGCATTGATAAGATGGAATTGGTTCGTGCAGGTGATAAATTTCAACGCTGTTCGGATAGCGTTTTTCAATTTCAGATAATGCTTCCTTTACTGTAATAAATAGTTCGCTGGTGCTAATCCCTGGAATAGGGCGCATATCAATATGCAAATCACAGCAACCGCAAATTCGATTGGGGCTATCACCACCATTAATTGAACCGAAATTAAGGGTTGGATAAGGGACATCAAAATGTTCATTAAAGTATTTATCTTTAAACTGCTGCTGTACTTTTTTTAATTCACCAATCACTAAATGCATTATTTCAATGGCATTTAACCCTTTGTCGGGATCTGAGCTGTGACCACTACGGCCGGTAATGCGAATACCTTCGGACATATGCCCTTTATGCATGATAACTGGTACTAGACCGGTAGGTTCGCCGATAATCGCATAATCGGGTTTGAAGCTTTTTTGTCTGGCAATATCCTGCGCACCTGACATGGTGGTTTCTTCATCGGCAGTTGCTAAAATACGTAGCGGTTTGTTGAGTTTGTTGAGATCGAGCTCTTTTAATACCTCAATAACAAAGGCAAAAAAACCTTTCATATCGATAGTGCCTAACCCATATAAACGGTTGTCTTTTTCCGTTACTTTAAAAGGATCGCTTAACCACTTCCCTTCATCATATGGCACTGTATCAGTATGTCCTGCCAGTAATAAACCACCATCACCGTCACCAAATGTGGCGATTAAATTGTATTTACCGGGTGCACTGCTGACCTCTTTTATCTCATTTTTAAAACCAAGCTCTTCTAACCATGTGGCAAGCTGATTAATGACCCTTAAATTACTTTGATCCCACGATGAATCGGTTGAGCTGATGGAGGGGATGGCGATAAGGTCTTTGTAGAGGTTTAAAAAAGTAGGCAGTGACATAAAACACCTTTAAATAAGTAAATAAAAGAGAGGATAAAAATATATTACATTGAATGGATCGGTTTTGGTAAAAAAAAGCCTTGAGTCAGTGATTCTGCTCAAGGCTTAATATTCAAATAAGAGTGTTTACTTAGATGGTGAAGCGTTTTATCTCATTAGTTAACACATTTGCCTGCTGTAATAACTCATCACTCATCAGTTCGTTTTGTTGCGCAGATTCGCTGGATGCTTCTGCCACATCACGGATAGAAACTACATGGCGGTTCACTTCTGAAGCCACCGCACTTTGCTCTTGAATCGCGGTAGCAATGGCGGTATTCATATCCATGATAGCAACGATATCGTGATTGATCTCTTCAAGTAATTGCCCGGCTTGGCCAGCTTGATCGGCGCTTTCCTGTCCTTCACTGCGACAATCAGTCATTAAATCAACAATGTTTTTAGTTCTGCTTTGCAGGGAACCAATAATGTTCTCAATCTCTTTGGTTGATTCTTGTGTACGGCTGGCAAGAGTACGTACTTCATCAGCAACAACAGCAAACCCCCGTCCCTGCTCACCGGCACGAGCCGCTTCAATGGCTGCATTTAGTGCGAGTAAGTTAGTTTGCTCGGCAATACCTCGAATTACATCAAGCACACTGCCGATTGTTTCACTGTCTTTAGCAAGGTTATTTACAACACCTTCTGATTCGATTAGTTTATCGGATAAGATACTGATCTGATGGATGGTTGCATCAACACCGCGTTTACCTTTAGCTGCATTTTGGTTAGTTTGCTCTGCTTTATCAGCCGCGTCTGTCGTATTACTTGCAATCTCTTCAATTGTAGCGACCATTTCAGTAACGGCAGTTGCCACCATATCGGTTTCCTGCATTTGCGATGCAACACCTTCGTTTGCTTGATGAATATTATCTGAAAGTGTATCTGTTGCGTTATTAAGACTGCCAACTGATTGATTCACTGAAACGATTAAATGCTGGAAATTAGCAATCATATTATTGAATGCCTTTCCCATATCCGCTAATTCATCATTATTTTTTGTAGAAATGGAAACGGTTAAATCATTAGTTTCTGAAATTTTCACAATTGAATTTTTGATATATAAAATACCGTCCATAATACTGCGAGAAATCACCCAACCAATAGCGATTGAAATAAATAACGCCACAGCAAAGAGGATATAAGTCATTTGCTTAATTGATTTTACATAATCACTGACAGCTGCATCTGTTTTAGCAACTAGGTTAGTTTGGATTTTTTGAACTTGGTGAGCACTTTCATTTAGCGATTTTTGTAAGCCATCATGAGCGTGATAACCCAATTTCTTCTGTTCTTTTACTAAGGCTAAAAAGGTCGTTTTATAACTATCAAGCGCCGCTAAAATAGCTTTTTTCTGGGTGCTGACTAAATAGCTTTTTTTCACATCTTTATGCAATGCATCAAAGTTAACTTGGAAGTTTTTAACATACTTATCATCAAGCAGATGGATGTAATTTTTTTCACTGCTTCTTGTTTTTAGCATCATGTTTAAAAACGAGATTGACTCTCCAATCGCAGCTTCAGCTTCATTTACTGCTTTTCCCAGTTTGCCGGAAAGCCCGCTTTTGGGATCAAAACCAATACGTTTTTGCGTCTCAACAACCTCTGTAAAATATTGTTGATATTCGGTTAAAGTCTTACCTAGTCGAATGGCTTCTTCTGCGGAAACATTAATAATATCTAAATCAATTTTTAGCTGTTCAATGCCTTTTTGTAACATTGAACTTTCCGCATTAAATTGATCAATATATTCACTTTTTTTACGGGCTAAAAAGTCCTTTTCATGCGATCTTAACTGTAATATGCCGGCTTCAATTTTTCCGATATTTTGGGCAAGTGTAATATCCTGTTGCAGTGATGTTGAAGAGAAGTTAAGCAGTAATAGCATAGCCAACATACTTACTATGGTTACAATAGTATTGGTGGTTAATTTGTGTTTTATTAGCATGTTATTTTGATCCCACGAGTTTTAAAAATATATTAACGAATAACAATTTGATCTGTTTTATTGTTTTTTTGCAAAGAATAATTTAACTCATTTAGTCTCAAAAGTAACATTTTAACCCCTCAATATTTCTATCAATAAGTTACTTTTTGTGAATTAACTTAACAAAATTAAAAAGTTTGTTGTTTATTAACAGGGGGGGAGGTTGAATTGCAGGTTACTTTTAGTGTTGTTGTTTTGTCACCTAACTAAATCTGAATATTATCTAGTTAGGTGACCACGAAGAATAGGTTTCTTTATTTATTGTCTTTACTATCTTCAAGACACTCTTCATATATAAAATCAGCCCAGAGAGGATTTTCTGCCAGTATCTCTGTTGCTTTATCAGAAGTTGCTTCTGATTTTTTTACTGAAACCAGTAAACTTTGGAAATTTGAAATCATATAATTGAATGCCTTTGCCATATCTGACAATTCATCATTGCTTTTTGTAGAAACTTCAATGGTTAAATCGTTGGTTTCTGATATTTTCACAATTGAATCTTTAATATGCAAAATAGCGTTCATAATACTGTGTGAAAGTGCCCAGCCAATGAAGATTGAAATGAGTAGTGCAAGAGTGAACAGGATATAAGTCATTTGTTTAAATAAATGCACATAATCATTGATTGCTTCATTTGTTTTTCTAACTAACTGTGCTTGAGTCAACTGAACTTTCAATGCACTTGCATTCATCGCTTTTTGAAAACCTTCATCATCATGGTAACCCAATATCTGCTGTTCACTGACCAATGATAAAAATGCAACTTTATAAGTGTCTAGTGCATTTAAAATCAAGTTCTTCTGCGATTGAACTAAGTAGCTTTTTTGCACACTAGTATACAAATTATTAAAATCCTCACCGAACTTAATAATATATTGGTCATCAAGCAGCAGCATGTAATTTTTTTCACTGCTTCTTATTTGCAGCATCATTTTATAAAACATAACCGAATCGCCAATGGCTTCCTCTGCATTATGTGCGGCTTCCCTCAGCTCGCCATAGAACCCGCTTTGCGGATCAAAACCAATGCGTCTTTGTGTTTCAACTACGTTATTAAAAAATTGCTGATAATTATTTAACTGGCTACTTAATTTAATTGGCTCATCTGCTGAAACGTAGATACTTTTTAGATCCTGTTTAAGTTGTCTAATATTTGCCTGTAGTTTTGATGTTTCCGTATTAAATGCGTCAATATATACACTTTTTTTACGGGCTAAAAAGTCCTTTTCATGTGATCTTAATTGCAATATGCCAGCCTCAATCTTACCTATGTTTTGTGCAAGGGTAATATCTTGCTTTAGTGCCGATGAAGTGAAATTCATTAGTAATAGCATGGCCAGCATGCTTACTATGGTTACAATAGTATTGGAGATTAATTTGTGTTTAATTAGCATATAATTTAGATTCCCTCTAGTTTAAAATGAATGCAAATTGACGAATTATAATTTGCTCTATTTTATTCTTTTTTTTCTGGCCGATAATTTAGCGCATATTAATCTAATAAGTAATATTTCAACCCTCACTATTCCTATCAATAAGTTACTTTTTGTGAGCCAACTTAACAAAAGTAAACATTTTACTGTTTACTATCACATCAAGCATCATGGAAGTATTGAAGATCTACTTGCAAGTGAACTGTTTAATAGGGGGCTGTAATATTGGTGCGCAAGCATTCCCTCAAATATACTATGATTTCAGCAGGCAGAAATGACCGTAAGCACAAGATATTTAGAAATAAGTCGACAAAGTCACAAGTCAGCCAGTACGAGGGCTTGATGAAATTGACCTTATCTTGTAATTACAGGAAAATAAGCAAAGTATTGAATTGGATGATGGCGCACTGTAAGTGCCTTATAATTGAAAGAAATATCTCAGCTTAACAATCAATAGTAGTTAGTTAATAATGTTATTGAACAGTTAGATAACTTTCGGTTTTGATAGTGCTAATAGCTCCCCTCTGCATCGACAGAAAATACTGTTCGATAAAAGCAAATAAAAGTAGGAACAGAAATGCTGGATTTAGACGAGATGATCACTAAGCAAACAATTTTGCTCGTTGATGATAACCCTGAAAATATTCATATTTTAAATGGAATATTATCCCCCTATTATAAAGTCAAGATCGCTATTAATGCTTCTACTGCCTTTAAAATTGCTAGCGGGCAAGATAAACCGGATCTCATCTTGTTAGGTATAATTCTACCGGATATCGACGGTTATGCCGTTTGTAAACAACTAAAGGTAATGCCTGAAGCCGCTGAAATCCCTATTATTTTTGTTAGTGAAAATAGAGATGTCGAAGATGAAAAAAAAGGTTTTTCGTTAGGTGGTGTTGATTACATAACAAAACCAGTTAGTCCGCCGCTTGTTTTAGCAAGAGTAAGTGCGCATTTGAAATTATCAAACCAAAAATTGCATCTGATGAGTTTGGTACAGGAAAGAACAAAAGAGCTAGAAAAAACGCGCATGGAAATCCTACAAAGCTTAGGGCGGGCTGCTGAATTTAAAGATAATGAAACAGGCCTGCATGTTATTCGTCTTAGCTGGTATTCACGCTTTTTAGCAAAACGAGTTACGGGAAATAACAGTTGGTCTGAACTGCTTTATAATGCCGCACCGATGCACGATATAGGTAAAATCGGCATTCCTGACGGGGTGTTATTGAAAGCAGGTAAGCTTAATCAAGATGAATGGACGATCATGCAGAGGCATGTAGAGTACGGTGTTGAGATTTTAGGCAAGCATGAGTCCGATTTATTAGGCATGGCCGTTGAAGTGGCGCAATATCACCATGAGAAATGGGATGGCACGGGTTATCCTGCCGGGGTAAGTGGAGAAAATATTCCATTGAGTGCACGTATCGTTGCTATTGCCGATGTGTTTGATGCACTGACTAGTGAGCGCCCTTATAAAAAAGCGTGGTCAGTTGAAAAAGCAATGATTCTAATTGAAAGCGAATCAGGCAAACACTTTGATCCTGAGTTGGTTCCACACTTTAAAGCTTGCTTACCTAAAGTGTTGGAGATAAAAGCACTGTATGCGGATCCGCTGGAAACAGAAGAGATAAATGATGAGCGGCAGTAGTCGAGGTTGCTCGTTTTACTTGGTTATTAAGTGGTGTTAATCATTCAATTTTTCGACTTTTATTAAGCTATATTAGTGTAGCGCAGAATTAACCCGTTAATTTTATTTGTAAGCGACTGTCAATATAATTACATATAAATAACTATTCATAATTATTGCATAAATAATCAAAGGTAATTAGAATGGTCTTCTCTATCGAGAATATCTCTTTTTATAGTACGTTTTCTATTTTTTATACAGTAAATGAAACAGGAACTTCTTATGTTAAAAGCCATTGTTGTGGGTGCAAGTGGTTATACCGGCGCTGAGTTAGCACATTTTTTAACTCGTCATGAATATATTGAATTAGCGGGTTTATATGTTTCTGAAGGCAGTTTGGATAAAGGTAAAAAACTATCTGAACTTTACGGTAACTTATTAGGTGTGGTTGATCTGCCGCTGCAGCCGCTAGCTAACAGTGGTATTGAAAGCGCTTGTGAAGGCATAGATATCGTTATTCTGGCTACAGCACATGAAGTAAGCCATAACTTGGCAGCACTTTTCCTTGCCCAAAATACAGTGGTATTCGATCTGTCTGGTGCATTCCGTGTTCAATCGGCGGGCTTCTATGATAAGTTTTATGGTTTCACACACCAGTATCCTGAGTTGTTAGAAAAAGCGGTTTATGGTTTAGCGGAATGGAATTTTGAAGCCGTTAAGAAAACTGATTTGATTGCAGTTCCCGGTTGTTACACAACAGCATCATTAACGGCATTAAAACCGTTAGCAGAAGCGGGATTAATTAAAGAAAATACAAAGCCGACTATTAATGCCACTAGTGGTGTAAGTGGTGCCGGGCGTAAGGCGAGTGTAGTGAGTAGCTTCTGTGAAGTCAGCTTACAACCTTACGCTGTGTTTAATCATAGGCATAAACCAGAGATTGATCAGCACTTAGGGATGCCGGTGGTATTTACTCCGCATTTAGGCAGTTTCAAACGCGGCATTTTAGCCAGCATTAATGTGCAGTTAAAAACAGGCGTAACAAGCGAACAGGTCAAGCAGGCTTATCAAGATGCCTATGCAGATAAGCCAATCGTACGTTTAATGGGAGAGGGAAGCTATCCTGCATTGAAAAATGTGGTCGGCACACCTTATTGTGATTTAGGTTGGGCGGTTGATGGTGAAGATCTGGTGGCGTTTAGCGCAATTGATAACCTATTAAAAGGTGCGTCATCGCAAGCAATGCAATGCATTAATTTACGTTTTGGTTTTGCTATCACAACCTCTCTTTTATAAGCAGGATTATTAGAAAATGACTCAACTCTTATCCAAACAACCACTGCTGATTAAATTAGGTGGCGCGGTACTTGAAAATGAACAAGCATTAGCTAATCTGTTTTCAGCCTTAACTGCTTATTTAGAAAAACAGCAACGCCCATTGTTATTAGTACATGGTGGCGGGGTGATTGTTGAAAATGTTTTAAATAAAATGAACATTGTTAGTGAGAAAAAAGACGGGTTACGCATCACACCTTTTGAGCAGATTCCTTATGTTGCAGGCGCATTAGCAGGTACATCAAATAAACTGCTAATGGCTAAAGCGTTACAAGCGGGTCTTTCTGCGGTGGGGTTGTCTCTTGCTGATGGTTTTAGCTGTAAAGTAACACAGCTTGATCCGGAACTTGGTGCCGTAGGTGTGTGCAGTGCCAATAACCCCTCGTTATTAAACGGGTTATTAGCAGCAGGGCATTTGCCGGTTATCTCATCAATTGGTATTGGTGAAGATGCGCGTTTATATAATGTTAACGCGGATCAAGCTGCTATCGCGATTTGTGAGCTGGTGGATGCAGAGTTAGTTTTCTTATCAGATGTTGATGGCGTGTGGGATGCTCACAAGCAAGTTATTCCAGAGCTAAATACACAATTAGCTGATACACTGATTGCTGAAAATATCATCCAAGATGGCATGGCGGTAAAAGTGAAAGCAGCGTTACACGCAGCAGATACTTTAGGTCATGTAATGTTAGCAAGCTGGAAAAATCCTGAAAATTTAGTGTCATTGCTTGCTGGGCAAGCAGTGGGAACAAAAGTAGTTAAGTAGAGAGTAAAGCAATGGAAAATTTACTAACAGGTATGGAAATGACTCAGCAACAGGCGTTAGAGCTGATTGCACTGGGTAAAGATTTAAAAGCGAATCCGGCTAAGTACAGTCAAGCATTAGCGGGTAAAAGTGTTGTTACACTCTTTGAAAAACAATCACTGCGTACGCGTGTGACTTTTGATATTGGTGTTAATAAATTAGGCGGTCATGCTGTTTATTTAGATCAGGCTAATGGTGTAATGGGCAGTCGTGAAGATGTTAAAGATTTTGCTGCTAACATTTCCCGTTGGGCCGATTGTATTGTTGCACGTGTATTTGATCATAAAACCTTGCTTGAAATGCAGCAGTATTCAAGCGTTCCTGTGATTAACTCTTTATGTGATCTCTACCATCCTTGCCAGGCAATGGCTGACTTTTTAACTATCTCTCAGCAGTATGATGATGTTTCTAAAGTAAAAGTGGCTTATATTGGTGATGGTAATAATGTTACTCATTCACTATTTATTGCAGGTGCTATTTTAGGCGCAGAAGTTACTGCGGTTTGCCCTATCGGTCATAGCCCTGATGCACAAATAATGAAAATGGCAGAAGATATTGCGGCGAAAAATGGCGGCAGCATCCGCGTGACCAACAATATTGAAGATATCAAAGGCTATGATGTGGTTTATGGTGATACTTGGATCTCAATGGGTGATGATACTCCCCTTGAGCAAATCAAAGCTAAATTCATGCCTTACCAGATCAACCAGGAATTATTAGATTTAACGGGTATTAAACACATATTACATTGCCAACCTGCACATCGCGGTTTGGATATCACGTCTGAAGTTATGGACGGTCCTGCTTCGTTAATTTTTGACCAGGCAGAAAATAGAATGCACATTCAAAATGCTATCATGCTGACACTGATGAAAGGAAAATAATCAAATGAGTAAAGTTAAAAAGGTTGTACTCGCTTATTCTGGCGGTCTAGACACTTCAGCAATCATTCCATGGTTAAAAGAAACTTATGATGATTGTGAAATTGTTGCTTTTTGTGCTGATGTTGGTCAAGGTGCAGAAGAGCTAGTTGGCTTGCACGAGAAAGCTATAGCGTCTGGTGCTTCTGAATGTCACATTGTTGATCTTAAAGAAGAGTTTGTTAAAGATTATATCTACCCAACGATTGCCTCTGGTGCTGTCTATGAAGGAACTTACCTGTTAGGTACCTCAATGGCACGTCCAATCATTGCTAAAGCGCAAGTTGAAGTTGCACTAAAAGTGGGCGCTGATGCAGTTTGTCATGGTTGTACTGGTAAAGGTAATGACCAAATTCGTTTTGAAAGCTGTTTTGCAGCACTTGCGCCTGAGCTGAGAGTTATTGCACCTTGGCGTGAGTGGAGCATGGTATCCCGTGAAGATCTGCTTGATTACCTTGCTGAACGTAATATTGAAACAACCGCTAGCGCGACGAAAATCTACAGTCGTGATGCCAATGCATGGCATATCTCTCACGAAGGTGGTGAGCTGGAAAACCCATGGAATGAGCCAAGTAAAGGTGTTTGGACATTAACGGTTGATCCAATTGACGCTCCTAATGAGCCTGAATACTTAACGATTAAAGTTGAAAATTCACGTGTTGTTGCGGTTGATGGTGTTGAACTGTCTCCATATGACGCATTAATGCTGTTAAATGAAAAAGCAGCGGCACATGGTGTTGGCCGTGTTGATATCACAGAGAACCGTACGGTTGGTATGAAGTCTCGTGGTTGTTACGAAACACCGGGTGGTACTGTAATGGTTACCGCACTGCGTGGTATCGATGAATTAGTTCATGACAAGCCTGCTCGTAAATGGCGTGACCAAGTTGGTCAAGAGTTTGCTCACTTAGTATATGATGGTCGTTGGTTTACACCTCTTTGTGGCTCTTTATTAGCGGCATCTGAAGCATTAGCAAAAGATGTAAATGGTGAAGTGGTTGTTAAAATGTACAAAGGGCAAGTAACAGCGGTACAAAAACGTTCGCCAAACAGTCTTTATTCTGAAGAGTTTGCAACATTTGGTGATGATAATGTTTATGACCAAAAACACGCTGAAGGCTTTATTCGTTTATATTCACTTTCAAGCCGTATCCGTACGCTGAACAAAAAATAATATAAACATTAAAAGCTGAGATTCAATTCCTGTTTGGCTTAATTGGCAAACAGGAATTTCTATTTATATCTGTTCTTATTATTAATAAACAGAGAATGAATATAAATAGAAAGCATAACTAATACACAGTAAGTGATGGAGCATAACATGGCACTATGGGGCGGACGTTTTAGCCAAGCGGCAGACGTGAAATTTAAACTATTTAATGATTCATTAAAATTCGATTACCGTCTTGCGGAACAGGATATTATTGGCTCAATCGCTTGGTCAAAAGCATTGCAATCTGTGGATGTTTTAACAATTGATGAGCAAAAAAACTTAGAAGCGGCGCTAAATGAGCTTTTAATTTCGGTACAAGCAAATCCAGAGCAAGTACTGCAATCTGACGCTGAAGATATCCACTCTTGGGTTGAAATCCAACTTATTCAGAAAGTCGGAGATTTAGGTAAAAAATTACATACGGGCCGTAGCCGTAATGATCAAGTCGCTACGGATTTAAAACTATGGTGTAAAAAAACGGCGCAAGAGCTGATTGTTCATCTTGATACATTAGAAGCAAAACTGATTGAACTTGCGCGTATCCATCAAGCGGTTGTGTTGCCTGGTTACACTCATCTGCAACGTGCACAACCTGTTACGTTTTCACATTGGTGTCTTGCTTATTTAGAAATGTTAGAGCGTGATCATAGTCGTTTAGAAGGTTGTCTTGAACGTTTGGATACCTGTCCGCTAGGAAGTGGTGCATTAGCTGGCACTGCATACGCAATGGATCGTACTGCATTAGCGCATTCCCTTGGTTTTGCCAGAGCAACGCGTAATAGCTTAGATTCTGTATCAGATCGCGATCATGTCGTTGAGTTAATGAGTTGTGCAACACTTTCAATGGTTCATCTGTCGCGTATGGCCGAAGATCTGATCTTCTATAATAGTGGTGAATCTGCATTTATCGAAATGTCTGATTTGGTGACTTCTGGTTCATCATTAATGCCGCAAAAGAAAAATCCGGATGCGATGGAGCTTATTCGCGGTAAATCTGGTCGCGTATTTGGTTCATTAGCGGGTATGTTAATGACATTAAAAGCACTACCTCTTGCATACAATAAAGATATGCAGGAAGACAAAGAAGGTTTGTTCGATGCGTTAGATACTTGGGGTGACTGTCTAGAGATGGCATCAATGGCGTTAACGGATCTTAAAGTTAATGAAGAACGTACTAAAGAAGCTGCACAAGGTGGTTATTCAAATGCCACTGAACTGGCAGATTACCTTGTCGCCAAAGGTATTCCTTTCCGTGAAGCACACCATATTGTTGGCGTTGCTGTAGTAGTTGCGATTGAAAAGGGAGTGCCACTAGAAGAGTTAACAGTTGCGCAGTTCAAAGAATTCTCAGAGGTTATCGAGGATGATGTTTATCCTGTGCTAACACTGGAAGCAACATTATCAGCACGTAAAGCGCAAGGCGGTGTTTCACCAGAGCAAATTGAATACGCACTTTGTGAAGCTGAGCAACGTTTATCAGATCGTGATACTTCAGGCTTAGTTATTCGTACTGCACGTTTAACCGATTTAGAGCGCATAGAGTCGATGGTTAATCATTGGGCTGAAAAAGGTGAAAATTTACCACGAGACAAATCAGACTTAGCAAAATCAGTTGGTGAATTTGCGGTAACTGAATGTGAAGGTAAAGTAACTGGTTGTGGTTCGTTATATGTTTACGATACAGGCCTTGCTGAAATTCGCTCACTAGGTGTTGAGCCTGGTTTTGAGCGTAGAGGACAAGGTAGTGCTTTGGTTGAGTTAATAGTTAAACGCGCAGAAAAATTAGCAATCAAACGCGTCTTTGTATTAACACGTATGCCAGAGTTCTTTATGAAGCTTGGTTTCAGCCCAACAAGTAAATCGATGATGCCGGAGAAAGTAATGAAAGACTGTGCTATGTGTGTGCGCCAACATGCATGTGATGAAGTTGCTTTAGAATTTAATATTAAAAGCAGTACTTTGATCCATAAAGAAACGATTTAACTAGAGTTTGAGTAAACAATAAAAGAAAGGCTACTTCTACTTATAGAGAGATGTAGCCTTTTTTGTGTCTGAGACTAAAAGAACTCAGCCTTGTGCAAGATATTCATTTTTTAGCTTAACGTAGTGAATGGCAGATCGCTTAAGAAAGGCAAACTCTTCATCTGTTAATTTTCTAGCGGCTTTTGCCGGAGAGCCAACATACAGGTAACCTGATTGTAAATGTTTATTCGGTGGTACTAATGCACCAGCTGCCAAAATAACGTCACTATCGATACGCGCATTATCTAAAACAATCGCCCCCATGCCAATTAAAACACGATCGCCAATTAAGCAAGCATGCAGCATCGCTTTGTGCCCGATTGTCACATCTTCTCCAATATGCAAAGAATAACCATCAACACTTGCTTCACCTTTACGCGCGACATGTAAAACAGATCCATCTTGGATATTCGTACGTTTACCTACTTTTATATGGTTAACATCGCCACGCAAAACACACATAGGCCAAATACTGACATCATCAGCTAATTCAACCTCCCCGATAATTGATGAAAAAGGATCAATATAAACAGAATTTCCAATTACTGGGTAAGTATCTTTATAAGCACGTAATACAGGAAGCATAAAAACCTCATTAAATAAGTAAGAAAAGAAACTATACGATAAGAATGTGTGGATAACAAAGCTAATCTTGTGGATAACTTGTTTGCAAAACAGGTATAAAAACTAATTGCAAAAATAACCTGTTTTTATGCAAAAAACACTTGCCAATGTGATCGCTATCTCTATAATGCGAC
>JABXKR010000174.1 GCA_013619145.1 Psychromonas sp. | reverse complement strand
TTACCGATATGCTGAGACTTAACCAAAATGATGATGTCGTCAGCATAACGAGCAAAATGTAATCGCTCTCGTGTTAGCTTTTTATCCAATTCATCTAATAATATATTGGATAAAAGTGGTGATAATGGGCCTCCTTGCGGCACGCCCTTATCCGATGGAAACCAAAGCCCTGTTTCAGTTTCTGCAATACCCGCTCTTAAGTACTTACCGAGTAATTGCATTAACGCTTTATCTTTGATTTTGCGACCGATCCGGTTCATTAGCATGTCATGATTAACTTCATCAAAGAATTTTGAGAGGTCAATATCCACGGCTGTTTTGTACCCTTGTTTAATGCAAGTTTGTACATGAGTGACCGCTTGACTGGCTCGTTTCCCGGGCCGGTATCCGTAGCTATAAGGCGAAAATATAGGTTCAAAATAGGGACTGATCACCTGGCTAATCGCTTGCTGGATCATCCTGTCTATTACAGCAGGGATCCCCAATAAACGTTCTCCGCCATCTGGTTTTGGGATAGTTACCCGTTTTACCGGAAGGGGCTGATAATTGCCCTCTATCAGCTTTGCTTTGATCCCTTGCCAATGTGCTAAGGCAAAAGGCTCAAATTCTTCAATGCTCATGTTATCAATACCGGGTGCGCCTTTGTTGGCTTTAACATGTTTCCATGCAGCTCCCATATTTTGATCACTTAGCATTTGTGCCATTAGTGAATATTCATTTAAGGTATTGTTCATATCTGAACGCTGAGGCGCACTATCACAACATGGTGATTTATTGTGTTTCAAGTTCAATATGATTTCTCCTTGGTTTAGATGTTCAGGCCTTCACCTTGTCCTATCCATTACGATAGGCGTTTGGCTACTATGCCGTCTGCTGACTTCTGCTTACTCACATGCCTAGTTGCCCAGTCATGCGCTATCGGTTTTCATCTAATTCGCTCTTTTCAGTTGATGAATCTGAAAAGCCAAGGCAGTTATAAACCAGTGCCTAGCTGGTTAAGTTACCGATCGCGTGTTAAGCAGATCTCCCCAGATAAGAGCATGCACTTTCTTTGCACTGCTGCATCATTTACGGTGGCCATTAGATCACGTGGTTTCGTCGTCTTGTGCCAACTCACCTCTAGCCTACGCCTCATATGATGTTCTTGTTCATCAGCTCGCAAATTTGCTAGCGGCTTCCTCCAGACCAATCCTCGCGGATAAGCCCTTGCCATTCGCTAGTAGTTAGCGTTTAATAACAAATATTTTATTAAACGGTGACCTTCCTACAGAGGACTTTCACCTCATTAGTTCATGCCCATGCTGGGCGTACACAAAAAAATCAACAGGACAAAATAAAGTATCGCTGCGCTCGACACTACTTTATTTTGCCCGTTATTTAAGACGTCAGTGCTGAGGATAAATTTATGAAGGATTTTGTTTCGGGAGAATCAAGCTGTCTATGCGGAAGTGTGAAAATTAAAGCTAATAACATAAGTCCGAATATAACCGTGTGCCATTGTGATATGTGTAGAAAGTGGGGAGGTGGTCCAGCGCTCGCATTGCAGTGTGGAACGGAATTAGAAATTGAAGGAGATGATCAAATACATGTTTTTGACTCGTCCGAGTGGGCCGAAAGAGGTTTTTGTGCGAACTGTGGTACGCATTTGTTTTATAGAATCAAAGGTACAGGTGAATATAGTATTCCGGCGGGATTCTTTCCCGAGCTGAAAGGATTGGAAATTGAGGTTCAATACTTTAGTGATAAAAGGCCTGACTACTATTGCTTTACCAATAAAAGCAAGGAATTGACCGGAGCAGAAGTATTTGCCATGTATGCTCCAGAGAAATAAACGCATACCAAGCAGTTAAATTAAGAGGTTAGGAAAGTGGAACCAAGAATCAGCATTATTACTTTAGGTGTGTCAGATCTAGAAAAGTCTTATGAATTTTATACATCTTTAGGGTTCCCGACATCAAGGAAGCCCGACTCAGGTATCGTATTTTTCAAAACAGGCGGTGTGTGCTTAGCTCTGTATCCTTTCGATGAGTTGGCAAAAGATGTGTCTCCTGATTTCAAAGCTGAGCGTCCTGAATTTTCGGGTATTACGCTGGCTCACAATACAAAAGAAAAATCGGAAGTAGATGCAATATTAAAACTTGCAGAAAAGTCGGGTGGCAAAATTGAGAAGCAAGCTCAAGATGTTTTCTGGGGTGGATATAGCGGTTATTTCTCAGATCCAGATGGATACTTGTGGGAAGTCGCTTATGGTGACTGCTGGCAATTTAACGATGATGGTAGCCTGGTAATTGAGTAAAAGAGCTGACAAGGCCAGCAAAGCTGGACCTAGTTTCACTCGGCCGCTTACGGTGAGTGTTATGCAAAAATAAAAGGTGATAATCAATGAAATTGATAATGGTGTTATTGGGTGGACTGTTCATGGCATTTTCATCTTTGACGCTTGCAAAAGAATCTGTCGATGAAAGTTATAAATTTTATCAGGTAAATCCCAATTCAAAAACTGAAATTCTTAGCTCATTAAATAAAACTTCTCCAATAAAAAGTGACGGAAGTATTTTTCATGGCTATGCATATTCGTATATAAAATGGAATTTCAGGTGGAAATATAATAAAAATAGTTGTTGGATTACTTATGTAAATACAGAGTTAAATACCACTTATACGCTTCCAAAGCTTGTTAGTGATATTGAAGAAGTAAATGGAATATGGAATAAGTGGTATCCCAATTTGGTGATTCATGAAAAAGGGCACCATCAATTGGCTATAGCAATAGCTCAAAAGATTCAGAAAAAAATAACTGAACTGCCCTCACTAGCTACATGTTCAGAATTGGAGCAAAAGGCTAATGGAAT
The DNA here is from genome assembly GCA_013619145.1 of Psychromonas sp. Taxonomy (GTDB): domain Bacteria; phylum Pseudomonadota; class Gammaproteobacteria; order Enterobacterales; family Psychromonadaceae; genus Psychromonas. The sequence goes on along the minus strand of JABXKR010000174.1, from coordinate 2,440 downwards.
TGGATACAAGCTTGTAGATGAGTTGGGCTTGTTAAATCATGAATATGACGAACGAACTAATCATGGAGAAACTCAAGGAGCAAGTTTATTCAGCTACCTATAATACTTTGCGCATTAACTGGAGTGTTATGTTCCCTAGGTGATGTTTCACTTTCCTTTGAAAGTTACTGATATTACAACAATATAACTGAAGAATGAGTGTGGGAAATAAATCATGGAATTGAAAGTTTTAGTGGATAACAACACAATAATAGATCGTTATTATTTAGCTGAGCCAGCTGTCTCGTATTTGATTTGTGACGGTGATACCAAGATATTATTTGATGTGGGATATTCAGATATATTTATAAAAAACGCGCGAAAAATGGATGAGTCCCTTATGGATATTAACTACGTTGTTATCTCTCACGGACATAATGATCATACTGGTGGTTTAGTTCCTCTTGTGAAATTTTACTCTGAGGCAAAAGCAGAAAATTTAAATTACATCAATCCAACTGTTATAGCGCATCCAGAAGCTTTTTCATACAAAGAGTATAGTGGTGATGAAATCGGCTCTATTTTAGATAGTAAAAAAATTGGTAGATATTTTGGTACTACTCTGGCGAGTGAACCGTTATGGATAACTGATAATCTTGTCTTTCTAGGTGAGATAGAGAGAGGTAATGATTTTGAAAATATTGAGCCAATTGGTCAATGTGAGAAATTATATTCAATGGTAGATGATCATGTTTATGATGACTCCGCACTAGTATATAAATCATTTCAAGGTTTAGTAATAATTACAGGCTGCTCTCATGCAGGTATTTGTAACATTATCGAGTATGCAAAAAAGGTTTGTAATGATGACCGAATTTTAGATGTAATTGGTGGTTTTCATCTTATTGAACCAAGTGAAGTTCAAGCCGAAGGTACGCTGAATTATTTTAATGAGCAGAATATAAAAAATATTCACCCATGTCATTGCACAAGCTTGGAATATAAAATTAAGCTATCAAAATCAACGAATATTATGGATGTGGGTGTTGGTTTATCTATGAGCTACCAATAGTGGCTGAATATATAAATTCGGGAACATAAAGTACTATGGGAACAGGTCTGGTCCCGCATTTTGCTCTTTTAGGCAAAAGACAAGATCTGAGTCTAAGAGTTTAAGCTAAGAGCATTTATTTGCTTGGCATCTATTTCGAGTTGAAAATAATCTACTTGGTAAAAAAATAAGCAGGAAAAGATATGACGCAGGCAGACAGCAACTATCAAAAAATGATTTCAGGTCAGGAATATAGCTACCTGGACACAGAAATAATGACACTGAGAGCACAACAGCAGGAATTGAATCGGCGTGCAAATTTATCGTTCGATTACCAGCACGATACCAAGCTGTTACCACACAAATCACCAGAAGCTATTATTGCATTGCCTTTTTACATCAGTTACGGCCTGCATGTGCATCTCGACAAGCGGGTGTATATTAATGTTAATGTCACCCTACAGGATAATGCACCTATTTACATTGGTGAGAACACTATGGTCGGGCCCAATGCGCAATTTTATACTGCCACCCATCCTCTACAAGCAGATAGAAGGATTCAAGGTTGGGAAACAGCCAAAGCCATACATGTAGGTAAGAATGTATGGATTGGCGGCGGGGCAATTATATTGCCCGGCATTACAATCGGTGATGATGCCGTGATCGGTGCCGGAGCTGTTGTCAGCAAAGATGTACCAACCCGCACTGTAGTTGCCGGAAATCCGGCCAGGATAATAAAACAACTTTAATTATACTGTACAAAATATGGGGTCAAGTTCTGCGTTTTGTTCTTTTAGGCAAAAGACAATACTTTACCCTAAAATCCCATTTAACAACCTTCATAAAATCGATTTATTTTGAAATCAGAGTACTCTGCTGCTTGGCCTGATTCCATAAAAAGTGTCCGTGTTATTTGTACAAAACAGTTACACCCCTGTAATTCAGGTCTGGTTAATTCTTTATCACCCAGATAGAGATAAGTATTTGGCAGGATAGAAGCATAGAACTCAGAAGAAGTAAAACCGTTAAAGTGCATTGCACTTTTTAAGTGTTCGGGCTTAATGCTCATCTTATCATTGAAAATATACAGATCCCCCAGTGTCAGAATAGTTGGAATATTGGTTACTGTATTTGAGCTTTTAATTCCTGCAAAGCCTGCTTTGCTCATAACAAGATTATTAGTCGATTTTAAATTGCCAGCAAAACTGTCCAAAGAAGACTTTTTTGCATCTGCAGAGATATTTATAAATTTTGGCATCGCAACTGCCGCGAGAATAGCAATCAAAGAAACCGGTCAGGAGATTGAGGTGGGTCCGGAAACTTCCATGCTGGATGCCCTGCGCAATAACGGTGTAACGGTTGAATCCGTATGTGAAACAGGGATATGCGGTAAATGCAGAGTTGATTATG
>JABXKR010000168.1 GCA_013619145.1 Psychromonas sp. | reverse complement strand
CTAAGCATGATCTGCGTATTCTGTAATATTATCTGCTCGATTTATCCGAGCTGATTTTTGCATTCCAGAAGCCTCAAGCTATTAAGTTAACTTGGGGCTTTTTTATGTACTGTTGTTTTCAACCGTATAGCCTATTTGCTTTGTCATAGGATTTCACTTGCGGCGAAGAACATCATTGCATGCTATTTTTATTACATGACAAGGAGATATTATTGTTATCGGCAAATGGGGAAAAGTCATGTCCAAGGTAAATTCTATTAAAAAGGGACAAGAAATTGAAATTGCTCAGCAATTGCTGGAGCAGGTAGGCAAACTGACTAATGAACTTCATCCAGGCAGGCAGTTACAACAAGCCATTACTTTAACCTCTAAACTGGAACATGATTTGGGGTTTGACAGCTTAGGACGGGTCGAACTGATCCACCGCGTTGAACATACCTTTGCTGTCACACTAGCAAATAATACCTTTGCCACAGTGGAAACTGTGCAAGACCTGCTTAAAGCGATATTAACCAATCAAGGTAACAAACAGATATTTGATCACGAGGTATTAGCAGCCCTGCCGGGAGCGGAAGTTGACCAAGCTCCGCTTAATGAGAAAACGCTTGTTGAGGTTCTGCAATGGCACTTACAGAAACACCCCGACAGACCGCTGATAGAGATGTACCAGGACAGTGGGCGTGGCGAAATGATCACTTATGCCCAATTGGCAACAATGAGTAATAAAGTGGCCTGGTGTTTGTTAGATAAACAGCTTCCTTCTGCTGCGAAAGTAACCTTGATGTTACCAAGCAGCCCTGATTATTTTTTCAGCTTTATGGGCGTACTCATAGCAGGTGCCATACCCGTACCGATTTACCCGCCAATGCGCCTGAGCCAAATCGAAAGCTATATTCGACGTCATCAAACCATTTTGAAAAACTGTCAAGCAGAAGTAATGATCACTACCCCTGAAATCCAGCGCTATTCAACCCTATTAACTTCATTAGTACCTAGCTTAAAACATGTGCTTACGGCAAACGACTTTGCTACTTATAGTGAGCAACCGGTAAAAATGGCCATATCTGAAGATGACATTGCCTTTATTCAATACACATCGGGTTCGACCGCCGATCCAAAAGGTGTGCAGCTCAGTCACCGCAATCTGCTGGCAAATATTAAAGCAATGGGCGTAGCGACCCAATTGACTTCAAAAGATATATTTGTCAGCTGGTTACCCCTTTATCATGATATGGGACTTATTGCTGCCTGGCTGGGAATGTTTTACCACGCAGCTCACCTGGTGGTGATGTCACCACTGGAATTTTTAGCCAGACCACAACGTTGGTTATGGGCGATACATCGTTATCGCGGAACGATTTCAGCGGCGCCTAATTTTGCTTACGATCTTTGTGTGCATCGCATTGCAGAAGAACAACTAAAAGGATTGGACTTAACGTCTTGGCGAGTGTCCTGCAATGGCGCAGAGCCCGTTATTCCCGATACGGTACGCAGGTTTTGTAAACGCTTTGCCGGATATGGCTTTAACCGCGAAGCTTACTGGCCGGTTTATGGTTTAGCTGAATCTTCAGTTGGCCTGGCATTTCCAAAGCCGGATCGCACTCCGCATATCCAGAGAATTGACCGTAGCTATTTTACTAACCAAGGCAAGGCTATTCCCGTTGATGCTAGTGATAAAAACGCGCTGGAATTTGTCTCTTGTGGTGAAGCTTTGTCTGCTCATGAACTACGAGTGGTAGACGATATGGATATCGAGCTTCCCGATAGGCAGCAAGGCCACCTGCAGTTTAAGGGCCCCTCTTCCACCAGAGGCTATTATCGCAACCCGGAAAAAACAGCTGAGCTGTTTCATGGGCAATGGCTCGATACCGGCGATCTGGCCTATTTCGACAAGGGGCAGTTATACCTTACCGGTCGCAGCAAGGATATTATTATCCGCGCAGGGCGAAATATTTATCCCCATGAAATAGAGGAAGCTGTAGGGACAATTGCAGGGGTTCGCCGTGGCCGGATTGTCGCCTTTGGTTACAGTGAGACAGCAACAGGCAAAGAACGCCTGGTCGTATTAGTGGAAACCCGCGAAACTGATCAGCAAAAACAACAGGAGCTGCGCCAGCATATACTGAATACCTGTGCCGATATTGTCGATTTGCCTCCTGATGAAATTGTGCTGGCACCTCCAAATACAGTACTGAAAACATCCAGTGGTAAACTCAAGCGTAGCGCATGCCGAGAGCTTTATTTACAAGGAAAAGTAGGAAAAAAACCTGCCCCGTTATGGTGGCAACTTAGCAAAATTATATTTGCAGGAGTACCAGAGCAGGCAAAAAGAGTGTGGCGTAATGTTAAAGCGCGAGCTTATGCTTTTTATACATGGATACTATTTGTGCAACTGACAATTATTGTTTGCCCTTTGCTATTACTTTTACCGACGCTAACTGCTCGACAAAGATTAATTACTTACGCCAGTAAATTGTTAGCCTGGGCCAGTGCGACACCAATAACAGTGAGTGGTATTGATAAACTGTTCGCCGACAAGTCATACATTTTTGTGGCAAATCACAGTAGCTACCTTGATGTCTATATTCTGGTTGCCTCCCTGCCATTACCCTATCGCTTTATCGCTAAGGCCGAACTGGCTGATAATAGGCTGCTTGCTCTGCTGCTCAAGCGAATAGATGTGAAGTTTGTTGAGCGCTTTGATATTGAAAAAAGTGTTGAAGATGCGAGCCAGATTGGCGCACAAAAAGGCTCTCTGATGTACTTTCCTGAGGGGACTTTTACGCGCAAACCAGGGCTTGCTCCTTTTCATATGGGCGCTTTTTTAGCTGCGGTAAAAAGTCATCGTCCGGTCGTGCCCATTACTATTCGTGGTTCTCGCTCTATGCTTAGAGAGCGTAACTGGTTTCCGCGCAGAGGGGAGATCGAAATGATAATTGGTGATCCTATTGCAGTTGAGCCTGGTGATGATGAGTGGCAAATCGCAACTCGATTAAAAGACAAGGTAAGAGCAGAAATATTATCTAATTGTGGCGAGCCGGATTTAGAAAAAAGCTAATTCAGTGGTTTGTCCTAAAAAAATAGCAATCAGCCCTTCTTAGCCGCTTGCTGCCCCGTGGCAATGTCAACGCGTAATAGCAGGTAACCACCGGCAAGGAACAGCAGCACAATAGACAGGATGCCGATCCGGTTGCTTCCGGATAGCAAAGTGATCCAGCCCACCAGCACAGGGCCGAGTACAGCTGCGAACTTGCCCAGCATATTGTAAAAGCCGAAGAACTCCGCGTTTTGCCCGGGCGGGATAAGGCGGGCATATAGCGAACGGCTAAGAGACTGCACGCCGCCCTGAACCAGCCCGATAATCACGGCCAATAGATAAAACTGCCATGCCGCATGTATAAAAGCGCTAAACAGAGTAACGCAGATGTAAACTGCCAACGCGATCAAAATTCCGTGCTTGGTGCCGATGCGCTCGCCGATGTAGCCGAAGGCAATCGCTGCAGGAAAGCCTACAAACTGGGTGATCAGCAGCGCGGTGATTAGATCGTTGGAAGCCAGTCCAATCGACAAGCCATAGTCCACCGCCATGCGGATAATTGTATCTACCCCGTCGATATACAGCCAGTAAGCCAGCAAAAAAAGAAAGGTTTGCTGTAGGGCTCTGATCTGTTTGAGGGTCTTCCTTAGCTGCTTGAATCCATTTTTGATAGCGACAACGGCAGCAATTTTATCAACGGCCGGTTCATGGACAAATAGCAGCAGGGGCAGACTGAACAACAGCCACCATAGCGCTGTGCATAAAAATGCCACCCGAACAGCCTCACTGGCATCCGCAAGCCCGAAACTTGCAGGTTGCAGAGTCATCCAAACGTTAAAGGCGAATAGCAGCCCGCCCCCCAGATACCCAAGACCAAAGCCCAGCGCCGACACTCGATCTATCGACCGCAGCGGACTGACGACGGTCAGCATGGCGTCATAGAACAGATTGCCGCCGGAAAAGCCGATTACGCCTGCGATATAAAGCAATGCAGCCAGAAGCCACTGTCCCTGCTCCACCCAATACAGCGCCCCGGTCATTACCATTCCCAAGCAAGCGAAAATCAGCAAAAAGCCCTTACGTCGCCCCATCTTATCGGCAACAACTCCCAATAAGGGAGAAATTAGTACCACGATCAAACTGGCCGTTGAGTTGATTATTCCCAGGTGATAGGTACTTTCGATAACCGGCACATCTTCCGACCAGTATTGCTTGAAAAATAGGGGGAAAAAGCCAGCCATCACTACCGTGGCAAACGCGCTATTAGCCCAGTCGTAAAATGCCCATGACCAGATCGCACGCTTATTTGCAGACATAGGCACCTTCGCAAGTTATTGACAAACCTAAGTCAGTGCCAGCCGAGCGGCAATAACCATCAGCATGAATCGGGAGGAAAAGCATCGGCTGCAGGTTCAGACGAACGGGGAAAGCCAGTTTAACTGCAGGAATATGTGACTCGCTCAAAAATGCCATCTGCGCACTCCACTGGGCAATGTTGTTTTGCTAGTTACCTATTGTTACTCTTGTTAGAGTAACTGGAAAACAAAAATAGTAACTAAAAACAAAATCCAATAACCATTATTCCAGTATAGGACATACGCAGACACAAAGCTTTTTCCAATATTTTCAACTTTTGCAAAGAAAAATATTTGCAGGTCTAACTTTCTGCTTTAGGTCATATACTCGGTTCAGCTTGACAACAGTCGGCATACATATAATTTCACGTTTACTTATAAATCAGCACTTGTATTCGAAGAAATCATTCTAGGCATATCAAAAACAAACGTAGTGCCCGATTGAGATTTTGCATCTAACCGTAATTTACCTTCAAGGGGGCCTGTAACCAAGTTGTGAACGATATAAAGCCCCAACCCACTGCCGCCAGAGCCCATCTTGGTCGTAAAAAACGGATCGAATATTTTACTGCGTAATTTATCTGGAATACCAACACCATTGTCACTGACAGTGATGCGGACTCTTTCGGAATCTAGAACTATGACATTTACCGTTACTTGTCCTTCAGGTAAATCATCAAAGGCATGTCGAAGCGCATTTAATATAAGATTATTGAGTATCTGCCCTAATACGCCAGGATAACCTTTCATTTGAATACCTTCTGGCACCTGAGCGACCAGCTGGTATCGTGTCGACTTAAACTGGTGAGCCAAGGTATTAACAATTTCGTCTATAACGGTTTTTAAATCATACGTCCTTTTACGACCGCTCGACTGATCTACTGCTACCTGTTTGAAGTTACCGACAATTTCAACCGCACGATTTAAACT
>JABXKR010000160.1 GCA_013619145.1 Psychromonas sp. | reverse complement strand
ATACGATTTCTTAAATCTATTTGTATACTGTCTCCGGTTGAGAATGTTATCTCTGCCACATCAGCATTATTTAGCATATTTTCAAGTGATGATGCATATGATGTAATTTCGTCATAGTCAACTTCAAACATTGTCTTTTCCATTCTTTTTTCCACTCCGGGCAAACTGGCACAGCGAGTTGTTGTAGCTGTGGCGGTCAATACCAGTAAAAAACCACTGTTTAGTTTAGAGGAGCGTTGTGCTTTGTTGGAAGAGGCAACTGCAGATATCCCGGGTATCGAAGTGATTCCCTTTTCCGGATTGCTTGCCGATTTTGCTGTCGAGCAACAGGCGCAGGCTTTGATTCGGGGGATCAGAGGAGCGACAGATGCTGATTATGAAGTGCAACTTTCACAGGTCAATAAAACCTTAAACCCTCTCTTGGAAACTATTCTTTTACCTGCAAATGCCAGAACTGGGTTTATCTCATCAACCGTTGTTAAAGAAGTATTCAAGCATAATGGTGATATTCATTCGTTTGCTCCGCTATGCGTTAAAAAAGCATTATTAACAAAACAAGCTAATAATAGTTAACTCTATATGCAGATATAACATCCCTTTCTATACTTATTAAACTAAGTTGCAGAAAGGGCTGTCTTTATGTCTGACTATCAAAATGAAATCTGTCGTTATGTCAATCATCTTGGTGAACGTTGCCATGCACCTTCTCACTCATCCGAGTTTTGTTACTGGCATGATCATGCAACGGATAAGTCAAACCCTGATACAGCCACAAAATTAGAAGCATATGCGCGCAGTGGCGGCATGATGCATGGCATCTCTTTAAAAAATGCAAATTTAGAAAATTTAAATCTGGTTAATCACGGTTGTAAACAAGGTTTTGATCTAACTGGTGCAGATTTATATAGGGCAAATTTAAAAGGTGCGCATCTCTTTAATATTGTTTTAATCCGCGCAAGTTTAATGAAAACCGATCTTTCACACGCCAACATTCATTGCGCACACCTTGAAGAGTGTAATTTATTGGGGGTTAAATTTAATAAAACAAAAATTGAGCATATTAAAACAGGGAAAACAATCATCCAAGAAAGCAGTGCTAAAGCGTTAGAGGCACAAGGTGAGCACAAGCAAGCCTATGATTATTATGAACAAGCGGAAGAGGTTTACCGTAACTTACGTAAAACCAGTGAAAGCCAAGGTTTATTTACCTTAGCGGGACCCTATTTACGTAAAGAGTTGACCATGCGTCGTTATCAGCAACCACCTTATTCAATGAGCCGTTTGTATTCTAAAGTTGTTGATCTCTTTTGTGGTTATGGTGAAGACCCTTTACGGGTGATCTTTTTTTCATGGGTGTTGATTTTTATAAGTAGGTGGTGACATTTACCACCTTGGGCTATGGCGATTTTATACCTGTTGGTTTTTCGAGATTCGTGGCTGCGCTGGAGGCATTTACAGGTGCTTTTACCATCGCGCTGTTTGTGGTGGTGTTTGTGAAGAAGATGACGCGTTGATTAATATGGGTTAACGCTGACACTTAGGGCAATAAACACTGTTTCTTGTCGCTAATTTAAGCTCTTTAAAAGGGGTTTGCCCACGATTGAGGCATTTTCTGCTGCTTTACTCGTTCCCACGCTCTGCGTGGTAATGCATACGGAACGTAGAGTTATACTCCCACTCATAATTAAAACTATTCGCCTTCAAGCGAAAGCCAATAACAAACCTAACGTTGACATTTAGGACAATAAACACTGTTTCTTGCGGCTAATTTAACCGCTTTTAAAGGGGTTTGGCAGTTGGGGCATTTCTGGCCCGCTTTACCATAAATATGTAATGTTTGTTGAAAATAGCCGGGTTTACCATCTCCTCCGACAAAATCTCTTAGCGTGGTACCTCCTTGCAGTATCGCTTGTTGTAAAATATCTTTAATTGCACTGACTAATAACTGATAGCGTTTTTGCGAGATATTGCCCGCTGCGCGAGTAGGATTAATACCCGCCTGAAATAACGCCTCTGAGGCATAAATATTGCCAACCCCAGTTACCACCTTCTGATCCATTATAAATTGCTTAACGGGCAGTTTTCGCTTCTGTGCGGCTTTGTATAAGTACGCAGCATTAAAATCATTACAAAGCGGCTCGGGGCCTAATTTATTGAGTAGCGGAGACTGCTCTGGATTTAAGCCTAGCCAAAGAATTGCTCCGAAGCGCCGCGGATCGGTAAAACGTAATAAACAGTCAGGAAAAATAATATCAACATGATCGTGTTTTTGTGCTGGGGTATTTAAGGGACAGATGCGCAAACTGCCCGACATACCAAGGTGTATCAATAGAGTGCCGGTAGCAAAATTAAGAAGCAGGTATTTAGCGCGCCGCTCGATTGATATTAAGACTTCATTTTCAATATAAGAGAGTAAATTTTCAGGTATCTTCCAGCGCAGTTGTGTATGGCGAAGGATTACATCTTTTGCTTTTTTATCAATAAGATGAGGGGTGATTCCTAGGCGGCTGGTTTCAACTTCTGGTAATTCAGGCATAAATACGCTCTTTTAGGCTAATATTATACCCAAACTACTTCAAGATGCAGGAATCTGCAAGACGATAAATGATGAGGTTCTAGGCAGAAGGTTGATGATCTAGTTATTCTAAATCAAAGCCTTCTAACAACGAAGAACATCGTTTATCGCCTTGCCCTTCGGGAGTTTCGCCCGAAGCTAGCAAATCAACACAGCGTTGCGCTTACTTTAAAACAAAGAGGTAAAAAGGGAATAACCATACAAGATGCTAAATGCTAAATGCTTGCATTTATATCTACCGATAGAGGATTAACGAAGTTAATCGCTCGAAAGGTCATCATATTGCGCCTTGTTCTAGCATCAGGGCAAAGCTCTGAATCTGTATCTTGAAGTGGTTTGGGTATATCAGTGTACTTTTTTCTGGAGGAAAATCTATGTTAAGACTACCGACTTGGTTGATCGTATTGATTGGTCTGTTATTTAATATCTCGGCAGCTTTGGTGACGCATTTTATTATTGACGGTAAAAGTAGCCAGCTTAATAGTCTGTCTATGCAGATGAACAATAATAATAAAGAGATGGATCTACTGTGGTTGCAAATAGAAGGTATTGAGCGGAAAAGAGAGATGTTATATCTGTTATTAAACCAAGACGAATTAAAGGAGCCGATAGCAAAACAGTTCAGCCGATTACTTGAGTCCCATCTTCATCAACAAATTCCCAGCTCTGATTTGTTAAACATTACAGAGCTGGATCTTAAAATAAATGATTATCAAAATAACATCCGTGACGAAATAGACCATAAATTCTTTTTAAACTTAGAACTGACTGAATTGCAAATGCTTTTAAATAAAGAGGTATCGACTTTGCGTAACTGGTCTATCTTTTTGCAGATGATCGGTCTTTCACTGATCTTAGCGCGCGATTTGAGTCGCAAAAGGTCAGCTTAACGCCCTAATAGCAGTGGTAATTGTTCTGCGCTTAAAAATAGCGACATCGTAGAGTCTGTTTGCAGTAAGTAATTATCACCTTGTTGAAATAACTGTACGATTATTGGTTGTTCCTGGTTTGCGATATAAACTTGCATTATGTAAGGGCTGGTTGAATTTTCAATTGCGGCTTGCGTTTGTAGTTTTAGTGTTTGCCAGTTTTGTACCAGCAACGAAAGTTGCAACTCAGAAAACCCCATATTTGGCTCACTTTTCCATCTGCGGCCGACCCGTTTTATTTTAAAATCAGGCGTTTTTATCTCAACAATGGTTAATTCATTACTGATCACTGAGCGATGCTGAACTTTAGGGGAAATAGTTAGTTTATGGCTAAAGTTAAAAAGAAAAACAATAATTAAAATGCCAAAGATAAGCACATTGTTCCAGCCTTTACGTGATAAGCGCATTGTATTTCCCTCTCTATTTCCCTGTTATGTTTTCTACTGGCATAAAAAAACCCAGTATAGACTGGGTTTTTGTCAGGTTAAATCAAAATTACTTGATTTTGCCTTCTTTGTACATAACGTGCTTACGTACAACGGGATCAAACTTTTTGATCTCAAATTTTTCAGGCATAGTCTTTTTATTTTTATCAGTAGTATAAAAATGGCCAGTACCAGCACTTGAATTTAAACGAATTTTATCACGCATTTTTTAAGCTCCTTAAACTTTTTCACCATTGGCACGGATATCAGCTAATACTGAATCAATACCTTTTTTATCGATGATACGCATACCTTTAGTAGTTAAGCGTAGTTTTACAAAACGGTTTTCACTTTCTACCCAAAAACGATGTGTTTGTAGGTTAGGTAAAAAACGACGTCGTGTGCGGTTCTTTGCGTGTGATACATTGTTACCAGTAGCTGGACGCTTACCTGTAACTTGACATACTCTAGACATGTCGCGGTTCTCCAAAATAATAGTTTTACTCGAGCAAAATAGTCGAACACCTTTTTTAGCCGTCGCCAAAGGCGTCGAGGGCGCATTTTATACATGATTGGGTATGAAAGATCAACAAAACTGTTCATTTAAGCGTTAAATCCATCCATTTTCTGCAAATGAGGTACATTTTTCATGCCCGACGATGAAATGGTCCAAAACTCGCACATCAATTAATTGCATAGCAGAGATGATTTTTTCGGTGATTTTTTTGTCTGCAATGCTGGCTGTTGGATCGCCGGATGGGTGATTGTGAACCAAAATAATAGCGGCTGCATTTTCTGCTAATACCTTCTGGGCAATAATTCTTGGATGGACGGTTGCGCAGTCGATAGAGCCAAAGAAAAATTCATGGAAACGAATAACGCGATGTTGCGTATCTAATAAAAGTGCCGCAAAAACTTCATAGGGTAAATGATGCATTTTGGCGTTTAAAAATGCTTTTGTTTGTATGGCACTGGTTAAAGGTTCACCTTTTAGTATCGGCTCTTGTAAATATCGTCGGGACATTTCCAGTACAGTTTGCAGTTGCACATATTTAGCTCGTCCTAGCCCTTTTTTTTTGCAAAACTCAACTTCTGATGCTGCAAATAATGCGTGTAATGTTCCAAACTCGCTAATTAATTGCCGTGCGAGCGAGACCACATCCAAGCCTTTGCAGCCTGTTCTTAAGAATATTGCTAATAGTTCTGCGTCGGAGAGGGCGCTTGTTCCTTGTGATAAGAGCTTCTCTCGTGGTCTCTCTTGATCGGGCCAGTCTTTTAATTTTGTCATAAATAGGTAATACCGATTATATAAACAAGACATTAAATCTAGACGATTTTGTCACATATTGCATAACTACTTTGTGTTATCCTGTTGCTCTTTTTTAATTCTACCCAAGCTATTTGGGTCTGTTTATTGAGTGCTCTTTATGTCTGTTATTCATGCCTTAACAGGAAAAAAAATATTATTAGGTATTTCCGGTGGTATTGCTGCTTATAAATGTGCCGAGTTAACTCGCCGCTTAAAGGATCAAGGTGCTGATGTCCGTATTGTAATGACATCTTCAGCAAAAGAGTTTATTACTCCGTTAACCATGCAAGCTGTTTCCGGTCACGCAATTGCCGATGATCTACTCGATCCTAATGCTGAAGCTGGTATGGGACATATCGAGCTTGCTAAGTGGGCTGATATTGTTCTGTTGGCCCCTGCAACGGCTAATCTGATTGCGCGATTACGAGCCGGTTTAGCTGATGAGTTATTAACTACCTTATGTTTAGCGACCCCTTCGCCAATTGCTGTTTCACCAGCAATGAATATGGAAATGTATCAAGCGGCAGCAACGCAGGAAAATATCAGTGTATTGGCTCTACGAGGTTTGTTGATATGGGGGCCGGGAGAGGGCCCGCAAGCTTGCGGGGATATTGGCCCTGGTCGAATGCTTGAACCTCAACAGTTAGTTGCGCGAGTGGTTGATTTTTTTAATGTACCACACGCTGTTTTTGCAGATGTAAATATCACTATTACTGCAGGGCCGACGCAAGAAGCGCTTGATCCCGTCCGTTATATTAGTAATCACAGTTCAGGGAAAATGGGGTTCTCATTGGCTGAAGTTGCCCAAAAAATGGGTGCAAATGTAACTTTAATCAGCGGGCCAGTTAATCTGACCACACCAACTAATGTAAAACGGATCGATGTAAAAACTGCGTTAGAGATGCACAAAGCAAGTTTAGAAAACCTAAATAGCTGTGATATTTTTATCGCCTGTGCTGCTGTGGCGGACTATCGACCTGAAGTGGTTGCACAGCATAAGATGAAGAAACAACAAGGCATTGATGATTTAACGCTTAAATTAGTTAAAAATCCTGACATTATTGCGGATGTTGCAAAGGATAAAAATCGTCCTTTTTGTGTTGGCTTTGCGGCCGAAACAAAAGATGTTGAGTGTTATGCAAAAGATAAATTAAAACGTAAAAACTTAGATTTGATTGCAGCAAACGATGTTGCTAAAGCAGGGCAAGGTTTTAATAGTGAAAAAAATGCATTAAGTGTATTTTCTGCCCAACAAAGATTTGATATAAAACTTGCTGATAAAAAAGCGGTCGCGCATCAATTGCTTGAAATTATTTATCAACAATATAAACAGTAGTTTACAAAATAATGGATCATAACAATGAAACAAATTGAACTTAAAATTCTTGACCCGCGTATTGGTAATGAGTTTCCACTGCCGGAACATGCAACAGCAGGATCTGCTGGCATGGATTTACGCGCGTGTATTGATAAACCATTGATCAT
>JABXKR010000157.1 GCA_013619145.1 Psychromonas sp. | reverse complement strand
GATACATACTTAATCAAACTGATTACAAGTTTTATAAATAACTTAAGTCAGAAATAAAGAAACCTAGGAGCTTATTATGGTAGCAGTAGTAAATACAAACGTGATGTCACTGAATGCACAACGTCAGTTAAACAAATCACAAGGCACACAAAACCAAGCTATGGAACGTTTATCTTCTGGCTTACGTATCAATAGTGCTAAAGATGATGCAGCGGGTCTTGCAATCTCAACTGGCATGCAGTCACAAATCAAAGGTATCAACCAAGCGGTTCGTAATGCCAACGATGGTGTTTCAATGGCGCAAACTGCAGAGGGTTCAATGGATGAGATGACTAACATCCTACAACGTATGCGTGAACTATCTGTACAATCATCAAATGATACTAACTCAGCAGAAAACAGACAGGCAATCCAAAAAGAGGTTGACCAACTGCATGGTGAGCTTGACCGTATCGCTGAAACTACAGAATTCAATGGTACTAAATTACTTGACGGTAGTGCTGGCTCAACAACACTGCAAATTGGTGCAAACTCAGGTCAAACATTAAGCTTCTCAATTGATTCTGTAACAACCAATGATTTAGGTTTAAACGGTAACTTAAATAAAGGTGATGTAAACGGTGGTCGTGTAACAGTTGGTGATATGACTGCTACAGAAGTTGCTATTAATGGCGTAGCAATTGGTGAAGTTGAAACCGCCAAAGACTACGGTAATGCTGCGGGTAATATGGCCAGTGTTATTAATGAAAAAACAGCTGAAACAGGTGTAACTGCAAGTGCCTATAACGTGGTACAAGGAGATGCATTAGATTCTAATGGCGCAACACCAAGCGGTGTTACATCAGGTATGAGTATTGCGGTGGGTAATGGTGCTGCAGTAACACTTGGTGCCACCTCTTCAATGGATAACTTAGTTGAAACGATTAACCGTGATGTTGAGGGTGTAACTGCCTCATTAGGTGATAAAGGTGAGTTAGTATTATCAAATGATACGGGTGCATCGATTACTGTTGATGGTTTGACAACAGGCTCAGGTATGACTGATATTGACGGCACTGCACAGGAAGGCTACATTGCCCTTGATAGTAAAGATGGTAGTCCAATCACTGTACATGACCAAGAAGATCCTGCTGATGCATCAGATGCGACTAATATGGGCTTCAGTGTAACCAATGGTGCTGGCTCTGTTCTTGCCTCTGCGGGTACTTTTGCTGCACTTACAGAAACTTCTGGCGTACAAATTAATGGTGTAGACTTAGTATCAACAACTGCTACCATAGCTGGTCATGTCGCTGCAATTAATGGATTAACGGATCAAACTGGTGTAACTGCAACTGAAGATGCTAGTGGTGGTATCCAATATTCGACAGCCGATGGCAGTGCTGTAGAGATCACCTCTAATGCGGATACACAAGCTGAACGTGATACCTCACTAGCAGCTCTTGGTTTCAGCAAAGAGATGGGTGGTAAAGTCATTGACTCGATGGGAACTAACGTAAGCACGGCAGCAGGTGCCTCTAATACGATTGATAAGATTGATGAAGCATTAGATAAAATCAGTGGTTCACGAGCAAACCTAGGTGCGATTCAAAACCGTTTAGGTTCAACGATTTCTAACTTAGAAAACGTATCGCAAAACTTATCGGCTTCTAACTCGCGAATTCAAGATGCAGACTTTGCGGCAGAAACCTCTAAAATGAGTAAAGCGCAAATCTTACAACAAGCAGGTACCTCAATGTTATCGCAGGCAAATGCGTCAGCACAAAGTGTACTCTCTCTTCTTGGTTAGAAGGGTAGCTAGTTAAGGATACAATATAGCTCCCTAGTGATAGGGGGCTTTTTTGCTTTTAAAAGTATTGAACGAAAGTGGAGGTTATATGTCTGATTTAAGTGTTAATGTCTCATCATCGGGGTTTATCGGCTTAGAGTCGGAAAAAGTGCCTGCTGAGCCTGTCAACAAAAAAACTGAGTTTGAAGTGAAAACCTCAGAAGTTGATGCTGCAGAAGTTAAAGCTGAACAGGAAAAAAAGGAAGTGGCACCAGCAGAGGTGCAAGAAGCTGTTGAAGAGATGACCGCATTCGTACAAAGTATGCAGCGTAACCTCTCCTTTACTATTGACGAGCAACTTGGCGAGAAAATTATCTCTGTGACAGATACGGAAACTGATGAAGTGATTCGACAAATTCCATCCGAGGAATTAGTTGTTTTACGTAAAAAAATGGATGATGTGGTCGGTATATTATTTGATACAAAAGTATAGCCGCTTATTCCCATGTTTTTTCGCTGCAATCTTATTGGCGATTTATTGTTATTGTGCATCTGTTAACACAATATTTATTTTATTCCGCTGTGTTTATGGGGACGGTAAAGTAATAAAATACGCTTAAGTAATAAAATAAAGTTAAGTAATATAATATCAGCGGTTATATTATTCACCTTTACTTTATTATAAAGTTTAATATGGTCTGATTATTGCTTTAAAGTAGATGGGTTTATCTGCCTATGCCGATAATATTATTTATTTTGCCAAGTTCGTAAGGAGTATTTATGTCTTCAATCACCTCTACAGGTCTGGGCTCTGGACTTAATATAAATGATATTGTTACTGCGATTGTCGGTGCTGAAAAAGATCCCGCTTTGTCAAAAATGACGGCAGCTGCCGGAGAAGCAACGGCAATGATTTCCGCTTACGGTCTGCTTAATAGCGAACTTTCCTCTTTTAAATCATCCTATAAAGATCTCGGCTATGCCTCTAGTTTTGCCGCAGCCACCGCAACCAGCAGTGACAACTCTATTCTAGATGCGACATTAGGTTATGGTGCTGAAACCGGGCAGTGGGAATTTGAAGTCAAGCAGCGTGCACAAGCACATACCTTGGTTTCTGCAGAAGCCAATGCCTTTACAGAGGTAACAGATGAAGTAGGTGAAGGGATTATTAAACTGACATTCGGCAGTTACAGCGCAGATGGCAGTACCTTTACCGCAGATCCGGATAAAACGTTTGAAACAATCAATATCTCGAATACGATTGATCCCATCACGGGTAAAAGTAATAACTCGCTTGAAGGGCTGCGTGATGAAATTAATGATAAAGATAACAATTATAGTGTCTCAGCATCGATTATAAATGATGGCAGTAACTACCGTTTAATATTAACCAGTAAAGAAACAGGCGAGCAGAGCGCAGTTGAACTCACCGCCACCGATCTGGCGGGCGATCCTATTCCTGCAGGAACGGGCTTAGACCGCTTTACTTTCAGTGCGGCGAGCAAAAATATGAGCCAGACTGTAGACGCTCAAGATGCTGAAATTGTTATGAACGGCATTACTATTACCAGTGCGACCAATGAGGTAGACAGTGTTATCGAAGGAGTTACGTTAAACTTAAAAGGCGCTGAAGTAGGTAAAACAGTTACTTTAAAAATAGATAGCGATACCAGTAAAGTGGAAGAGCAAATTCAAGCTTTTGTTGAAAATTATAATAATACTATCACTAAAATGAATGAGTTAACTACTTTTAATGGCGTCGGTGCAGCTGGTAACGGTGTGCTTAATGGTGATTCAACGATACGAAATATTCAAAGTATGATGCGCGGTGTGTTAAATACACAGGTGGATCATATTGATGGAACGATTCATAGTTTTGCCGATTTAGGTATGTTAACGCAGCGAGATGGAACACTCGAACTAAATGCGACTAAGTTTGCCGAGGCTTTAAAAAATGATATGTCAGGTGTTGCAGACTTTTTCACCGCAACGGGCGCGGCTACTGATTCGCAAATTTCATTTGATAGTAATGATAGTGCAACAAAACCAGGCACCTACGCGGTGGAAGTGACACAACTGGCAACGCAAGGTGCTTTAGCCGCTACCCTAGGGCCGGGTCTGGTGATGGATGACACCAACAATAGTTTTCAAATACGGGTCGATGGTTATGAATCAAGCTCTATTGATTTAAATATCGGTACCTACAGCACCATTGAAGAGCTGGCGCTCGATTTACAATCTAAGATCAATTCCGATACAAATTTTGTTGATAACGGCATCAGCGTTAAAATTATTAATGATGCTGGAAAGCTTTCTATTAGCTCCAATAAATACGGTTCATCCTCTACTGTGGCATTTACCAATAGCGATGCTAATTTTATAGCAAATTTAGGCTTTACAGGCTCCACTAGTATTACCGGATTAAATGTTGAAGGCAAGATTGACGGAATCGCTGCGAGCGGCAGCGGTCAGTACTTATTATCTGAAACGGGTGACTCAGACGGTATTAAACTGCTTATTGAAGGTGGTGCCCTCGGCAGCCGTGGAAATGTCACCTATGCCGAAGGGATGACTAAGTTGATGAATGACATATTAGATGGAATTATAGATAAAAATGTCTCTGAATCCAATGGTGATATCGAGTCAAGTCAGGGCATTGTTGATGGTAAAATCGATTCATTGTACAAAAAAATAACCAACTTAGAAGAGCAGGAAAAAGCCCTGATATACCGCACAGATAAACTCGAGACTCGCTTGTATAAAGAGTTTAATGCGATGGATATGGCGGTTTCAAATTTGAATAATACCATGAGCTACTTGCAAAGTGCTTTAGATGCGTTACCTGGGTATACCCGTGAAAAATAATTAGCTGGCGTAAATGGGAGAGGGTGTTGATTATCAATCTCTCCTTCCTATCTATTATCTCCAATAGATTTAACGATATAGCGCACATATTATCTATTTTCTCTTATTTTGTAATTATCCTCCCTATATAATTGATCCCTGAATTAATTTATTTCAATTAGGTGCTTAGATGACGTCTCAGATAGATCCTTTAATAGTAAAAATACAAACGCAATTATTAAGGGCGACCTTTATGAAAAATATGGCGACATTAAAGGAGAGAATGCCGGAGATCTATCGTTATTATGAAAATTATACGCCGCAAAATGTGCAGCTTGCCTTTGACGAGAATGGCTTCATTAATTTAGTTGCTGATAATGCATTTGTGTATCAAGAAGATCCTAAGTTATCCTCTCAGCAGCAGGTTGATGCTTTTATAACCAAACCACCTCAGTTTGATTATGACGTTTATGTGGCTAAAAATCATCAAAGCAAGTATGAGCATGAACGGGTTATCCATCGCATATTTAATAAGCGTCACGATGAGTTAGGGGCAAACAGTTTTAATAGATTAAAAGTAGGAGATAGCATTAATTACTTGACCATAATGGGTAGTGGTCTTGGTTATCATATTGAAGACTTATTTGAAAAGTTTGCTATCCGCTCCGCTTTTATTTATGAGCCTGAGCCGGATTGTTTTTATGCAACGCTGCATACCCTAGATATCACAAAATTATTAGATGCTTGTCGGCAAAGAGGAGGTGAAATTAGCTTTAAAATAGGGGGGAATGAAAGAGAATTTGTTAATGAAATTTATCACAGCTTCAAAAGACAAGGCTTTTTTAATCTTGCGCAAATGTACCAATACAGGCACTACAAAAGCGATAAAACGACGGATGCCTTTAAAAAAATAAAAGAAGTGATGCACCGCTATCAGGCTGGTTGGGGGTTTTGTGAAGATGAAATTATCGGGATTTCTCATACTCTAACGAATATTTCGACTAATAAAGCACATACGTTATTACAACATGCAAAATTTCAAGTAAAAGAGCAGCCTGTATTTATTATTGGTAATGGCCCCTCTTTAGATGAGTGCTTGCCGTTTATTAAAGATAACCAAGAAAATGCGATAATTATCTCCTCGGGTACCTCGTTAAAACCACTACTTGATTATGGTATTCAACCGGATATGCATGTAGAGCAAGAGCGTCCCGCATTTATCTATCCGTGGATTAAAAAAGTGGGGCATGAGGAAGTATTAAAAGAGATTCCCCTTCTTTGTTTGAATACCGTCTACCCACGAATTCTTGCCTTATTTAAGCAGCCCTATCTGATGCTCAAAGCTGCTGATGCTGGCACGAGTTTTATCCATGATCATATTTCAGATAAATATGAAGAATTATTTTTCTGTAATCCAACTGTAACCAATGCCTCGACAGCAGGTGCGATTGCGATGGGCTTTAAGAAATTCTTTCTTTTTGGTTTAGATTACGGCTTTAAATCTGTAGAAAAACATCACTCAAAAGGCAGTGCTTATTATGATGCTGATACCGACTTTAGTTTATCGGGGGAGCTGACCGTCGCGGGTAATTTTGTTGAGTCGGTGCAAACGACGAGAATATTTGATAACTCTCGCAGTGTGCTGGAGATGTTGCTGGAACAGAATCCAGACGTTAAGTGCGTTAATAGTAGTGATGGCGCTAAAATTTCACTTACGACGCCATGTCGTGTAGAGAAACTTGCTAAACTAGCTAAAATAAAAAATAAACAGCAGGTTGTCGAACATTGTTTAAGTAGTAGTTTTGATAGTGATTATATGATCAATCATGATCTTTTCAGTGAATTCGATGCTGTTATGAAGCATTTTGATCTGTATATGCAAAAGCTGCTTAGCATGCTTGATGGGGTGAAAACAAAAGAGCAGTTAACCCAAGCTTTCTCTGCCCAGTACCGATTTATTAATGATCTTGATAATGATAAAGAGATAAAGCTTTTCCATCGTTTCTTTAAGGGATCTTTAAACTTTTTACAAACCAGTATTATGAGTAATGTAAGTCGCTACGATAATGAGCAAGCTCGTCATGCGTATATTCAATTTTGCATTAAAGAGATGTCTCAACATTTTGTTTGGTTACTAGCGGATCTTAAAGTCCATTATAATCAACCAGCAAGAGCGTAGTGCCATCAAGTAAGGAATATAAATATGCAACAAAACAAGTTGGTGGCTAAACTAAAGCTGGCAAGTTTAGAGTCGAGCAAAGAAAATTACATTAAGTCGATAGCTCTATGTAAAAGCATTATTAAAAAAGAGCCTAATTATGCGGTTGCTTATAAGTTACTGGTCACGAATTTACTCAAACTAAGCCGCTTTGATGAAGCAGAAAAAATATTAAAAAAAGTGATTCGCTTAGTAAATGAAGAGGAATCTTATCCTCTACTTCATCTGCTTGGGTGTAATTATATTAGCCAGCGAGAGTATCAAAAAGCGCTTTCTATACTGGAAGATCTATTTAATCAAACGGGTAATAGTAAAGTTTTACTGGACATTGCGTTGTCATATTTCAATTTAGATGAATATGAAAATGCGCGCGATGTTTATATGAAGTTAATAGAGTTAGAGCCAAATAATCACCAGGCAAAATTTAATTTATATCCCATTCTTTTACATTTTAAAGAGTATCAAGATGCGTGGGTGTGTTTCCATAGTCGACTTGAGCGACAGGAAGTAAAAGATCAGGTGCATTGGTTTGCCACTCCATGGAGCGGAGAGTCACTTGTTGACAAAACTATACTGATTTACCCTGAACAGGGTATAGGTGATAACCTTGCATATACGAGCTGTTTTGCAGAGGCTGTAGCCGATGCAAAAAAATCTTATATTGTTTGTGATAATCGCCTAAAAGCTTTATACCGGGATAATTTTCCAACTGCACACATTCTTTCCTATGCAGATGTGAACCGAGAGCAAGCAATTAATGCAGATCTTGATCTGCAAATTTTAGCCGGTTCATTATCTTACCTTTATCGACCTTGTGAAGAATCTTTTGCCAAACCAGCCAATCTAACCATTCCTAGCGAGTTGATTGCAGCGAAAAAGTCGCGTTTTTCTAAAAAAAGATTACGCATAGGGGTTTCATGGTTTCATGGGCGAATCAATGATGGTAATAAGTTTTCTATGTATCTTGAAGAGTTGTTACCTTTATTAAAAGTCGAAGGTATTGAGTGGGTTAATTTACAATTTGGTGATTGGCAGAAAGAGGTTGAAAGCCTCAAAGCTAAACACGGTATATCAATAAGTCATTTCGAAGACTGCTCGGCAGCGGGTGATTTTGAACATTATGGGGCACTGATTGCAAATTTAGATCTGGTAATTTCAGCGAGTAATGCAGCCTTAATGTTCGCATCAAGATTAGGCGTTAAATCATGGATGTTCTCACCGGGTAGCTGTCAGTCGAAAGAGCCAGAGAACTTCAAAGACTCCCATTTTATTAAAAATAGTCGTGATTTTTTTCAAGGTCAGCATAAAAACTGGGGTGGGGTGGTACAACAATTTTGTGATGAAATTAAGTTACTTTGATGCGGGAATTTATAATGCTCTCATAAAGTAGTTTGTTAATAAATGTATATAACCTTGAATATATTGCAACGCGCAATACTAGCGCGTTTCTATACTGAGGAACAAGGGAATAGACTAATCAATATTGATTATTAAACATAACTTATCTCGCTTTAAAAAATGGCTAATTATTTGTTTATTATGACTTATTTATAAGCCTTTAATTTATTTTTATTACGTTTTTGCAATAAAGACATTTCTTTTAATTGCTTAAAATGCTGTTCAGATTTGTTCTGCAGTGTTGCAATATTTGTTTCAAGCGTTTTAAGTTGCTCTATAACTGTGCTTAATGTTTCAGCTGAGTTGCTATCTAATAAAGTTTTAATTTGATTTGAAAAAATATCTTGCTGCTGCTGAAATAGATCATACTCTTGTTGATCAAGAAAAGTAGTCAGCTGTTGTTCAAGCTTAAACAGTTCGTCAAGTTGTTGTTCTATTTTACTCTGCATTATTTTTACCATCTTATCGGTGAATATATTGGAGAAGATTATACTAACCTGGTCAGGTTCGTTTCAGCTATAGAGGAAGCGTTTCTCTCGTTTGTACTATTTTTTGTACTGCTGACGCACATCATGCGGAATTGCATCCCAGCCTGATTTTATTTCTGCAATTAGGCTGATAACTTCTGTTAATGGCTCGATATCATTTTTGATATTGGCCTGGGTTACCTGGCTTATCATATAAGCGTAGAGGTTATAAAGGTTTGCAGATATTTCGCCACCTTGTTCCATATCTAAGCTGTTTTGTAGCTCGCCAATCAAACCAATTACTTTGCTAAGCATTTTGTTTTTGTTTTCGATCTCTTTGCGCTCAATAGCCCCTTTTGCTGCTGCTAAATTACCCATTATATGTTGCATAACAAGTGAGATCAGGGTGTGTGGATCCGCTTGTTCAACGTGTGCCATGCTTGTATTTTGATATTTTTTGATAGAACCGCGCATAATATGATTATTTCCTTACTGACTAACTTTTAGGTTAACTTTATCAGTTTACATCTGGTATTAATAAATGCATCTTTTTTAGAATAACTATGTGTCTTTTGACGCTTTATTAATTTTAAAGTAAATTTCATTAGTGATATACCAACAAAGCAATATATATACCAACAATTATAGATCAGTCATCGCTTAATGATTGTTCATTATTTGAACAACTCGGTGTCCTCTTCGCTGTCAGAATATGGTCATCGTCATGTTTTTGACTTTTATCGTTTTTCATTTGTGAAAAATATTATAAACTTGGCCGAGTTTAATTTTATAAGTGAATTTATATGGAATCTCGATCTCCAATTTACCTGGTTGATACTAGCCAAGAACAATACGATACATTAGCAACCGTTTTACATTTTATTGGTGAAACATGTGAAGCTGTCGCGAGTGTGGATTTATTAAATAAAGTTAATGAGCACAACCCGTTATGTATTATTTTGGGTGGGGCAATAGCTTCCTCTGAAGATCTTTTTAAGGACTTTTCTAATACGCCTTTTTTAACATTATCAGGACAAGTCACCAGTACAGAAAGAAACCATCTTGGCGTGTTAAGTTTGCCCATTGTTTATGCTGAATTAACGCAGTTATTACATTACTGCCAGTCATTTCATAATCCAGATAAAAAACTGCAAAAAGCCAATAAATATCTAATGTCATCTTTAGTTGGTCGTGGTTTACGTATTCAAGAGATTCGCTATTTAGTTGAGCAAGTTTCAGATAGTAAAGCTAATGTACTTATTCTTGGAGAATCGGGAACCGGTAAAGAAGTGGTTGCGCGTGCTATTCACGAAATATCAAACCGTAAAAAAGGGCCATTTGTACCTATTAACTGTGGTGCAATTCCTGCTGAATTACTTGAAAGTGAGTTGTTTGGTCATGAAAAAGGTGCTTTTACAGGGGCTTTTTCTGCACGTAAAGGACGTTTTGAATTAGCAGCTGGTGGCACGCTGTTTTTAGATGAAATTGGTGATATGCCGATGCCGATGCAGGTAAAGCTGTTGCGTGTTTTACAAGAGCGTACTTTTGAACGTGTAGGTGGAACAAAATCTTTACAGGCCGATGTGCGCGTTGTTGCTGCCACCCATAGAGATCTCGAAGCATTGATTACGGAAGGTAAATTTCGCGAAGATCTTTATTACCGTTTAAATGTATTCCCAATTGAAAAACCTGCGCTTCGTGATCGTCAGGAAGATATCCCGCTGTTATTACAAGAGCTTTTATCGCGCTTAGAGGGGGATCATAAAGCGACATTACGTTTCACACAGCGCGCACTTGATTCATTAATGAAACATGATTGGCCGGGTAATGTACGAGAATTATCTAACTTATTAGAAAGGTTACTTATTTTACATGCCAATAAGATTATCGATCTTGGTGATTTACCTATCAAATACCGTCATATTGACGCACAAGGTGATTTTGTTGAGCAGATTCAATATAGCCCAGAGGAAGAAGCGTTAGCTGAGCGAGATGCACTGTGTGGTATGTTTGGTGATGCTCCAGTGGTTTCTGATGAATCTGAATCGTTTGATGAGTCGCTAGGCTTTTTAGGGCACCTTCCTGCAGAGGGAATGAACCTTAAGAGTAAACTCACAGAGTTTGAGATTGAGATGATTCGCCAAGCATTAGAAAGTCAAGATGGAGTTGTTTCTCATGCGGCGGAACTGTTATCAATGCGACGCACTACTCTGGTTGAAAAAATGAAGAAATACGGTCTTAATAAAGATGGCTAAATGCTCTTTTGGCCAGTGATTAAATAGCCCGTGACAGTGTTTGTCTCGGGCTTTTTTTTTCTCAAAAAACAGTGTCATATTTATGGCTGAATGGTTTTAAGTTATTGTAATTTAATTACTTTTAAGTGTTGGCATAAAAACTGCTTTATAGCGTGTAAGAGCAAACTATAAAGCAGGGTTATGTGATGAATACAATCAATCAACAAGCAAAGGCACTGGAGCAGGAAAGTTTTTCTGGCGAGCTTAAGCAGTTGCGTGCGCAAGCAAATTATATGGAGCAGCTTTATAGTGAGTTGCCATCTGGTTTAATTGTGATTGATGGTAATGGTGTTGTTGAACAGGTCAACCGAGTTGCAATTTCATTATTAGGTGAGCCGTTAAAAGGGCAGTTATGGAGTGATATCATTAACCGTTCATTTGCGCCTAAAAATGATGATGGTCATGAAATTTCTCTAAAAAATGGTCGCCGTATTCAACTTTCTATCTCATCGCTTGAAGGCCAGCCAGGGCAACTTATCTTATTAACAGATTTGACCGATACCCGTGAACTGCAGGAGCATGTTGCAAAATTAAAACGTCTCTCTTCACTGGGTAAAATGGTTGCTTCTCTTGCTCATCAAATTAGAACGCCACTTTCAGCTGCTATGTTATATGGTGCAAACCTTGCGAATAAAACTCTGACTGAAAGCTCTCGTTCGCGTTTTCAGGGTAAATTAATGAATCGCTTGAATGATTTAGAAACGCAAGTAAATGATATGTTGTTATTTGCACGCAGCGGTGATCAAAAAATTGTTGAAGAGGTTTCATTAGTGGGCTTGCTTGAAGAGGTGCAGGATGCAAGTGAAAGCATGATTTTACAGGTTGAAGGACATCTGCAATGTCGTCTGCCTGATCCCGATCTGCTTATTATGGCTAATAAAAATGCACTGGCAAGTGCAATGACCAATCTTATTTCCAACGCAATTGAGGCCACTGGCAAAGGGGCTCAGCTTTATATAACAACCGCGCGCAGAGATGAAAACTTAGTGGAAATTTCAGTAATGGACAATGGCCCGGGTATCGAAAAAGGGCATATTGCTAAAGTAATGGAAGCGTTTTATACCACCAAATCACAAGGTACGGGATTAGGGCTGGCTGTTGTGCAATCTATTGCGCAGGCGCATAAAGGCAGCGTTGAGGTGAAATCAGAATTTGGCAAAGGCAGCTGCTTTACCTTGGTATTACCGTTACATCGAGTCGGTGAATACCGCCATCAGTTACATAATATGCAGTTTAATCAAGTGGTAGGAGGCTAATATGTCACAGGGTAAATTATTAGTTGTTGAAGATGATGCGGGTTTAAGAGAAGCCTTGATTGATACCTTACTACTTGCTGGTTATAACTGCTCGGAAGTGGATAGCGGAGAGGCGGCTTTGGTCGCTTTAAACAAACAGAAGTTTGATCTGGTGATCAGTGATATTCAAATGGGCGGCATGTCGGGTTTGACCCTGTTACAGAATATTAAAGATAAATACCCAACTTTACCGGTTTTATTAATGACCGCTTATGCAACCATTGATGATGCGGTAAATGCGATGCGTGATGGCGCAATTGATTATCTGGCCAAACCATTTTCGCCTGAGGTTTTGTTAAATCAAGTGAGTCGCTATGCACCTGTTCATAAGGTTGAATCACGCACTCCGATTTACGGCGATAACAGCACTGAAAAACTGTTTAAAATGGCAGAAAAAGTAGCGGCAAGCGATGCTTCCGTAATGATTACCGGTCCAAGTGGATCAGGTAAAGAGGTTTTATCGCGTTACTTGCACGATAAATCGTCTCGCTGCGAGCAAGCTTTTGTGGCGATTAACTGTGCGGCAATTCCTGAAACCATGCTTGAATCCACTCTGTTTGGTTATGAGAAAGGTGCATTTACCGGCGCGGTGCAAGCTTGCCCCGGTAAATTTGAACAAGCGCAAAACGGCACTATTTTACTTGATGAAATCACTGAAATGCCTCTGGAGTTACAAGTTAAATTATTACGAGTATTACAAGAGCGCGAAGTAGAGCGCCTTGGTGCACGTAAAACCATTAAATTAAATATTCGTGTGATAGCAACGAGTAACCGTGACCTTAAAAAAGCAGTTGCAGAAGGAAGCTTCCGTGAGGATCTTTATTACCGCTTGAATGTATTTCCATTGCAATGGCTGCCATTAGCAAAACGTACAGGAGATATATTACCGCTAGCGGAGCATCTGCTAATGCGCCATGCTGTTGATCAGTCTCAAGCCATTCCCGTGTTAACACAAGCCGCAAAAGCGATGTTATTAGCTTACCCTTGGCCGGGTAATGTACGTGAACTTGATAATGTTATGCAGCGTGCGTTAATTTTATCTGATGGAGAAACGGTTGATCAATCATCGCTTATTTTAGAAGATATGCAGTTTGAACATATTTGTGATCAACAAAAACCAAGCGAAGTTATCGCTGATGATGACCTTGTGCTAAACAATAATGCTCAACATATTGACAATGAAATTGTTGCTGATGAAGTGGCAGCATTAGGGCAGGGTTTAAAAGAGCAAGAGCAAAAAATAATTTTAGATGCACTGCATACTTGCCAGGGTAAACGTAAAGATGTCGCTGAGCTGTTAGGTATTAGCCCGCGCACCTTACGTTATAAAATCGCACGAATGAAAGATCAGGGTATTGCACTGCCAGTGTAGTGTATATCAAACGGCTTGAATAACTCTCTTTAGGCCGCTTGGCTACTTATCAGCTAAGGCATGGCGAATAAAGCCATTATGTTTGCTGAGTTTTTGCTGAGCAGTTTGTGCATCTAAACCGCTAAGTATCATTAAAATAGCTGTTTTACAGTGGTTAGCCGATTGTTCTAGCGCTTGTATTGCTTGTTGTTTGCTGCAGCCAGTCGCTTCCATAACGATATTTTTTTGACGCTGTAGCAATTTGGCATTGCTTGCTTGAACATCCACCATTAAATTACTGAACACTTTACCAGAGCGGATCATCGCCGCTGTTGTGATCATGTTTAGTATCAGCTTTTGTGCTGTACCTGCTTTCATACGCGAAGAGCCCGTTACTACTTCCGGCCCCACTATCGGCGTAATACTAATTTGTGCTAATTCACTCATTGGACTTTGTTGATTACAGCTAAGTGAAACAACGGTTGCACCTGCTGATAATGCGTATTCCATTGCCCCTAATACATAAGGCGTACGGCCGCTTGCGGCGATGCCGACCAGCACATCTTGAGCGTTAAAATTGATCTGCTTAAGATCGCTTGCACCCAGTTCACGATTGTCTTCTGCATTTTCTACCGCTTGTAAAATGGCCTGATGACCGCCTGCAATTAAACCAACCACAAGATCAGGATTAGCGCCGAACGTAGGAGGACACTCACTGGCATCTAAAATGCCTAATCGACCAGATGTTCCTGCGCCACTATAAATCAAACGCCCCCCAGATTGAAAAGCATTTACAACAGTATCAACGACTTGTGTTATTTCTGGAATAGTCTGCTGCACAGCAAGTGCGACTTTTTTATCTTCGTTATTGATCACTTTTAAGATCTCTAATGTTGATAAAGTATCAATCTGTTCACTGGCCTGGTTGCGGCTTTCTGTTACGAGTTTACTTAAATCAATCTTCATTTAATCTATCCATTAGAAATTTTAAAGCCTTTATGGTAACGCAGAACGCTGTGAAAGTGATTGTATAAATTGATAATTATCAAGTTTGATTGTTTAAAAAAAAGATATTAATAACAACTATTGCAAATGATAGCTATTATCATTACTATTAATGGTAATTGATAACTATTATTATTTGGAAAGAAGATGCTGATAAAAAAAATATGTACCTCTGCCATTGTATTGGCGACATTAAGTTTAATCACATTTGCTTCGCTTGCTGATGAAGTTAATGTTTATTCATTTCGCCAACCTTTTTTGATTGAACCAATTATGCAGGAGTTCACAAAACAAACCGGGATTAAAGTAAATATCTTATTTGCAAAAAAAGGGCTGATTGAACGGGTAAAACGTGAAGGTGAACTTTCCCCAGCTGATCTGGTATTAACAACAGATATCAGCCGTTTAATGAAACTGAACAACCTGAATTTAACACAAGCGGTTGATAGTAAAGTTTTAACTGCAAATATTCCCAGCCAGTATCGCGATCCAAAGCAACACTGGTTTGCATTAACTACCCGCGTACGTAATATTTACTCATCTTCAGAGCGTGTCGGTCCCGCTAATATCACCTATCAGGATTTAGCGAGCCCTGAATTTAAAGGTAAAATTTGTACACGTTCCGGGAAACATCCTTACAATGTATCACTTGTCGCCTCGGTTATTGCACATCAAGGTGAAGCCAGTGCAAAAGTGTGGTTAGAAGGGCTTAAAGCTAATCTTGCACGCAAACCACAAGGTAATGATCGCGCGCAAGTCAAAGCGGTTAAAGACGGTCTATGTGATTACGCATTAGGTAATAACTATTATTTAGGCAAGATGCTAGCAGATCCGAAGCAAGTGCCTTGGGCGCAGGCGGTAAATATTAATTTCCCAAATCAAAAAACAACCGGCGCGCATGTTAATGTTAGTGGTGTAGTCTTGGCTAAATACGCACCTAACAAAAGCAATGCAATCAAGCTAATGGAATTTTTATCAGATGATTTAGCGCAACAGATCTACGCAGAAGTCAATTATGAGTACCCTGTAAAAGAGAGTGTGCCAGCTTCAAAATTGGTTGCATCTTGGGGGGATTTTAAAGCAGACCAACTGCCACTTGCTGAGATTGCCAAACAACATAAAGCTGCCATTAAATTATTGGATGAAGTGAAGTTTGATCTCTAATTTTAATTTCTACAAGTTACTGCCTTGGGCAGTAACTTTACTTTTGATTTTACCAATTATTGCACTGATTTTTAATGCCTTTAGCATTGATAATAGTGGCACTTTCCAGCATCTGATTGATACTGTTTTATTGACTTACAGCTTAAATACCCTGTTTTTAATTTTGGGCGTGGTGAGTTTAAGTTTTATTTTTGCGCTGCCCGTAGCTTGGTTTGTTGCATGTTGTGAGTTCCCCAGCCGTACAATTTTGCAGTGGGCATTAATGCTTCCTCTGGCGCTTCCCCCCTATATTGTGGCCATTGTTTATACTGACTTGCTTGATTTTAGTGGGCCTGTGCAGCAATTTTTACGCAGTTTAATGGGCTGGCAACAGATCTCCGATTATTATTTTCCTGATATTCGCAGCCTTTTGGGAGCGATTTTAATCCTCAGTCTGACACTCTATCCTTACCTTTACCTGTTATTACGTAGCGCTTTTTTAGGGCAATCTGGCGCGCTTTTTCAAGCTGCTAGAAGCTTAGGTTTATCGCCGTTAGCTGCATTTTTCCGCGTCTCGCTGCCGCTTTCCCGATCTGCTATTGCCGTTGGATTATCTTTGATTGCCATGGAAAGTTTAGGTGATTTTGCAACCGTTAATTATTTTGCGGTGAGCACATTAACCACAGCTGTTTACGATACCTGGTTAGAGCTTGGCAGTTTAACGACGGCAGCTAAAATTTCATCCTTGATGCTATTAGCTTTAGTGGTTTTAATCACGCTGGAAAATTATAGTCGCCGTAAACAGAAAATTTATCAGCGCAGCGGGGCAACGCATACCGAGCTGCGTTTTGTTTTACGGGGCTGGAAAAAGTGGGGCGCACTGCTCTTTTCCTGGTCGCTACTTATTGGCGCTTTTATCCTGCCTCTGCTTACGCTTTTTTATTATGCGCTGAGTTATTTTAGTGAATCGTTAAATGCAAGATTATGGCAGTACACGCTAAATAGTTTTTGGCTGGCAATTATTGTTGCTGGTTTAGCGCTAGTGATTGCTTTAATTGTTAATTTTTATCAACGTCTATCTCCGGGAATCCTGGCTAAAAGCTGTATACGTTTATCATCATTAGGTTATGCAGTTCCGGGTACTGTAGTGGCGATTGCTGTGCTTATCCCCTTTACCAATATTGATCTGTTGCTAAATCAGTTACTTGTCGAGTTCGGTTTTTCACGTGTAGGCCTGCTCTTTTCAGGTACATTATTTATTTTAGTGATTGCTTACTTAGTGCGTTTTAGCGCGATTGCTGTCGGCAGTATTGATAGCAGTTTAGCGCAGGTCTCTCCCTCATTAGATTTAGCCTCTCGCTCCCTTGGGCAAAATGCAGCACAAACTATTCGCCGTGTTAATCTGCCTTTAATTAAAAAAGGGATGCTAAGCGCAACTATTTTAGTTTTTATTGAAGCGATGAAAGAGTTACCAACGGCACTGTTATTACGTCCGTTTAATTTTGAAACCTTAGCCACTTATGTCTATCAGTTTGTTTCCGATGAGATGATAGAATTCGCAGCCTTGCCTGCATTATTAATCGTATTAATGGGCCTGCTGCCATTTATTATTGTTAACCGTTTATTGGAGAACGCCACTTAATGTCTGCGTTAGTTGTTAATAAATTAAGTTGTTTTTATCAAGACAATCAAGTGCTTGAGTCACTTGATTTGGAACTTGAGAATAATGAGATCATCTGTTTATTGGGGGAGAGCGGCTGTGGTAAAACAACACTTTTAAAAGCGGTTGCAGGTTTGCAAACTAAGCTTTCAGGAGAGGTTAAGATTAATGGTAAAACCGTTAATGATAATGGTGTCAATGTTGCCCCGGAGAAACGCAAAGTAGGTTTGATTTTTCAGGATTATGCGCTTTTTCCACACCTTAATGTATTTGATAATGTCGCATTCTCACTATCTCAGTATTCAAAAGAGGAGAAGAAAAAACGCGTTGATGATGTTTTAGCTCTGGTACGACTCTGTGATTATGCGCAGCGTTTTCCGCATCAACTGTCAGGCGGTCAGCAGCAACGTATCGCCATTGCGCGAGCTTTAGCCTATCAGCCCGATTTAATGTTATTAGATGAGCCTTTTTCTAATTTGGATCATCATGTCCGCTTTCAGTTAATTCATGAGATTAGAGAGCTGCTCAAGGTGCGTTCGATGAGTGCACTGTTTGTCACTCATTCAAAAGAGGAGGGGTTTGCTTTTGCTGATAAAATAGCCCTGATGCAAGCGGGTAAAATAGTACAAATTGGCAGTGCACAAAACCTGTATAGCCACCCTAAATCTAAGTATGTTGCAGACTTTATGGGGCAGAGTAACTACCTGAAAGTGTGCGTAAAGGATAAATACAGTTATCAGTCGGATCTTGGTTTATTAACCAGTAATACGCTTATTGAATTCGAAACCGGTAAAGCGTTAAATCTGTTATTACGCCCGGAGCAGATAGCAATAGAAACGGCTGTTAATGGTTTAGGCACAGTTAAACAGGTGGATTTTTTAGGGGCGTACCAGCAAATAACGGTGAGCTATCAGAACAATGATTACCGGATAAAACAGAGTAATCACTTTGGGGACTGCATGCAGTTTAAAGTGGGAGATAAAGTAACATTAAGCGTTTTAAGCCATGATTTTGTGGTATTTACACAGTAGTTCTGCTTTCAAAAAAAATAAGGGGCATCAGCCCCTAAATTTATTTTTCCGGACTTAGTTCGCTGATTAAATTCGCTTTTAAGTTCTCTTCCTGCTGCTCTGTTAATGCATTTCCTTCTGCGGTTGACACAATAAACAGATCTTCTGCGCGCTCACCAATGGTGGATATTTTGGCGGTATCAAGCATCAAACCACTGCAGCGGAATACTTCACCGATATTAGCGAGAATACCCGGCGCATCAAAGGCCACTACCTCAATTTGCGTATGTTTACGGCGCGTTGCTAAAAATGTCACTTCAGGTTCAAATTTAAACTGACGTTTAACACGGGCTAAACGGGTCTGTTGTGTATTAACTTTTTCAGGTGCCAACAGCGCCATTTCAATGGCCTGTTTTAAACGCTGAATTTTATCGGGATCAATATGCTCGCCATCTTGCTCTAATACTGTAAAGGTACTGAGTGAGAAATCATCACGACTTGAGAGAATTTTTGCATCATGCACACTGAGCCTTTTATTATCAATTTCCGTGACCACGGATGAAAATAGCGCAGGCATATCTTTGTGGTAAACAAAAACTTCGGTCGCTCCACGTGCATTTTGGTCACTGATTAACACCATAGGTTGGCTATGGTCTTGATGTTTTAATAAGTTAACTGTGTGCCAGGCAATTTGTGCCGAGTTGTAACGGAAAAAATAGTTAAGTTTAAAGCGTTTCCAGAGTGGCTTAACTTGTTTTTCTGTAATCCCCTGTTCACGTAGCAGTCCCAGAGTTTTGTGTTGCCTGTCGCGAATACGATCGCGAATATCGGGCGGGTTTTCTAATCCGCGGCGCAACATTTTCAGGGTGCTGTAATATAAATCACGTAACAGTGTGCCTTTCCAGCTGTTCCATGTCTCTTCGTTGGTTGCACAAATATCGGCAACGGTTAAGCAAAACAGGAAGTTTAAATGTTTTTCATCACGCACTAAATGTGCAAATTCAATAATCACGCGCGGGTCGCTGATATCTCGACGCTGTGCGGTGACTGACATAGTGAGATGATGCTTGACTAACCATGCGACAAATTTACCTTCATGACGACTGAAACCGTGTAGTTCACAAAACTCCAGTGCATCAATAGCACCAAGTGTAGAGTGATCGCCTTTTTGCCCTTTAGCAATATCGTGAAAAATAGCGGCTAAAAAGAGCAGTTCAGTTTTTTCTAAATAACGGTAAATTTCATGTGCAAGCGGGTGCAGTTCTTTTGTATTGGGGTAGTTGTAAATATTTTTAATCAGTTTGTGGCTATGTTCATCAACAGTATAGGCGTGGAACAGATCAAACTGCATCTGTCCGATAATGCGGCTCCATTGCGGAATATAGGCGCCTAATACGCCATATTCATGCATTAAAGTAAAAGCAAGTCCCATGCCTCTAGGATGTTTGATAATGGTTAAAAAGGTATCCCGGCATTCCGGGATGTTTTGTAACCAGTACGTTAAACAGCGTCGTGCTTCGCGCAATTCACGCAGGGTTGGTGAGTAGATACCCTTAATACGGGGATCTTTAGCAATATGTAAAAACAGCTCTAACATCGATTCCGGCTGTTCATTAAACAAACCTGATGTTTTTAGCTCGATCATATTATCTCGAAGCTGAAAATGGTCATCAATACTTTCAATATGCTGTGCAATATTACCGAGAATGGCCTGATCAAAATACTGCAGTAACATCTCGTTGAGCTCTTTAACGCGATGAATGGTCTGATAAAACGTTTTCATCATCTGCTCAATGGCCTGGTTACCCTGGCCTTTATAACCTAACAGTTCAGCTACTTCATTTTGAAAGTCAAATAAAAGGCGGTTATCCGGACGGTTGGTTACCGTGTGCAGTGCAAAGCGGATTGTCCAAAGTTGTGCCTGGCAATCAACTAACTCCCGATATTCAGCTTGGGTAATATAGTTATAACTGGTTAGCTCTAACAAACTGTGTGCAGCAAAATGACGTTTAGAAATCCAGGCGATAGTTTGAAGATCACGCATTCCACCTGATCCGTTTTTAAGATCCGGTTCCAGGCTGTAACCATCTCCCCGGCAGTTTCTGTGGCGATTTATCTGCTCTTCTCGTTTTACCAGGAAAAACTGATCTGATGGCCAGAACTCTTTTGAGTCAATCACTTCTAAGAGTTTTGCGAAGTTTTGTTTATTACCTGAAATACAACGTGCTTCAATCATACTGGTGGCGATGGTGATATCAGCTTTGCCCTGCTCAAAGCAGTCGTGCAGGGTACGTACACTATGACCAATATCGAGTTTAAGATCCCAAAGTAGAGTAATAAAAGCGCTAATATTTGTTTCATCTTCAGGGAGGATATTTTGTTGGCAAAGGATCAGAATATCGATATCTGATTTTGGGTGTAATTCACCTCGACCATAACCACCTACTGCGATTAGACTTAACTCATAACTTTCGTTAAGCCCAAAGTGTTGCCATAAACGTGTTAACAACTCATCAATATAATGCGCACGACAACTCACTAATTCATTGATCTCTTGTCGCGCTTTAAAGTTTTCAATTTGCCACTGTTGAAACTGCTGCAGATTTTTTTTGAGAAAGGGCAGAGTGAGATTATCTTCGGGAATATTCAGCGGAGAGAGTGTTTCAAAATCCATTTTCACCTCGGAGCAGGTTATTAAGTTGCGCAGGAGTTAAGCCTCTATTTTTGGTCGATAGAGGCTTACTTTTTTAGTCGTGAGTGATAAAACGTTCGATAGTCTCTTCCGGGCGAAGTGTTAAAATTTCACAGCCCGTTTCAGTGACCAGTAAAGTATGTTCCCATTGTGCAGATAGTTTTTTATCTTTGGTAACTACCGTCCACTCATCTGTTAGTACTTTACAGGTTTTCTTTCCTGCATTGATCATCGGCTCTATGGTAAAACATTGCCCGACTTTTAAAATTTCACCCGTGCCGGCTTTACCGTAATGTAAAACCTGTGGTTCTTCATGGAAGCCCGCGCCGATACCATGACCACAATATTCGCGTACCACTGAGTAGTTGTTTTTTTCGGCATGTTTTTGGATAGCGGCCCCTAAATCACCTAATCTAGCCCCCGGTTTAACTAAGTTAATACCGATATATAAACATTCTTGTGCGATGCGGGTTAAACGTTCGGCTAAAATAGAAGGCTTACCAACCATAAACATTTTTGAAGTATCACCGTGATAACCATCTTTAATTACAGTGATATCAACATTGATAATATCACCATCTTTAAGTGCTTTATCATTTGGAATACCATGACAGACAACGTAATTAAGGGAGGTACAGATTGATTTCGGGAAACCGTGGTAATTAAGTGGTGCTGGAATCGCCTGTTGTTCGTTAACAATCATGTCATGACAGCGCTGGTTTAACTCATTGGTAGTCACCCCTTTTTGGATAAAAGGTTCGATCATCGTCAGTACATCTGCAGCCATTTGTCCTGCAATGCGCATTTTCTCGATTTCATCTGCCGTTTTAATGATTGCTGCCATCTATTTCTTCTCTTTAATTGTTACTGATAAATATAAAGGTTAACTATAAAGAATTAAGCGTTAGCACGCTAGTTAAGTTTATGAAAAATAACCCCTCCTGATACTGTGGATTTTCCCGGTAATGCTCACTGGACGGGGCATCCGCACCTTGTCATAACGTGTTATTTTTTGTCTCGTTTACACGCTATATTGCTAATGTGGATGCCGTATTGGTTATTTGTAAGCCTTCGCTTGTGAGCGTTTTCTGTAACTTTCATTTTTGGAGTTCCGCCTTGTCGGCGACTAGACGTTGAGAAACCGACAGGGCGAAACCCCAACAATGAAAGTCAAACCAAGCGCCACAAGCGAAAGCTTAAAATAATCGATGCGGTATTTACATTACCACGCAGAGCGTGGGAACGAGAAATTCCCTGCTTTCTGTTTTTTTTAAGTAACTAACCACCTTCACTGTAGCGTCATCAGGGGCAAGTCTTGCGTTTTGATAAGTTAGGCGCAGACAATCGCAGCGGCTGCTATATCTATTCGTATACTGGAGGCTTGAGGTTATTACAATTAGAGACTCCATTTCCCCCTTTTCAACGTCTGTAATAGAGGTTGAATGCAATAATTCAAAGCTATTAGCTACTTTAATTATTAATATCTCCTAAATGCAAAATACAGAGATAAGTTTTACTCGACGATTATTGAGTTGAATAGATAAATGTGATATAAAACGCCGCGAGATTATTGCTTCAATTTGTTGTGGTAAATCTCACTTAACTTATTAGGTTTTTTTTATTTAATTATTCACGTGTTGAAAGGTTAAATATAAAGACGTAATTACATAACACACACGCATCGACACGTAACTCGGGGTGCCTGTTATTCATTATTTGAGTATTGGGTCGAGTGTATGGGATGTGTGGAGGCCTAACCCCTTAAGAGGAAATTCTAATGGCAAATGTATCAATGCGCGATATGCTACAAGCTGGCGTACACTTCGGTCACCAAACTCGTTACTGGAACCCAAAAATGAAACCTTTCATTTTCGGTGCTCGTAATAAAGTTCATATCATTAACCTTGAGCAAACTGTTCCAATGTTCAACAAAGCACTTAACTTTTTAGAAGCGAAAGCGGCTAAAAAAGGTAAAGTTTTATTTGTTGGTACTAAACGTGCAGCTTCTGAAGCGGTTAAAGAAGCAGCGATTAGCTGTGATCAATTCTACGTTGATCACCGTTGGTTAGGTGGTATGTTGACTAACTGGAAAACAGTTCGTCAATCGATCAAGCGTTTGAAAGACCTTGAAGTTCAAAGCCAAGACGGTACTTTTGACAAGTTAACTAAAAAAGAAGCGCTTATGCGTTCTCGTGAGTTAATCAAACTTGACAAAACGCTTGGTGGTATCAAAAACATGGGCGGTATCCCTGATGTAATCTTCGTAATCGATGCAGATCACGAGCACATTGCAATCAAAGAAGCGAATAACCTAGGTATTCCTGTTATCGCTATTGTTGATACTAACTCATGCCCAGATAACATCGATTTCGTTGTTCCTGGTAATGATGATGCTATCCGTGCTATCAAACTGTACTTAGAAGCAGCTGCTCTGACTGTTAAAGAAGGTCGTGAGCAAGATGTTGTAGTTGCAGCAGAAGCAGACGGTTTTGTTGAAGAAACAGCTGAAAAATAAGCTCTTCTAATATTTAGAAGCTCTTATTAGCCAATCAATGGTTGGTTATCAGGGGTCTTTAGGACCCCTTTTTTATAGATTTAAAATAGGAATTCGACAATGGCTATTACAGCTAAGCAAGTTAAAGAACTTCGTGACCGCACAGCTGCGGGTATGATGGATTGTAAAAAAGCATTAGTTGAAGCAGATGGTGACATCGAGCTTGCAATTGAAAACATGCGTAAATCTGGCGCAATTAAAGCCGCTAAAAAAGCGGGCCGTGTTGCTGCTGAAGGCGTGATCTTAGCTAAAACTGCAGGTGCTGTTGCGCTTATTGCTGAAGTTAACTGTGAAACAGACTTCGTAGCAATGGATAAAAGCTTCCTAGCGTTTGCTAATAAAGTTGCAGATATTGCGCTGGCAAACAAAGTTGATTCAGTAGAAGCATTAAGTGCATTAGCATACGATGAAACAACTGTTGAAGACGCACGTGCGACTCTTGTTGCTAAAATCGGTGAAAACATCTCTATTCGTCGTCTGCAAATCGTTGAAGGTGAAAACCTAGGCGCATATGTACACAGCGGCAAAATTGGTGTTGTTTCTGTACTTAAAGGTGGTGATGCGGATCTTGCTAAAGATAAAGTGAGTCTTACTGGTCAAGCATTTGTTAAAGATCCTTCTATGAAAGTGGCTAAGCTTCTTAAAGATGCTGGTGCTGACGTTGAAACATTCATCCGCTTAGAAGTGGGTGAAGGTATCGAGAAGAAAGAAGAAGATTTTGCTGCTGAAGTTGCTGCGACACTAGCTGCTGCTGGTCAGTAATTTGCAATCTGCTTTATAAACAATAAGCTAGCGTTTATTGTTAAAAAGAACCGCGGCTACGACTGCGGTTCTTTTACATTAAAAATATAGCTATTTCACTAATAAATTGCTTTAAAAAGCAGAAAATTTATTAATGCAATCGCTATTACGTCCACTTTGAGGAAAGAACATTATGAGCACAAATCCTAAATCTGCATATCGTCGTATTTTATTAAAATTAAGTGGTGAAGCCTTAGTCGGTGAAGAAGGTTTTGGTATCGACCCCAAAGTACTGGATCGTATGGCACTTGAAATTAAATCTTTAATTGAAGCGGGTGTTCAGGTAGGTTTAGTTATCGGTGGCGGCAATATTTTCCGTGGTGCAGGTCTTGCCGAAGCTGGCATGAACCGTGTTGTCGGTGATCATATGGGCATGCTGGCAACTGTGATGAATGGTCTGGCAATGCGTGATGCACTGCATCGTGCACATGTAAATTCTCGTTTAATGTCAGCTATCCCGCTAAATGGCGTTTGTGATGACTACAACTGGGCGGAAGCTATCAAGTACCTTAAACTTGGTACGGTTGTTATTTTTGCTGCAGGTACGGGCAACCCGTTCTTTACAACGGATTCTGCTGCTTGTTTACGTGGTATTGAGATTGAAGCAGATGCTGTGTTAAAAGGTACTAAAGTTGATGGTGTTTATGATGCAGATCCAGTTAAAAATCCGGATGCGAAATTATACACTGAGATTGATTACCAGGTAGTATTAGAAAAAGAGCTGCAAGTGATGGATTTAGCTGCATTTACCCTGGCACGAGATCACAGTTTACCTATTCGAGTCTTTAACATGAATAAACCAGGCGCATTAAGTCGTGTAGTATTAGGTGATACTGAAGGTACAACAATCACACACTGTGCAGATGTAAAATAAACTAATAAAAACTTAAAAACTTAAAAATTTAAATTAAGAGAATTGTTATGATTAATGAAGTGAAAATTGACGCACAAACGCGTATGGGTAAAAGTCTTGAATCATTCAAGGGGCAACTTGCAAAAGTTCGTACTGGCCGTGCACACCCAAGTTTATTAGACGGCATTATGGTGCCATATTACGGAAGCAATACTCCACTTCGTCAAGTGGGTAATGTTTCAACTGAAGACTCTCGTACACTTACGGTAACTGTTTTTGATGCATCACTGATTCAAGCGGTAGAAAAAGCGATTATGGGTTCAAACCTTGGTTTAAATCCTATGTCTGCGGGTACGGTAATTCGTATTCCATTACCACCATTAACAGAAGAGCGTCGTAAAGATTTGATTAAAGTCGTTCGTGGTGAAGCTGAGAATAGCCGTATTGCGATTCGTAATATCCGCCGTGATGCAAATAACGATCTTAAAGCATTAGAGAAAGATAAAGATATCAGTGAAGATGAGCAACGTGTTGGTGAAGAAAATGTTCAAAAAATCACTAATGAGTTTATTAAACAGATTGATGATGTTCTGGCTGTAAAAGAGAAAGAGTTATTAGAAGTTTAATAACATTAAAATTAACGTACCTGATTAGCGGGTACGTTAATTAATAGTATTGCCGTTAGTTCTATTTATTAAGGCTATATGTGACAACGTTAAATCAACAAGTAAAAATTCCCAAGCATGTTGCCATTATTATGGATGGCAACGGGCGTTGGGCTGAAGCTAAAGGTAAACATCGTGTTTTTGGTCATAAACATGGTGTTAAATCTTTACGTAAAGCGATTGCTTTTGCCAGCGAAAACAATATTCAGGCGTTAACTATCTTTGCTTTTAGCAGTGAAAACTGGCAACGACCAGAAAAAGAAGTCAATATGTTGATGGAGCTGTTTTTTACTGTGCTTGGTAGCGAACTGAAAAAATTACAGAAGCACAATATTAAATTAAAGATTATTGGCGAACTAACTGGTTTCAGTGAACGTTTACAAAAAAAGGTCTTTGAAGCTGAGAAGGTAACCAAGGATAATACCGGCTTAGTGCTTAATGTTGCCGCTAATTATGGCGGGCGTTGGGATATAACTCAGGCGACGAAAAAATTAGCAAAATTAGTTGCAACAGGCGAGTTGGATGCAGATGATATCGATGAAGAATTACTAAGCCGAGCAATTACATTGCATAAACTTCCGGCTGTGGATTTAATGATCCGTACTGGTGGCGAACACCGTATAAGTAACTTTTTATTATGGCAACTTGCTTATTCCGAACTGTACTTTACAGATGTATTGTGGCCGGACTTTGATGCTTTGACTTTCCAAAGTGCACTCGACATGTTTTCAGGTAAAGAACGTCGCTTTGGACAAACAAGTGAGCAAGTTAGTTTGACAAAATCTGAGTCAAATTGAAAATTACAACCGAATTTAACAGGATACCTCTGTGAAACAACGAATTATAACCGCCTTGATTTTAGCACCACTCGCAATTGCAGGTGTTTTCTTCCTACCACTTAAATTCTTTATGCTGTTTTGTGCGGCTGTCTTTTTATTAGCAAGTAAAGAATGGGGCGGATTTGTCAGTAAAAAACCTTCGAGTTTAGTGCTTTATCTATTTGCTTTGCTACTCGGTGCGACATTGCTATTTATACCAGTTGAACAGATCTGGTTAAACGGTACGGTCAATCCTCTTCTCACAAATGGTTTAACCCTTGCTGCTGCGTGGTGGTGTTTGTCCCTAGTGATGGTAGTCACTTACCCAAAAACAGCATCTATTTGGAAAGATAATAAAATAATTAAAAGCCTGTTTGGTTTATTTACATTGATCCCTTTTTTCTGGGGCATGGTGTTATTACGCTCAGTGAATATTGATCATGATTTTTATTATGGTGCTGAGTTATTAATGTTTGTGTTTTTATTAGTATGGGCCGCGGATACCGGCGCATATTTTTGTGGTAAAAAGTTTGGTAAACATAAATTAGCAGCCAATGTTAGTCCTGGTAAAACCATCGAAGGTTTTCTAGGTGGAATGATGAGTTCAATGGTTGTGGCATTTATTGCCAGTGTTTTTTTTGTTATTCCAGCAGAAAAGATGGTCTTCTTCTTTATCGCAGCTTTTGTCACTAATATTGTTTCTGCGTTGGGTGATCTTAGCGAAA
Source organism: Psychromonas sp. (assembly GCA_013619145.1). Taxonomy (GTDB): domain Bacteria; phylum Pseudomonadota; class Gammaproteobacteria; order Enterobacterales; family Psychromonadaceae; genus Psychromonas. The sequence goes on along the minus strand of JABXKR010000157.1, from coordinate 19,935 downwards.
GTATTTTCAAACGCGAGGCGGGACTTAAAGATAGTGGCAATTTATTACCGGGCCATGGTGGTATTTTAGATCGCATCGATAGTTTAACGGCTGCTGTACCTGTTTTTGCCGTTCTATATCTGATTTGGCTTAATTAAAAGATGAAAAAATTAGCCATTTTAGGCGCCACAGGGTCAATAGGGGCAAGTACGCTGAGTGTTTGTCGCGCTAACCCTGATTTATACAAAATTACTTTATTAGCAGCCTCTGCTAGCGTTGATAAAATGTTTTTGCTGTGCCAGGAGTTCTCTCCCTTATATGTCTCCATGAGTGAAAAACATGCTCGCTTGCGTTTAGCTGAGTTACTCAAACAGGCAAACTCACCTTGTCAGGTGCTTGATAACGAAGCACAGTTACTGCAATTATTAGCAAGCTGCGATGTTGATAGTGTGATGGCTGCCATTGTTGGTGGTGCGGGCTTAAAAACAACATTAGCAGCTGTAAATGCGGGCAAAGAGATTTTTCTTGCCAATAAAGAACAGTTGATAGTGAACATAATGCGATATACCAGGCTTTATCGACAAATCTGCAAAACAGTCTTGGTGCTTGTGATCTGCAAGGTCAAGGCGTAGCAAAGATATTGCTGACGGGATCGGGTGGCCCCTTTTTAGAAAAACCGTTAAGCGAATTTTCGCTGATAACGCCGGCTCAAGCAGTTAAACACCCTAATTGGTCAATGGGACAAAAAATATCGATAGATTCAGCAACCATGATGAATAAAGGGCTTGAGTATATTGAAGCGCGTTGGTTGTTTAACGCCTCTGTCGATCAGTTACAAGTGGTTATTCATCCTCAGTCTGTTATTCATTCAATGGTGCAATATAAAGATGGCAGTGTGATTGCACAAATGGGTAATCCGGATATGCGTATTCCTATTGCTCATGTGATGGGGGGAGGGCTGCGTATCAATAGTGGCGCGGCTCCTTTAGACTTTTTCTCTGGTGTTAACTTTAACTTTTTAGAGCCTGACTTTAATCGTTATCCCTGTTTGAAATTAGCGATTGATGCCTGTTATCAAGGGCAACAAGCAACCACCACCTTAAATGCGGTAAATGAAGTGGCAGTTGCAGCGTTTTTAAATAAACAGATAAAATTCACTCAAATTTCACAGCTTACCGAGCGTGTATTAAACAGTAGCGAGACTCAGCAGATTAACTCGATTGAACATCTGTTAGCAATCGACATTGAGGCTAAAGAGGCCGCACACAAAATAATTAAACGAGATCTTTTATGTTAAGTGCTTTATGGAATTTAGGCTCATTTATTATCGCACTTAGTATTCTGGTTGCGATCCATGAATATGGTCACTTTTGGGTGGCCAGACGTTGTGGTGTAAAAGTACATCGTTTTTCAATTGGTTTTGGTAAAGTCCTTTTTAAACGCACAGATCAACAGGGCACTGAGTTTGCAATTGCGGCCTTTCCACTGGGTGGTTATGTAAAAATGCTGGATGGGCGCGCAGAGTGCTTATTACCTGAAGATGAGCAGTACGCTTTTGATAAAAAAACAGTTTGGCAGCGTATTGCTATCGTAGCTGCCGGACCAATTGCTAATTTTTTATTGGCAATTATTGCGTTCTTTTTTATGTATATGATTGGTATTAATAGTGCAAAACCGATTATTCAAGAGACGCTTGCTGATACGCCTCTGAGCATTATTAAAAGTGATACTCCTTTTCAAGTGACCGCTATTAATGAGCAACAGATTGGAGATTGGGAAGCCCTTAATCTGGCATTGATCAGTCAAATTGGTGAAAATGAGTTTAATATCACTATTACGCCATTAACTGCTGATAAAAATAGTCATAGCTTTGAACCAACAAAAACTTTTAAGGTCTCATTGCTGAATTGGGTATTTGATCCAAAAAAAGAGTCAATTATAAGCAGTTTAGGCCTGCTTCCTTATACACCTGATGTCCACTTGCAAGTGGAAAATATAGTAAAAGGTGGTGCTGGTGATAGAGCAGGGCTGCAGATTGGTGATAAGTTACGTGCGATTGATGGTGTTAAATTAAGCAATTGGCAGGAATTTGTTGAACTGATCCAGAAAAATGCTAACCAGGCGCTGAAACTTGAAATTGAAAGAGGCACAATAGTCACAACTGTTGAGTTGACACCCGAGGCAAGAAAGCTACAGTCTGATTCTATACAAGGATATATCGGAGTATCGCCTGTAGTTGATCCGTATCCGGAAGAATATCTTGTAAAATTGCAGTTTTCTCCATTAAACGCCTTTATTAAAGGCGTTGAAAAAACAGGGCAGTTAACTAAGCTGACTTTTGATACGTTAATAAAGTTGGTGATAGGTGATATTTCTGTTACCAATTTAAGCGGCCCTGTTTCTATTGCCAAAGGTGCAGGAATGAGTGCTGGTTATGGCATTGAATACTTTTTGGGCTTTTTAGCTTTAATTAGTGTTAATTTAGGTTTGATGAATTTAATCCCATTACCGGTATTAGATGGAGGACATCTGCTTTATTACTTTGCGGAGCTGATAGCTGGAAAACCTATTCCAGAGAAAATTCAAGAGATAGGGTTTAGGATCGGCGGGGCTATTTTAATGACCTTAATGACCGTCGCCATACTTAATGATTTTGATTTATTATAGATTGCAGTGATTTAGTAGTTGATAAATCATTGTGTTGAAAGTGTATTTATAACTTTATAAACTCCGTACCTTGTTAAATGAATAATTGTATTTTAATCGCTTTCAGTTTGGCCATAGTGTTAGAATTTGTGGTTATATCAGAAAAAACGGCACTTAGCGGGCTAAATAAAAAACACAATATAAGTGTTGTAAAGGATTAACGAATAAAATGATCAAGAAATACCTACTTACCTCTGCACTAATAATTGGCAGCTGTTTCCCTCTGTTTTCTGCTGCAGAGAAATTTACAATTTCTGATTTGCAGTTTGATGGTTTACAGCGTGTTACTTTAGGGGCTGCCTTATTAAGCCTGCCTATTCGCGAAGGGGATGTTATTGATGATTATGAATTGTCAAAAGCACTGAAAAAGCTTTATGCAAGTAGTCACTTTGAATCGATCGAGTTATTTAGAGAAGGTGATATTTTAATCTTTAAAGTTAAAGAGCGTCCAACGATCAGTAATGTGGAATTGGTTGGTAATGATAAATTAACAGAAGAACAGATCTTTGACTCGTTGAAATCATCGCAGATACAAGTCGGTGAAACATTAGACAGAACAACGCTTACTGGTATTGGAAAAAGTCTGGAAGACTTTTATCATAGTGTCGGTAAGTACAGTGCTCAAGTTGAAACAATTGTCACCACTCTGCCACGTAATCGCGTCTCCCTTCAGTTTGTTTTCCGCGAAGGTCTGTCTGCTAAAATTGAGCAGATAAATATTGTCGGTAATACTGTTTTTTCTGATCAGCAGCTGTTAAAGCGCTTAACACTGAGTGATTCTGGTGGTTGGTGGGATTTTTTTGCTGATGATAACTATCAAAAACAAAAACTTGCCGGTGATTTAGAGGTAATCAAAAGTTATTATTTAGATCGTGGTTATATTCGTTTTCAGATTGAGGACACTCAAGTTTCATTAACCCCCAATAAAAAAGGTGTTTATGTAACCGTTAATCTTGATGAAGGTGCAGTATATAAAGTTTCTGATGTGAAATTTATTGGTGACCTGTTAGATAATGATGCTGAAATAGCTTCATTAGTCCCTTTTTCAAACGGTGATGTTTATGCGGCATCAGATGTGGCATTTACAGAGCAAAGTATTCGTAAATACTTCGGCCGTTTAGGTTATGCCTACCCGGAAATAACAACCTACCCTGAAATTGATGATGCAACCAATAGTGTAGTGGTTAATTTTTCTGTTGAACCAGGTCAGCGAGGATATGTCCGTCATATCAATATATCAGGTAATACCACTACCAAAGATGTAGTCTTGCGTCGCGAGATGCGTCAAATGGAAGGTGGCTGGTTATCTAGCGAAAGTATTGAAACCTCAAAAGCACGTTTAAATCGTTTAGGTTTCTTCTCTAAGGTTGATATAAATACCGAAAGAGTGAGTGATGATTTAGTTGATGTTAATGTTAATGTTGAAGAACAAGCATCTGGTTCATTTAATGCGGGTGTTGGTTTCGGTACTGAATCAGGATTAAGTTTAACTGCTGGTGTGCAGCAAAATAACTTCCTGGGTTCAGGTGATAAAGTTGGCTTTGAAGCAAAAACAAACCAATATAGCTTAAGTGCAAATGTCAATTACACTACTCCTTATCTTACCAAAGATGGAGTTAGTGGCGGTGGTCGAATCTTTTATGATAAATTTGAGGCGGGTGAAGCGAATATTGTCGACTACACCAATACCACTTACGGTGCTCGATTAAATGCAGGATTTCCTGTGGACGAACTTAACCGCTTAGGTTTAAGTTTTGGTTGGGAAAATAATGGCATTTCACAACTGAAATCCTATGAGCAATTAAGACAATTCTGGGATATTTACGCTTCACAGTTAGATTCTGACGGTGCTGTTAATTTTCAAAATTTTGATGTTTCTTTAAAGTGGACACGAAATAATCTTGATAAAGGACAGTTAGCGACTCAAGGTATGAAACACTCCTTTTGGACTAAAATGACCATACCCGGTTCAGATTTACAATATTTTAAAGTCAATTTTGACTTTAGTAATTACCAGCGTCTTTCTGATGACGGTGATTGGACAACATTAATAAGAGCATCTGCCGGATACGGAAATGGTTACGGACAATTTGAAGGTAATGATCAAATATTACCTTTCTTTGAAAATTACTATGCAGGTGGCTACCGAACTTTACGCGGTTTCTCAAGTAATACCGTAGGCCCTCGTGCTATGTATGTTGGAACTGATGGCGGTAATAGCACTCTGGCTTTAACGGATAGTGCCGTTGGTGGTAACGCTAAATACACTATTAGCGGTGAGTTGATTTTCCCGGTTCCGTTTTTAGATGAAGCCTATACAAGACAAGTTCGCAGTAGCATATTTATCGATGCAGGCGAAGTTTGGGATACAGAATTTGATTATGATAAGTATAGTCAAATGAGTTGTTCATATAATTGCGATTATTTTGGAGATTATTCAAAACCAGGCAGAATACGTGCTTCGTTGGGGACGCAAATCACTTGGATATCGCCGATGGGACCTTTAATTTTCACACTCGCAGTGCCTCTAAAAGAGTATGAAGGAGATAGAACTGAAGTATTCTCATTCAATATTGGTGAAACATTCTAATTATTTATTTACAAATATGATAATAACTAGCTAAATCGCATACTGATAGATTAATATGTTTAGCTACTTTTTTATCTTATTATCTTTTTTATATTACGGAGTTACAAAATGAAAAGCTTTTTTAAAGTAGTTACATTAGCAGTTGCAATGGTTTCAGTATCAACAGCAAACGCTGCGCAGGAAACGCAAAAAATTGGCGTAGTTTTCCCTTCTAAAATTATGAAACAATCACCGCAACGTGAAAAAACCATGAAGAAGTTAGAAAATGAATTCAAAGGACGTTATGAGGACCTGCAGGTTCTGGAAAAAGAGATAACTAAGATAGAAGCCACACTTGAACGTGACGCCGAAATGATGGCGGCGAATGAAGTAACCAGCTTAAAACGTAAAGCTGAAGTTAAACTATCTGAGTACAAATTAAAACGTAAAGCATTTGAAGAAGATAATCGTCGCCGTCAAGGTGAAGAACAACAAAAAGCATTAATTCAGGTACGTGAAGTTATTAATGCAGTCGCTTTGAAAGATGGCTACGATCTTATTTTAAATGGAGAGCAGATTGTTTTTTCTAAACCTGAACTTGATATTTCTGATGTTGTTATTAAAGAAATCAGCAAAAAGTAGGTTCTAAAAAATGACATACAATTTGGCACAGTTAGCTAAGTTATTAAACGCGCAACTTGGTGGCGATGCTGAACAGCTTATAGATCGCCTGGCAACGTTTGATCAAGCTAATCAAGGAGATATTACTTTTGTCTCTGATAAGAAGTTGTTAAGCAAACTTGATGAATGTAAGGCGAGTGCAATTGTACTGCCTACAGCTTTAAAGGAAGAGTATCAAGGTAATGCCCTGTTTATGGATACCCCTTATGTGGGTTATGCATTATTAGCTCGCCTATTTGATACAACACCGAATTTAGCAGCTGGTATTGCTGCCTCTGCTGTGATCCATGAAACGGCGGAAATTGGTGAAAACGTAGCGATTGCCGCTAATGTTGTGATCGAGGCCGGCGTTAAAATTGGCGATAACTGTCAAATTTCTGCCAATGTGGTGATAGGTTTAAATTCACAAATTGGTGAACAGAGTAAAATTTACCCGAATGTAACCGTTTATCATAACTGTCAACTTGGTAAACGTTGTATTATCCATGCAAACAGTGTGATTGGCTCTGATGGTTTTGGCAATGCACCTTATCAAGGTACCTGGGTTAAAATTCCTCAGATAGGTCAGGTTTTGATTGGGGATGATGTTGAAATTGGCTCCTCAACAACCATTGACCGCGGTGCATTATCAAATACAGTCATTGCAGATGGTGTTAAAATTGATAATCAGTGTCAGATTGCTCACAATGTGTCGATCGGCGCTCATACGGCAATCGCCGGCGGTTCAAATGTTGCCGGCAGTACAAAAATTGGTAAAAGCTGTATACTCGGCGGCTCGGTTGCGATGAATGGCCATTTGAATATTGCCGATAATGTGGTTATTACCGGCGACAGCATGGTGATGCGCAGTATTAATGAAGCTGGGGTTTATTCATCAGGTGTACCTGCACAAAAAAATAGAGCATGGCGCAAAACAACCGCATATACGTTAAAAATTGATGATTTATTTAAACGTGTTAAAGAACTTGAAAAACAACTTAAAGATTAAATAAAGGAACAGATCGTGAGTAATGAATTAAATTCACTGGATATTAAAGAGATCATGGATCTTTTGCCGCATCGCTACCCGTTTTTATTAGTGGATCGTGTATTAGATTATGTTCCTGGTAAAACACTGCATGGTGTCAAAAACATTTCTTTTAATGAACCGCAGTTTCAAGGACATTTTCCTGGTACTCCGGTATTTCCCGGTGTAATGATTGTTGAAGCATTAGCACAGGCAACGGGTGTATTAGCATTTGCAACTTACGGCAAACCTGCTGAAAATGAGCTGTATTTTTTAGCCTCTATCGATAAGGTGCGTTTTCGCAAGCCTGTTGTTCCTGGTGATATTTTAAACCTGCATGTTATCTATTTGAAAGATCGTCGCGGCATGGGTAAATTTGAATGTGTGGCAAAAGTTGACGGTGAAGTTGTTTGTCAGGCGATGATCATGTGTGCAAGAAGAGAGATCTAATGACAAATTCAACAGCAAGAATTCATCCAACTGCAATTGTGCATGAAAACGCCATAATCGGTAAAAATGTAGAAATTGGTCCATATACTATTATTGGTGATCGAGTTGAAATTGGTGATAATTGCTGGATTGCACCGCATGTTGTTATCAAAGGCCCGACTAAAATGGGTAAAGGCAATAAGATTTTTCAATTTGCCTCTGTCGGTGAAGATTGCCAAGATCTAAAATATGATGGTGAAGAAACATTTTTAGAAATCGGCGACAATAATGTGTTTCGTGAAAGCTGTACTATCCATCGTGGTACGGCACAGGATCAAGGCACAACCCGTATTGGTAATAATAATTTACTGATGGCTTATGTGCATGTAGCCCATGATTGTATCCTTGGTGATAATATTATTTTATCAAATAATGCAACATTGGCTGGTCATACTAAGCTGGCTAATAACGTGATTATTGGTGGTCTTTCTGCACTGCATCAATTCACACGTGTTGGTGAATTTGCCATGATTGGCGGATGCTCTGCGGTAAATAAAGATATCCCGCCTTATTTTATGGCGACCGGTAATTATGCAAAAGCGCAAGGTATTAACTCGGTTGGTTTAAAACGTCGTGGTTTCAGTAGTGCTGCTATTATGGAAATCAAGCGTGCCTATAAAGCTATCTGCCGTCAAGGTAATACTCTTGAACAAGCAAAACTGGAAATTGCCGAGAAATTAGAAGCCTGCCCTGAACTGCAAATCTTATATGACTTTATCTGTGAAGACAGTCGCGGCATTGTGCGTTAAGATCCTGGGTAATATATATTATTAGAAAAAGGCTCATTTGAGTCTTTTTTTTTAAACATCGAATAAGAAAAGATTATGAATAAACCACTACGAATTGGGTTAATTGCAGGTGAAGCTTCCGGTGATATTTTAGGTGAAGGTTTAATTAAGGCATTAAAAGAACATTATCCTGATGCTGTTTTTGAAGGTATTGCAGGGCCGAAAATGATAGCGCAGGGCTGTAAAGCGTTACATCCGCTTGAAGCCTTGTCAGTAATGGGCTTTGTAGAAGTACTAGGAAAATTACCTAGCATTTTGCGTATTCGTAAATCTATTATTAAACATTTTATCGCTAATCCTCCCGATATTTTTATTGGCATTGATGCGCCGGATTTTAATCTAACGGTTGAATTGAAATTAAAACAACAAAATATAAAAACAATTCATTATGTCAGTCCTTCAGTATGGGCTTGGAAACAGTGGCGTATTCATAAAATAGCCAAAGCGACCGATTTGGTTTTAGCATTTTTACCTTTTGAAAAAGCATTTTATGATAAGTTTAAGGTGCCCTGTCAGTTTGTCGGTCATACGCTTGCAGATCAGTTGCCGTTACTTCCGGAGAAAAATATCGCGCGGCAAAAATTGGGACTGGCAGAGCAAGATAAATTGTTAGCAATTTTGCCCGGTAGCCGTAAAGCAGAAGTGGAACTGTTAGGGCCGATATTTTTACAGTCTGCAGCTATTATTAGCAAACAATATCCGCAGCTTAAATTTATTGTACCTATGGTTAATGCGGCACGTAAAAAGCAGTTTTTACTCCTGCAAAAACAATATGCACCTGATTTACCCTTAACTGTTTTTGATGGTCAAGCAAGCGCCGTTTTACAATCTGCCGACACAGTATTACTTGCGTCCGGTACAGCAGCTCTTGAAGCTATGCTTGCCAAAGCACCTATGGTGGTTGCTTATCGTGTGAAACCAATAACCTATGTGATAGCTAAAGCGATGACTAATATAAAATACACATCATTGCCTAACTTAATTGCAGATAAAGAAGTGGTTAAAGAGTTAAGTCAACACGATTGTACGGTGGAAAATATTGTTGCTGAATTGAATAGTTTATTAGGGCAAGACAATAGCGATATGATTAAGACTTTCACTGAGTTACATCAATTAATAAAATGCGATGCAGACTCGCAGGCTGCCCAAGCTGTTGTGAATTTATTAGAAAAGCGCTAAACGTTAATAGAGAGTTATATGAGCAAGTTAAAAACCGATTTTCCCGATGTTGTTTATCCCGACTTTAATGTAATTGCAGGTGTCGATGAGGTCGGCCGTGGCCCACTGGTCGGGGATGTTGTTACCGCAGCTGTTATTTTAGATGCCAATAATCCGATTGAAGGTTTAACTGACTCTAAAAAATTAACTGAAAAGAAACTGCAGTCGTTATTTGAGCAGATACAGGAAAAAGCACTGTGTATTGCAGTTGGTCGTGCCAGTCCTGATGAAATTGATCAGCTTAATATCCTGCATGCAACCATGTTGGCGATGCAACGTGCGGTTGAGCAGCTAAGTATTCAGCCTGAATTTGTATTTATTGATGGTAATCGCTGCCCGAAATTGAATATGCCGAGTGAAGCGATCGTGAAAGGTGATCTGCGTGTTGCAGAGATAAGTGCAGCATCAATAATTGCTAAAGTAACACGCGATCGTGAAATGGTTGAGCTGGATATTCGTTATCCGGAATATGGTTTTGCTAAACATAAAGGCTATCCTACCAAGGCGCATTTTGAAGCTTTAGAGAAGTTTGGCGTTATTCCTGAGTATCGCAAAAGCTTTAAACCCGTAAAAAAAGCACTTGGTTTGTTGTAAGATATAGGGATATTGCCACTTTCTATATTTTGGCATGCTAAAGTTATCCCCATCAATAGCGCATTTTGAAGCTTTAGAGAAGTTTGGCGTTATTCCTGAGTATCGCAAAAGCTTTAAACCCGTAAAAAAAGCACTTGGTTTGTTGTAATATATAGAGCTATTGCCACTCTCTATATTTTGGCATGCTAAGGTTATCCCCATCAATAGCGCATTTTGCAGCTATAGAGAAGTTTGGCGTTATTTCTGAGCATCGCAAAAGCTTTAAACCTGTAAAAAAAGTACTTGGTTTGCTGTAATATATAGAGCTATTGGCCCTGTGCATGCTTACTAAGGATATACTAAGTGCATGCTAAGGTTATCCTCATCAATTAGCGCATTTTGCAGCTATAGAGAAGTTTGGCGTTATTCCTGAGCATCGCAAAAGCTTTAAACCTGTAAAAAAAGCACTTGGCATTTTATAAAGTAAATTGATACAAAGCATTAAAGCACTCAGCATTATTAATTGAGAACCTATGTCTGAAACACAAAGCACTGCAATATCGACACTGCAACCAAAATTTATCCATTTAAGGGTCCATAGTGATTTTTCTATGGTGGATGGCTTAACTAAGGTAAAACCGTTAGTTGCTAAAACAGCCGCTATGAATATGCCTGCATTGGCGATAACCGATCAAACCAATTTTTGCGGCTTGGTTAAGTTTTACGGCGCCGCTCATGCTGCGGGTATCAAACCGATTGTCGGAGCTGATTTTTGGGTACAAAGTGAACTGCTTGAAGGTGAACAATTTCGAATTACCGCATTGGCAATGGATGATGTTGGTTATAAAAACGTTACTGAGTTAATTTCGAAAGCCTATTTACGTGGTCATGTGGCTGGCCGTGCCATTATTGATCAAGCGTGGTTGGTTGAACATAATCAAGGTGTTATTTTACTCTCTGGCGCAAAAGAGGGGGATCTTGGTAAAGCATTATTAAAAGGCAATCATGAACTTGCTGAGCAGATTACTGACTTTTATACACAATATTTTCCGCAGCGTTATTACCTTGAACTAATTCGTACCAATCGAGCTGGAGAAGAAACTTACCTGCATTTTGCGCTTGCCTGGGCTGAAAAATTTAAACTGCCGGTGGTTGCCACTAACCAGGTTGTTTTTGCTGATCAAGAGTTGTATGACGCTCACGAAATCCGTGTTTGTATTAACCAGGGTTATACATTAGGTGATGATCGCCGTCATAAAGATTACAGTCCCGAGCAATATCTACGCAGTTCAGAGGAGATGTGTGAGCTCTTTTCAGATATCCCAGAAGCACTTGAAAATAGTGTCGAAATTGCCAAGCGCTGTAATGTCACATTACGTTTAGGCGAATATTTTCTACCTGATTTTCCGACTGGCGATATGTCGATTAATGATTTCTTCTGTGAGGTTTCCCGCAAGGGGCTAGAGGCACGTTTAGAATTTCTTTTTGATAAAAATTCACCTGATTTTGCTGAGATCCGTAAACCCTATGATGAACGTCTGCAGATTGAATTAGACGTGATTAATACCATGGGTTTCCCGGGTTACTTCTTAATCGTAATGGAGTTTATCCAGTGGAGTAAGGATAATTATATTCCTGTTGGACCGGGTCGAGGCAGTGGTGCGGGATCATTGGTTGCGTATGCACTAAAAATTACCGATCTTGATCCCCTTGAATTGGAACTACTATTCGAACGATTCTTGAATCCTGAACGTGTCTCTATGCCCGATTTTGATATCGACTTCTGCATGGATAGACGTGATGAAGTAATAGATCACGTTGCCGAGCTTTATGGCCGTGATGCCGTTTCGCAGATTATCACTTTCGGTACTATGGCCGCCAAAGCGGTTATTCGTGATGTCGGACGTGTGCTTGGCCATCCTTATGGTTTTGTTGACGGTATCTCCAAATTGGTGCCGCCGACACCGGGCATGACGCTTACAAAAGCATTTGAAGAAGAGCCTAGGTTACAAGAGCGTTATGACGGTAGTGAAGAGGTACGAGATTTAATTGATATGTGCCGCACACTTGAAGGCACAATACGTAATGCCGGTAAACATGCTGGTGGTGTGGTTATTTCACCAACAACGATTACCGATTTTGCGCCGCTTTATTGTGATGATGAGGGTAAAAACCCGGTTACTCAGTTTGATAAAAATGATGTTGAAACTGCGGGTTTGGTTAAATTCGACTTTTTGGGTTTACGTACACTGACCATTATTCAGTGGGCAATTGATATGGCTAACGCGCATAAAAAAACGCGCGGTGAAGAGCCAATTTTTATCGAAAAAATAGATCTTACAGAGCCGGCTTGCTTTGAGTTATTAAAACGCTATGAAACTACGGCAGTATTCCAGTTAGAGTCGCGCGGTATGAAAGACCTGATCCGCCGATTACAACCTGACTCTTTTGAAGATATGATCGCACTGGTTGCGCTGTTTCGTCCCGGACCATTGCAGTCCGGCATGGTAGATAACTTTATCGAGCGTAAACATGGTCGAGAGGAAGTTTCCTACCCTGATGCAACCTGGCAGCATGAATCATTAAAAGAGATCTTATCACCAACCTACGGCATTATTTTATACCAAGAACAGGTAATGCAGATTGCTCAGGTCTTATCCGGCTATACACTGGGTGGCGCGGATATGTTACGTCGTGCTATGGGTAAGAAAAAGCCGGAAGAGATGGCAAAACAGCGCGCTACCTTTGAAGAGGGCGCGATTGCCAATGGGGTTGATGGCGAACTGGCCATGAAGATCTTCGACTTGGTAGAAAAATTCGCTGGTTACGGTTTTAATAAATCACACTCAGCAGCTTATGCACTCGTTTCATATCAAACGCTGTGGATGAAAACCTTCTACCCATCCTATTTTATGGCCGCGGTTATGTCTGCGGATATGGATAATACCGAGAAAATCGTTATTTTGGTGGCAGAGTGTCAAAGTATGGGATTAGATCTTGGTCCCCCTGATGTCAACGAAGGTTTATTCAAATTTAACGTTGATCCGGATCTGCGCATTGTTTACGGTATTGGTGCGGTGAAAGGGGTGGGCGAAGGCCCTGTTGATGCGATTATTGAAGCGCGTGAAGCGGGTGGCAAGTTTAAAGATCTTTTTGATTTTTGTAACCGTATTGATCTTAAGCGTTGTAACAAACGTATCTTAGAAAAGCTGATTTTAGCCGGTGCGTTAGATAAGCTTGGGCCTCATCGTGCCGCTTTAATGGAAACGCTACCGAATGCACTGCAATCAGCTGTGCAGCATAAAAAAGCTGAATCATTCGGACAAAGCGATCTGTTTGGTGTGTTGACCACTGACAGTGAAGAGATAGCCAATAAGTTTGCATCGGTGCCGGAATGGCCGGAAAAACAGTGGTTAGCCGGTGAAAAAGAGACGCTTGGGTTATATCTAACAGGGCACCCTATCAACCAGTATGAGTCACATATTCGAGCTTTTCATTGTACTAAACTGGTGGATCTTATCGCTAACCGTCGCGGTCAAAACAGCCGCGTCGCAGGGCTTATTTTAAGCATGCGCGTAATGGTTACTAAAGCGGGTAAACGTATGGGGATTATTACCCTTGATGATAAAAGCTCGCGTATGGATATTACTGTATTTGCAGATCTGCTGGATCAATATGAAGAACTGTTGGTGACAGATAGTGTTGTGGTGTTACAAGGTCAAGTGAGTGAAGATTTCTTTAACGGCGGCTTAAAAATGAATGCCCGTGAAGTGATGAGTATTGATCAGGCGCGTGAACGCTTTGCATCAAAATTACGTTTAAAAGTAAATTTCCTGCAAATAGGCGCTGATTTTCAAACACAGTTAAATGAGGCTTTACAACCGGCAAAGGGTGGTTTGTGTCCTGTTTTTATCGAATATAAAAATCAACAAGCACAAACAGAGCTGTCATTAGGGCGCGCTTGGTCGGTAACACCCTCTGATGATCTATTGTTTTCATTGGAGCGTCTCGTGGGTGAAGAAAATGTTAGCTTACACTTTGATCATGTCAGTTAATTTTATTGGAGGTGAGACTTTAGTCTCGCAAGGTTTGTGATTTTATGCGACAAGATGATTTGTTAGAAGAATTCGCCAAGCAGCTGTTATCTGCACCTGTAACTGACAATATTGATTATCATATCGCCTTAAGTGGCGGTTTAGATTCCGTTGTGCTGTTGCATCTTTTCGCCAGATTACGCGAAATAGAGCCGAATTTAACCCTTAGCGCTCATCATATTAATCATGGGCTAAGTAAAAATGCGCAGAGCTGGAGTGATTTCTGCCATGATTTATGCGCTAATTTAGTCATTGATTTTACCTGCTCAAGGGTGCATCTAAACAAACAAACCCGTACTAGCCTTGAAGCTCTTGCCAGAGAAAAACGTTATGCCTGTTTAAGAGAAAGATTATCTGCCAATAGCTATTTAGTTACTGCCCACCATCAAGACGATCAGCTGGAAACGGTATTGTTAGCATTAAAAAGAGGCTCTGGTAATACTGGGCTGCAGGGCATCCGTCACAAGCAGAAGCTTAAGTCGGGTTATTTAATCCGGCCATTATTAAACTGCTCTCGGGCACAGTTAGAGGACTACGCAGCTCTGTTTCAATTAGATTGGATTGAAGATGAAAGTAATGACGATCAAGTTTTTGATCGAAATTTCATCCGTCATACTATTTCACCATTATTAAAAATGCGTTGGCCCGGCATCAGTAAATCGGTGGCTCGCACCGCAACTATTTGTCAGGAACAGCAACAGATTTTAGACGAAATAGCCGCACAGGATTTCAGCACTGCTGTGTTTTGTTTTTTAAATCAGCAAGCTTTAAATTTTGAGCAATTAAAAAAAATAAGCAGCGGGCGTCGCAATAATGTTTTACGTTTTTGGTTTAAAGAAAATGAGCTGGATTACCCGTCTGCGATACAATTACAAACCATTTGGACCGATGTTGTCTTAGCAAAAAATGACGCTTTACCCGTTATGCAGTTTAAAGGTTATTCTATCCGTCGCTACCGCCAGCATATTTACCTGCTAAGGGATCGAGATATCGCAGCAGACTGCTGTGAGTCAATTGTCTGGCAAGGTGAAAAAAAAATAAGTTTAGCGGATGGACGGGTAAAGTTATTTTTCAATCATATTGAAGGCGAAGATAACTTAAGTGAAGTGCTGAAATTCCAAGAAAATTCAAAAATTGAAATCTGTTTTCGCCAGCAGTTGCCGGCTCAATTAACCTGCAAGCCAATTGGTCGAACAGGCTCCCGCAGTATTAAAAAATTATTACATGAATACCATGTTCCGCCCTGGTTACGTGATTTGGTGCCGTTTATTTTGATAAATGGTGAGCTGAGATTGGCCGTTGGTTTATGGCAGTGTCAAACTTTAGCAAGTGAAGCACCGTCGTGTAATTTACGCATCTCATTTGCTTAATCCTGTACTACTCTTTCGAATCCTGTACTACTCTTTCAAGTCCTGTACTACTCTTTTAAGTCCTGTACTACTCTTTCAAATCCTGTACTACTCTTTCAAATCCTGTACTACTCTTTCGAATCCTGTACTACTCTTTCAAGTCCTGTACTACTCTTTCAAATCCTGTACTACTCTTTCAAGTCCTGTACTACTCTTTCAAGTCCTGTACTACTCTTTCAAGTCCTGTACTACTCTTTCAAATCCTGTACTACTCTTTCAGATATGGCGCTAACTCTTTTGCCATAAACTGTGCAATCCAAGGTTGAGCTTGTGGCGTTGGGTGCAAGCCGTCTTTCATTAGCCATTGTTGTTTTAGGATCAGATGATCTAGAAAAAAGGGGATCAATGGAACGTCACTTTTTTTACTCAATTCAGGATAAAGTGAGCTAAAGGCTTGAGTGTATCGTTTTCCATAGTTAGGTGGAACATGGATTTGCATCAAAATCACTTGCGCATTTTGCGCCTTAATCAAGGTGATCATCTGTTCAATATTAGCCATGATCCCTGCTGGTGAAAAACCACGTAAACCATCATTTGCACCTAATTCAATTAATACTGTGCTGGGTTTATGTTGTGCCAGTAGCGCAGGTAAACGTGCTAAACCGTTGCCTGTGGTATCGCCTGAAATACTGCCGTTAACCACTGTGGTTGGTTTATCAAGCAGGTTAAGCTGCTCACTTAACAAAGATGGCCAGCTCTGCTCTATGGGCATGCGATAACCCGCACTTAAACTGTCACCGAGAATAACAAGCGTTGCACTGTTTGCTTGTGCTGAAAATAGCAGAATAAATAGCAAGGGGAAAATTTTTGTCATGTCATTACCTATTATTAAAGCAAGATCGGTAAGTAAATCAGTCATTGCAAATGAAGCTGAGATAGCCATTTTAAATGATATCTCATTTGAAGTTTTTTCATGTGAGACTGTCGCTATTATTGGCACATCTGGTGCGGGTAAATCAACCTTAATGACACTATTAGCAGGACTCGATATTCCAAGCAAAGGTGAGATTGAGCTGTTAGGTCGGCCATTGTCGCAGTTGGATGATGAGCAGCGGGCAAAAATACGCAGTGAATCCATTGGTTTTGTTTTCCAAAGTTTCTTATTGATCCCATCACTCACAGCATTAGAAAACGTTATCTTGCCTGCTATTTTACGAGGAGACGGGGAGGATATCGACAAAGCTAAGCAGCTGTTACAGTCTGTGGGGCTCGCTGGGCGTGAAACGCATCTGCCTGCGCAATTATCAGGTGGAGAGCAGCAACGTGTGGCATTAGCGCGGGCGTTTATGACACAGCCCAAAATATTATTTGCTGATGAACCGACCGGAAATCTGGATCAAAAAACCGCAGAAAATATTATTGAACTGTTATTTGCAATGAACCGTAATCATGACACTACATTAGTATTGATTACCCATGATGCAATGCTCGCTAAACGATGTGATCGCACACTGGCTATCCATGCAGGTCAACTGCAGGAGCTGTAATGAAAAATGTAAAAACCTCTTCAGGCAATAAAATGGTCTTGCGTTGGAGTTTGCGCGAGATCTGGCAAGGTCAACTTTGGCCTGTGATGGCTGCGCTTATTTTGATTATTGCTTGTGTCGTTGCGTTATCGGCATTGGCTATTCGAGTTGAAAAGCTGATGACAGCTCAAGGTCGTTCGATGATGGCCGCCGATTTGGTCTTCCGTTCAGCCAATCCAATACCCGAATTGTTACTGTCTGATGCGCGCAATCTAGGGTTAACTTTTTCTGCTCAAACTCGCTTCCAGACCATGGCATTTAGCGACAACAAGATGCAGTTAGTCAATGCTAAGGCTGTCGAAAGTAGTTATCCATTACGCGGTGATTTGATTTTAGTGGGGCAGGATGCACAGATCAGATCATCGGTGCAGCCGGGAGAGTTATGGCTTGCAGACCGTCTGTTTTCATTATTGGAGGTGCGCATTGGTGATCTGATTGCCATTGGCGATGCAGAATTAATGGTTTCGGGAAAAATTGAATCGCAACCCGAACTGACTTTTAACCCTTTTAGAACCATGCCCAGTGTGTTTATTCATCAATCTGATTTGCATAAAACCGGTGCTATTCAATTAGGCAGTCGAGTTCAATATCGAACTTTTTTTAAAGGTGAAAATAACGCATTAAATCAGCTGCAGGGCGGTTATAAGCTGCAAGCTTCACAAGGTTGGATCAGTGAAGATAATCAAGGTAGAACTGCGGATTTAATTCTCAAAGCTAAGCAGTATTTATCGTTAACTATTTTGATGGTGATATTAATGGCGTCAGTGACCTTAGTGCTTACATGCCAGCATTATGCCAGCGGTCGGGCAAATACGGTGGCGATGCTAAAAAGCATGGGGGCGAGTAAGCGCTGGTTACTTAGATGGTTATTGGGACAAGTTGTTTTAATGTTTGCTACAGCTTTATTGTTAGGATCATTGCTTGGCCTCGGGTTAGAGCTACTGTTGCGTTTACCCCTGACGGGTATTTTACCTGAGCAATTACCAAGTTACGGTTGGCAGCCTTTTGTATTTGCAGCTTCGGTCGCATTGCTGATTGGTTTGCCTGCACTAGGCATTCCGTTAATTAGATTATTAGATACGTCAGCCATTGCGGTGCTGCAGGATCAAGTGCCGACCTCGCCGAAAAAAGGGTTGTGGCTGATTGCTGTGCCTGCTGTGGCTTTTTTACTTTTCTATGGAAATAATGCTTTGGTGTGGATGGTATTTATCGGTCTAATCTTGTTGTTTTTAGTGCTGGCGAACAGCAGTTATGGTTTACTGAATTTGCTTAGTCAATCCAAATGGGAGCCTGCGATGACCCTTGCACTAAGTCGTATTAAACGCTCTTCGAATAGAAGCATAATGCAGTTGGCTGCATTATCCGGTTCATTGATGCTGCTTGCTGTTATCTGGCTGGTACGTACGGACTTATTGGGAGATTGGCAACAGACATTACCACCAGATGCCGCGAATGTCTTTGCTATCAATATTGCCCCTGCGCAGCAGCAGGAATATCTACAAAAATTGGATAAAAACAATATTGAAAGATCGCAAGCTTATCCGATTATTCGTGGTCGATTGACGGAAATTAATGGTCTGAATCTCAAAAGCTCACTCTCTAAAGAGCAGCAAAGGGTACATGTTCTGCATCGTGAAATTAACTTTACCTGGGCAGATCGACTGCCAATTCATAATGAGGTTCGTGCTGGTGAATGGACACAAACTAATGCTGTTTCTGTAGAACAAAGTGTGGCGCAGGATCTTGACATTGAAGTGGGAGACAGCTTAAGTTTCTCTGTTAATAGTCAGAACTTTAGTGCGGTCGTTAATTCGATTCGAGCAGTACAATGGCAAAGTATGAAACCTAACTTTTACTTTATTTTCACGCCAGATGTGATTGCGGCGTTGCCTGCCACTTGGCTTGTAAGTTTTCGTATTGCCGAACAGCAAATCCCCATACTGAATCAGCTGGGGCGAGATTACCCAACTGTGAGCTTATTGGACTTTCGAATTATGGGTGGGAAAGTTCAAACCATATTGAAGCAGATAACCTGGTCGTTAACTGTATTGGCCGGGCTTGGAGTGATAAGTGGCGTATTATTGATTTTCACACTATTGCGCTTGAGCTTGAAGCAACGGCAGCGTGAAATCACACTTTATCGAACGTTAGGGGCAAGTAGAAAGCTTATCAGCAAAACGTTATGGAGTGAATATGGTGTAATGGCAATCGCTGCGGGTTTTGTTGCCGTAGTCGCTGCAGAGGGCATTGTGTTTAGTTTAATGAAATTGGGCTTTAAGTTAGAGCCTAGCTTGCATATTGGAATGTGGTTTGTTGTGCCCATACTGGCGATGCTGATTGTGTTTGCCAGTTTAATGAGTGCGATTAAGCAATTATTAAAGCCATTGAAGTAGTGCAGCTATCACCTCTCCGTCAATTTTTTTACTGCAATAAAACCGTCGTAGAGCTTACTGCTGTTTTATACCCAAACCTCTTCAAGATGCTGGAATCTGCATCTTCAAGTATCATGGGTATAAAATCACTGTGATTTTTTAACGCTCTATTTTGCTTGAAGCTTTATTCGTGTATAAGTTTTGATCTGCGGTTGAAAACAGTTCGTTAGCACTTCGCCCCATCTCCCAATGGCTAAAACCAACACTGCTGGAAAAATTTAACTCACTTAAAAAAGCGTTGTTCTTGATTTCCGTATGCAAGCGGTTAATCACGATATTAACCGAAATTTGCCCCCCTGGCTGCAGAATAATAGCAAATTCATCACCGCCTAAACGAAACACCATATCCGAAGTGCGTACGCTTTTAATCAGAACACCTGCAAAGTTCTGTAATACTTGATCACCTGAACTGAAACTCCAGAAAAGAGAATGATTGCCTATTACTGGTGCATTGGGATTAGTGTT
>JABXKR010000329.1 GCA_013619145.1 Psychromonas sp. | reverse complement strand
ATGCAGAAACTCCTCCAGTACTCAGGACTTATTGAAGTAATCAGAGACAACTTTTAGGAAGTCCTTACTGATGCCGTTCCAATAGCGCCAAGTGTGTCCGCCGGCTGCCGTTTGATAAGTGAAGTTAACACCGTTTTCTTTTAATTTTTTTACTAACTTTTCGTTAGAAGCAAAACTGATGGTGTCATCTTTACCACAGTAGAAATGCAGTTCAGAATCCATGGTAATTTTTCCATCTGCGCCTAGCTCGGGATATAAACTCATATTGAAAAAGCCGCTAAGAGGAGCCGCTAGTCCGAAGACATCTTGATGACGGTGGGCTAAATAAAAAGCGCCAAATCCTCCCATCGACATTCCGGAAATAGCCGTGGAAGCTTTACCTGTTTTCACCCGGTAATTCGTGTCCACATAACCCATCACTTCTTTCATGATATGTGTTTCATACTCTCCAACATACATGCTTGTATCACCGAAAGGCATAACGACGATGAAAGGCTGAATCCAGCCTTTATGGAGATAGTTGTCCATAAAATTTTGGATTTTACCGTCTCGGGTCCACTGTCCTTCATTATTTCCGTAACCGTGCAGCAAAAATAAAACCGGGTAGCTTTTTACAGCGTTTTGCGAGTATCCGGGTGGAAGATAAATCATAAACGCACTGTTTGTCCCTAACGCTTTGCTTTGTATATTGATTTTTTCTACACTGCCGTGAGGGATGTCGACAGTAAGCTTAGCGTCGCTATTCTCTTCACCTAACACAATAATTGAGTTATAGCCTTCAAATCCATCGTCAGTGGTGGCTGGGTTGGCTTTGTCATAAGTCCACTCTCCATCAATAACGAACTTGTATTGCCAAGCCCCTTGCTCCAGATACAGGGGGAGAAACCAAACGCCGTCAGCTCCTTTTTTCATCTTCAGGACATTGCTTTGCCAGCTGGTCATCTCACCTGCAAGATAGACCTCTTTAGCATTGGCAGCCTGCACAGAAAAGATATGTTCAAAAGCGCCATCTTTAGGGGAGAGCATTGAACTGTATTTTTTAGCAATACTGTTATCTTTAACCATTGCGGTCGTTCCGTAAATAGTTCCATTCTCATACGTTACATTGAGTATGTCGTGATCATCGTTCAGGGAAAAAGAAAGCTTGCCGCCGTCTGCGATTTCCCATGTAAATGCAAGCGTTTCTCCGGCTTGACGATCTCCTCTGATAAGTGCTGAGCCCGCGGCTTTATCAATAGAAGGATCGGCCGCCCAGTAATAGGTGAACAGCACATTTTGTTTATTGATTTCTATGATTTTCACAGATTCTATTTTATTGTTAGCCCATTTTCCTGTCCATTTGCCGTCGAGCGTTTTTTCCAGATTCTCCGTTGTTGTGATGATTTTTGAGGCGATATATCCCGTCGTTGCGGTTGTTCCTGAGCATTCCATATCTTCGTTACTCCAAGTCCACTGCTCCATATTCTCGAATTTGTTGCCTTGATGCCTACTTGTTGCTTGAGAAATATCAGCGGTGCCGCCATTAATTTGAAAAGAGTAAGCGGGCCAGTGAATTTTTGAGCCTATTATCTCTCCGACAGCGCCATTTTCAGCTATCGATACCTGACAGTTATTCTGACTGACAGTGTAAAGATGGTTTTCCGTTCTTCCCTGGCCGCCGCATTGCGTGTCATCGACAACTTCCTCTGTTATCCAGGTGCCGGCCACTTGTGCGCAGTTATCATTAGCCAGCTCGGTATCACTGGAACAAGCTGTCATCCCAAGTAGAAGCGCTGATCCGGCAATTGCGCTTAAGCCTTTGGTAAAAATGTTTTTTATCTTCACATGATACTCCTGATTTTTGACTTTCTAGTTTGATAAAATAACTCGTTGAATTATTTACTGATTATATCAGTTTGTAAATATTGGATTTTATGTTTTGTTGCAAATTGAGATATAAATTATTGATGGATGTGTTTGTGGGAATATGGAATTTTCTGTTTAATAAAATGTTAAGCAAAATCAGAGCAACACTTTTATAAAACTAAGGAGAATCTGCTCGAATCTATGGGATCAGGTCTTGCGTTTGCTCTTTTCGCTGCATATGTTCATTAAGCTTTGGAGCTACGCTTTCAACCAAGGTGGTGGGGATATGATCCAAAAATCCTGAATTGAGCGTGCGAATCCACACGAAAACCTTTAAATCAGCAATGCTAAGACGGTTATCGGCAAAATAAGTGCCACCGTTTTGCTGCAGTTGAGTTTGCAGCCATGTCAGGTATTGTGTTATTGGCCCTTCAGATAAAGCCTTTCGGGCGCTTTGCATCGCTTCGCCTTGTAAATTAAAAGTGGGCCGCAGCAGGTTGGTGACATCTTCCAGAGCGTCCATGATTTCATCGCACAGTAGTGCCTGCACATTATCTTCCGGGTATAGCCCGGCTAATTTGCCAACGAAACGGTTTATACTGTTGCACTGGGTTACTTGTCTGCCGTCAATTGTCAGTACCGGTACCTGACTTAACGGGGTGTTTTTTCTTACCTGTGCAAATTGAGCAAAAGGAAAGCGAATATCTTTGAATGAGATATTGCCGATCTGCATGGCAAGTCTGGCCGGCTCGGCGCGACCACCTGCGATATCAAAATAAGTTAGGCTGAGTTTGTGCATATATTTCTCCTGGATGTGCTGAATGTTTTAGTGGATATATAAAGCAATTAATCAAGTGTAATGCATAAGTTGAGGTAAGGGGCAGGCGACAAGAACAGTTTGTCATTGACCGAAGCGGGTTGCCGCGAAACTATTGAGTAAGCGGTGGACCAGATAACAAGCCAGTAGAGTCGCGACAATGGCAAACAGGATACTGCTGATTCGATACAGGGCACTGAATACCAGATCATTATCAGGCGCAAGATACTGCCCGAATAGTATTCCTAAGGTGGTGAGCGCCGCAAATCCGACCCCGGAACCGCCGCCTTCTTTAACGTGGGCATAGCTAAGCAGCATCAAACCTATCCACAGCAGCGGGATCACTAAGACTAACTCTCCCGACCAGTTGTATAAAAACAGCTGACTGGCTAAACCGATAACGACACCTAATAATGTGCCCATTGCTCGTTTTCTTGCGTAGCCTAATGCGCCGTTCCAATGCATAGGAAATAAAAGCAGCAGGGTTGTTGCCTGTGCAGACATTGAATCGCTTAAGTCAAAGATCTGAAACAGCAGAAACGATAATACAGCAACGGATGCACCCATTAGTGATTCATGGCGCATTCTGTTTGGCTGCTTAGTTTGAGCCGGATGTTTCGCTCTTGCCTCGGCATCCGGGAACAGTGCTGTCATTAAGAATGCGATGCTCACGCTTAGTATACTTGCACCGATATTATTAAAAATAAGTTCATTGAGATCCGTTTCCGGATAGCTGGCAAAATTCAGCATAATACTCAAGCTAAGTACGCTTTGTGCACCGAATAAAAATAAACTGCCTTTTGACATGCAGGCGAATTTATAAAGAAACAGGAAAAAAGTAATGATCAGCATCGGTACCGGATGGCTGCCGAAAAAACCGCCTAAAATACCGACTTCCAAACCGCAGATAACAGCCGCGGCGATACATTGCCGTGCGGCGTGGGCACTCATTTTCGGTATCATTCCCAGCAGCAGTATCGGCGTCACGGTAAAAAATACGCCGTAGTTCCAGTTGAAAATTTTACAGAGAATAAAGCCCAGTGTCGCGCCCGTCGTGATGCGCAGGCACTGGCGAATATCATTTTCAGATAAGGAGTGATGCCATAATTTCATATCAGCTCCTTAATAGATGTAATGTAAATAGCTCAGCAGACTAATCTGCATGCTTGCAAGCAGGGAAAAAATAGGATTGTCAGGCAGCAGCTGCACCGTTGCCCGCGCGCCTGAAGGTAAGGCATTCGGATAGTCAGCATCCAGTGTCAGGTGCAAACGCATGCGCTGCGCATCCCGTACCCATCGGTTCGATTTCGTCGGTGTTGCCAGGCTGCCGTTGGCGTCAAACTGACCTGCGCTGATCCCTGCATCCATACCCGCAATATAAGCGGGGTAGAGGTGACCCGGATCACCATCAAAGGCAACTAATGCACGGTTGCCGGCTGAAGCGTTGCGTGAGCTCTTCTCCCGGAAATCAGCAATGATATCTATTTCTGTGGAAACCAGAGCCAGCAGCGGTTTGCCTGCGGTCGCATAGGCACCGGCTTTAAGCTGCAGGTTAGTGACAATACCGTCCTGCTCCGCTTTAACCTGGGTATAGGATAAGTTTAATTCCTGCTGCTCAAGCTGGTTTTGCGCAATGCGAAGATTAACATTTTGTTCATTAAGTTCACCTCTGCGTACCTGCAGTTCTTTTAACCTTGCTTTAGCTGCAAGTAAGTTTGCCTGAGACGCCGTTGCCGCACTTTGTGCGTCATCTTTTTGCTGTTGTGATACCTGATGACGGCTGTTCAGAAAATCAACACGATCTGCATAGCGCAGTTTCTGTTCGGTGAGAATACTGCTTGCTTTCACCTCGGCCTCAGCTGCTGCTAATGATGCATCCAGCTGTCGGTTACTTTTACGGGTCTGTTCCAGGTTCAGCTGCGCTTTTTCTACCGCGAGCTGATAGGGCGCAGGATCAATGTAAAATAGTAGATCGCCTTTAGAAACCCGCTGGTTGTTTTTAACCTTAATCGCGGTAATGTGCCCATTGAGTTGAGGTGCAACTTTAGTGACAGATCTGGCTGCCATCGCCTGTTGAGTAAGCGGCATTTTTAAATCGGCTAAGATAAAATAAGCAAAAATCATCACAAAGATGGTCATTGAAAGCTTTATCCAGCGGTTGAATTTTTGTTCTGGTGTCATATTGATTTCTCTCTTACTGTGCTTCTGTATCACTTAATCTGTGTAATGCGTTGCGTGCTATTTTTTCGATAATATTTTTAAATTGTGCAAGTTCTGCCTCATCAATGCCGGCTAATAAGTCGCGGCGAACCTGCATAATATGGGCTTCAATTTTGCTGATAACTGCGCTGCCCTGAGCGGTAAGGCTGACAATGCGCACGCGCTTATCTTTGTCGCTGCAGTGACGGACAATCAGGCCTTGTTCTTCTAACTGTTTAAGAGTCCGCATCAGGGACGCTAATTCAATTTCAAGTGCATCGGCGAGTGTTTTTTGACTGACATTATCGTTCAGGGATTTCAGCTTCCATAACGCAGTCCAGCGTGAATATGTTAATGCAAGCGGTGCCAGTTCTTTATCTGCCGCAGTGCGCCATAAACGGGCAAGACGGCCCAGTTGCTCGGCAAGCGAGAGTTCTCGTAATACTTTAATATCATCAACCATATGGATCTCCTTATTACTTAGCGTGCTAACTAATATATATTAGTTAGCACGCTAAGTAAACTCTAAAGGTGATTGGATATATTATTGAACATAAGTTCCGGGGCTGATAAAAGGGGATTTTCAGTGTATCGGGATAAATAGTTAAATGATTTGAGGTGTAATTCCTCAGTTCACTAAGGTATAGCGAACCGCAGAATCATAGGCTTTGCATTGTAAGGTGCCGAGTTAATAGCAAATTTCCGGACAGCTACCGTTTGGGTTAGTTAGATAATGATATGGAATATTGTGTTTTACTCTCTTAAGCAAAACACAATATTTTAACGCGAACTGTGTAGTTACTGTCTAAAATGCGATACGAGCAGCAACAGCCAGGAGGGCAATCCCAGTGGTTTTTTCGACGATATGGGCGTTATCTCTTAATTTAGTCAATATGACCGAATGCGATAAGACGATCGCAACAAGGCAATACCACAGGGTATCTATCCCGCTAACTGTACCGACCATAATTACATTTTGCTGCCAACTGGCCTGCGCTTCGACAAACTGACTAAATAGCGCTAAGAAAAATACGGCCAGTTTGGGATTAAGAAAAGCTATCATCAAGCCTTCCCAAAAACTTTCCCGCATTGTCACTTTTGTTCCCTGATGGATTATTTTAGCAAGTGATGATTTGCTGGTTAATGCTTTGTAAGCTAACCATACTAGCAAAATAACACCTGCGTATTTAATTAGGTTAAATAGCCATGGTGTTGATTCAATGATTATCGCCAAGCCGATAACGGTCAATATGGCATACATTGCAACGCCGATTCCATGAGCAAGGCCGGTTAATACGCCGTTAATTCGGCCTCCGGAAACTGTGTGCTTTAAAACAACAATAAGGCTGGGGCCAGGGCTCATTGCGCCCATTAAACAAATTGAAGCAAGGGAGAGCCATGCTGTTAATTCCATTTTATTCTCCTTTAAATAATCAGCATTAACAAAGAGTGCT
Source organism: Psychromonas sp. (assembly GCA_013619145.1). GTDB lineage: Bacteria > Pseudomonadota > Gammaproteobacteria > Enterobacterales > Psychromonadaceae > Psychromonas. The sequence goes on along the minus strand of JABXKR010000329.1, from coordinate 1,135 downwards.
TATCTTAACGGACATGATGCATGAGCGGAAATTGACATTTCTACTTGTTAGCATGAAGTAATTTCATGCCTTGCTTGATCGTTACCTCAAGATGTTCTTTAAGCAGGGGATAACATAACTCGCGAAACCATTTATGTTCGGGATTGTGATGATGCTTGGCATGCCAGAGCAGATAATAATGCTGCGGTTTAATCGCAATTGGTAACTCTCTGATTTGTAGATCATAACGTTGAGCAAAATCCGCAGCGATATGCAGCGGTATGGTTAATATGGTGTCGGTTTGCAGTAGCAGTTCAATGGCCGATTGGAAAAAAGGCACAGTAGCAAATATGTTTCTTTGCTTGCCGATAGAGGAAAGGGCGGTATCAACGGAGCTGTCTTTATCTCCTCCTCCGCTGATTAAAATATGCCGGGCATTGCAATAACTGCTGACTGAGATATCGCAGCCGGATTGAGAATGAGCTGAGCGAAAAACAGCCACAAGCTGATCTTCAGCCATCATTTTACCGTGTAAATTTTCAGGTATTAATTTGCTCATGGTCGACACGAGATCAAGTGGATGATCCGCCAATTCTGTCAACTGTTCTTTCTGCCACAGCAGGTATTCGATGCTGGCGTTAGGAGCTTCAAGTTCCAAATTGCGGGTAATCGACGGCAGAATGGCTTGGGCCACATAATCGCTTGATGCAAAGGTAAATTTTCGCTGGCAACGACTTGCCTCCATCGAATTAGGCAGATATAGATTGTCTAACTGTAATATTAGAGCTGGCAGTTCCCGTTTTAGTTGTTCCCCCCGCTCCGTGAGTACAAACTGTTTACCCTCGCGGATAACAATCTGGTCATGAAATGCCAGACGGATTTGATTTAACGTTTTGCTCATTGCCGATTGAGTCACGTTTAAATCTCTAGCAGTTTCAGTTAGATTTCGTGTTTGTAGTATTGAAATTAGGGCTGGTAGTAACTTGTAATTATTCAATAGAAAGCAGCCATTAAAGATGATGAGTTTATTATCTTAACGTAAACCATTTAGTTATTGCAAAAACAACACTGTCTGTATACCGCTTATTCCGTATTTCCGCTGTAAATAGGGAACTTTTCCGCTTTTCCACAATAGGTAAGTCCTATTGTTAAATAT
>JABXKR010000324.1 GCA_013619145.1 Psychromonas sp. | reverse complement strand
GCTTTAGCTTGTGTCTTTTACTACTGCCTGCGAAGCAAAAAAGCAGGTTATTTGCGGTCGAAAACTTTTGCAGTGTTTGTTATTGGGCTGCTAACGCTTAATTATTACCATTTTTTTATTAAAGATAATCGGGTGAAGCCGGTGATCGCAACCGTGCCTTTATCGCTTAACGAAATAGATTATAGTGCATACCCAGGTCGGTCTAATATTTATCCAGCACAGGCAATAAACGTGCTGTTAGTCGGGAATAAACCTGATGAGCTGATGACAGAACTAGGCTGGAAGCGTAACAAAACCTTCAGTAGAGACAGCATCTCATTTTCAGATTACCTAGATCTATTACAGCAGGATATGCCGCCTATCTCTGACTTATACTGGAATGGGCAATCCCAATGGCAAGCGTGGCAGTTAGAGGGGACATTAACCAGCCGTAGTCATATCCGCTGGTGGCACGCCGGGCAGTCTAAACAATCTGGACAAGATATCTGGGTGGGAGCATTAAGTTATGATGACGGCTTAAAGTTGTCTCACTATCGAGGTCTGTTAACTATGCTGCATGATACCGATCCGCAAGTTGATAAAGAACGTAATCAATTACAACATTCGATAGAAATATCTCAAGATGACTGGAAAACCAAAAAGGTGATTCCTGAAAAAGAAAATATAATGCCAGAAAGACGTGAATACGTTACTGACGGCTCCGTTTTGTTAATTGAAGAAATCTAGGGATAGCATAACCATAGTGCTAAGCGGCATTAAAAATACAGGAAAACAATCCTATCCACTATCTTAGCCGGCTGTTATTGAATAGTTAATTGACAGGTGTGTTTGCGTGAACTGAAAATGAACAGTGAATTCACCTCTGGTAAAAGGAGCTTCGCTTATGATGCTTTCATACTAAGAAATGCAGCATTACCTAACCTAACGAGGAATTTACCATGAAAATTTTAACAATTTTAATCATCCTATTTGCAGCCCTTTTTTGCCTTAATATAGTTTTTGAAGTCGTTGATGTTATATTCGATATATTACTTGAACCAGTGGAGTTTCTCTTTGAACTGCTTATGGATGGTGTGGATTTTGATGATGGTTTAGAAATTGAATTTGATTAACTAATCACAGTTAAAATATTGCTGATATCAATATTATTACAGGCTGGTACATTCGAATGTATTAGCCTTGTTATTTTCCTTCCCTATCTATTGCTACTTTCCTTATTCTATCAAGAGCAAAGCAGATCCTTGTTAGTTTAAAAGTGGTTCTCTTCCGCTCGCGGCTTTATTCTTATTAGCGGGTCTTTGCCCACGAAAATCTATATCCATCCCCATCAACATAATTATCTATTACAGACAAATACGCAAAACAAAAATAAAAACATAACAAAATACTTCACTAAATTGATTTTAAAGTCTTTTATTTGTGTGAATGGAATATGAACAGGCCGTTCACTTCAGGTCAAACAGTCTGCCTTTATTATGTCCCTATGTTGTGCAAAGCACTATTTTATATTCAAAAATGAGGAACAGATTATGCCGCCTATCAGTATTGTTATTATTACTTTAAATGAAGAAAAACGTATCGCCCGCTTATTGGATGACTTATGTCAGCAGACTTCGCAAAATTTCGAAGTGATTGTGGTTGATTCCAACAGCTCAGATAACACTCTTAACGTTGCGGCTGGCTACGTGTCAACACTGCCTTCTTTAACTCTTCATCGTATGGATACAAAGGGAGTCAGCCTAGGGCGAAATACGGGAGCCGGTCTGGCACGCCACGAGCGTATATTATTCTTAGATGCAGATGTGCGTTTACCTGATAATTTTCTGGAAAATGCGCAGTGTCAGTTATCTGACAAGAAGTTAGAAGTGGCAGGGGTGTACATGGGATCTGATGAACTGGCCTTACGTCATCGCATTGCCTATGGTGCTTTTAATATTGGACTTGCGTTAACACAGTACGTCTTTCCAACCGCTGTGGGAGCTTGTATTTTTTCTAGCCGTGAGATACATAATAAGATTGGCGGATTTGATGAAGACATCATACTTTGCGAAGACTGCCACTATGTTAAGAAAGCGTCTAAAATCACACGCTTTCGTTATCTTAATATGACATTTAGTTTTGACCCAAGACGTTTAGAGCAGGATGGTATGTTCAGTACCGGGTGGATTTATTTAAAAGCTAATATTCGTCGTTTTTTTTGCGGAGAAATGCGTAATAACGAAATTGAGTATAAGTTTGGTCACTATAACTAAATCACTGATGACAGCTGGCCGGTATATTAACAATCCGGCCCATTTATTATGAATATTTACAGGGGCGTGCATGCCGCCGCCTGTGTAACATAGCAAAACATATCTACTATTCCGCCTTTATTAGTATAAGCCGCATTCTGATTACTATTCTTGTTGTTGAATTTTGTATTCATCTTTTAAAATAATTCCATTAACAATAAATTGTTGTAATCAATTGTTTTAGAAGATGTTTATCTTGTTCTTCTGCAGGGGTTATAAACGTGAATGGAAGATGAACAAGTAGTTCACTTCAGGTAAAGACGACGACGCTTATGATAGCCCCATGTTGTTGAGAACAACTCTTTTAAAACTTAAACCTGAGGAATTGACCATGATAAAATTACTACCTTTAATCGCTCTGCCTATGTTATTTGCTGCTAACGCTAATGCAGCTTTTGTTGGTGCACAAGCTGCAAACAGCGGCGCACCGCACATTACTATCGCACAGTTCAAAAGCGAAACAGATTTAGGTGAAAGCAGCGGGTTGTTCGATATGGTGCTCACTGGTGCGAAAGCTGACGAGAAGGAGTATGTACTGAAAGGTCACATCCAAAACCAGATTAATAGAGACAGTTACACTATCGCAGATGATACCGGCAGCATTATTGTAGATATCAACGCGAACTTGTTTAACGGCGTCGATATCACGGCACAAGATACTGTGCTGTTCTATGGCGAAGCGGATTATGAAGATGTTGGTCTGATTTTTGATGTAGACAGACTAGAAGTAATCAAAGCTGATTAATGAGTTAGCAGCCTTGCGCCTGATAAATGCAAGAAACAGTCAACAAGGAATAGGTTATGTTTGAACTACTTTTTATCGCCCTATGTGAAACTATCTGGTTCAACCTGGTTAACTTTTTGACTGATTTGTTAGCTGTAGGCATTTGGGCGTATTAACGATTTATCTGATCACTAAAGCAGTACATTATAAGAGAGGGACAGTGGGTCTTGTTATTGCTGTCAACCTGTAACCATCTCTTTTACCACCGATAAAAGCCAGTTCATATTATGTACTGGTTTTTTTTTGTATCCGTATCTTTAATCATTTTCTTTTTCATTAAAAAATAAACTCTGTAATTTATTGTTTTGTAAGTGTTTTGTGTTTTTTTTTGAAATATGAATGGAAGATGAACAAGTAGTTCACGTTTAATAAAGCGACCCTAATTTATTCTACCCCCGAATTACGAAAATAATGTTTATTTAATCAAAATTAGAGGAATACATCCATGATACTGCCGCTTATTGCTTTACCAATTTTATTTGCCAGTAACGTTACAGCCAGTCTGATTGATAACAGTACGGCTGTCGATTTCAAGGAGGTCACTACTCAAGTTAATGAATTTATGATGAATTCAGATCTAAGCAGATCAACTCATTTATATGATGATACTCAAAACAGTACTTTAAAAGATAATTTAGTAAAAGGAGAAGAAGCTGTTCCGAACAGGTAAACACGACTCCACTTTTGATCCCCCTATGTTGTTGAGAACAAAACTTTTAAAACTTAAATTTAAGGAACTAACTATGAAAAAATTACTACCATTAATCGCACTATCTATGCTGTTTGCTTTTAACGCTAATGCTGCACAGACAGAGGTTCCAATTAATTATGAGGCCGATACTTTTATATCTGAACTGGCTGAGTTGGCTATTTTGGTTGAAATAGAAGATGATGATATAGAGGTTGAGTTTGATTAATATCCAATACTTCCCTTTTACTGTAAGCAAACAATGAGAGGTCAGTCTACCTAATAGACTGGCTTTTTTTATAAGTAAAACTATGATCACTCATGTTTTATCTCCGCAGTTTATAGATAACTTTCTTCAATATAGTTAAAGCATTTATAGTTTGGCCTTTGCTGAATTGATAGCTTTGTTACTCTTACTGTATGTAATACTCGTCTGCTTTACATCACTTATTGGCACGACAGGGAGCCGGTTGTCCGGACTTGATTATGAAAAAAATAAGTTTATTAATTGTATTGGGGTATGCGTTTCTAGGTACAGCCGCAATTGCCCAGGAAACAGAAAATGTACAATATCACCGGGATGTTTCCAAGAAGCTCATTATAAGATACAGTCACTTTGAAATGAATTTTCGCATTTTTATTCAGGCGATAGAAGACAGCCTTATTTTGCGCCGTGATGCTCTGGACTTTTTTAGCAAATTACACAATAAACTTACCAGTGATCAACACCTGACCGCAGCAGAGCAGCAAGCCATAGTGCGTCACATTAAGCTGTACCGTGCAGACCGAGACAGGTTTAATCAGTTAATGGATACCTATTCAACTTATAGTAAGCCTGCTTTGAAGATAACATTTTCGAGCGGGCAGCCGTCAAAAGACCCTACCGAGCTCAATAGCAAAAACTCGCAGCCGGGAACAGAACTTGTCATCAATCCAGAGGATGATCTTGCTCGTTTAATGGTACTGGAAAGCAAGATGTGGCTGGCATCGAAAATGATGTTACTTGATAATTATGCGGTGGTTCTGGTTCGTTACCTTAAAAATGCTGATCTCCGCCGTCAATTTGATATTAAAAGTATCGATCCTGAGAGTAAACAATTTTTGGAAGAGATGCTGGCTGAAATCCAAAGTGGGGAGCGTTACAGCCAAACTTTACACGTGCTTAAACTGGTTAATCAATATCGGGCCTTTGAACAAAAAAATCCCGATTCCGCTTTAGCGAAAGATAAAGATAATCGTTATCTGAATAGTTTACTCGACGGCAGCTATGCCTACCATAGGATCCCGGAACTGACGTTTTTTGATAATATTGAAATAGGCACCGCTGTTAAGCGTAACGAGTTTGCCGATGACGTCAATCAGCTAACCGATTTTGCTACCGATAAACTGCTTGGGAGGATGTTTGATAATGTGATTGGTCTATATAAATTTCGCGATGGTAAGCTCAATGTTATGCCAGAATCAGAGCAGAATACGATTGTTCAAGAATTGGACCTTTTAGATATATTATTTACTAAATCCCCATTTCGACTGACCGATAGTTTTATCCCGGGTCATTGAATTAAAACGCCTTGGAGTCTGGCAAAAACTGCCTGAAATAGAGGAAAAAGTCAGAACTAAATATAACTATAAAGGTTCTGCTTTTCAAACCATGATCGAACAGGATAAAGGGATTATTGAAGCACTGCCTGATGGTGTTGAAATTAATCCTCTTGAGCAATTCTTAAATATTGATGATCTTGCTGTTATCCGAAATAAAAAACTAACGGATGCACAGAAAACTGAATTTTTATTACGTACTTTTGCTCAAGTTGGTAAAGAGTATGATTTTAGTTTCGATATAGAAACAACCGACCGTCTTGTTTGTTCAGAATTAATCTTTCAGGTTTATGATGACTTTGACTGGCCTGTCGCTACTGCTCTTGGTCGTTATGCTGTGAGCCCTGATCACGTAGCTGCACTTGCTAAAGATAAAAAGGCTCCTTTCCAGCCGGTGCTGCTTTATCATGATGGAAAGAAACTGCCAAAGAGCTCCTTGTTAGCAAACTTTAATGCATTATTAAGTGGTCAGTATGAAAAAGTGGTTTATAAAAACTAAGCGGCAACGTGCCTTTCTCGCTATTAGCCAGCTTAATTCGCTGGCTTTTTTATTGGAGATAAAAAATCAATCGCGAGATTAAGTGAAAACATAAGTAAAAACAGCGGCCTATGTTTTTTATTACTGCTCTCTTAAAAAT
>JABXKR010000321.1 GCA_013619145.1 Psychromonas sp. | reverse complement strand
CGAATCCGCTGCCCCCTCATTTACAACATAATCAGCATAGTCCACGAAATATTTATCGTTCATTAGCAGACTGGATGTTTACTGTATTCCCTAAGTCAAGAGAACACGACACCTGGATCTCAGTACCTTCAAGTCGTGCGATGTGGTTGGATGAGAATATAAAAAACACTCCCCAAGACGGCTTTATGCCGCCTCCTCCTAAGAGTCGAGAATTCGCACACCTGCATAAAGACGGAAGCATCCATGTTTGTCTGCCGCAAAAAGATATTGATGCAGTATTTTATGCTAAGTGGGGGGAGCCTCATCCATACAAAAAGCTTGGTGTAAACGAGATCCTGGTTTATGCCCCTCAAAATAAAGAAGAAATGGAAGTGTTAAAACTGGTCATTGTTGCCAGTTATGAATATCTGACTAACGAAGAATATATGCCTGCTTAGCAATAATAAAAAGAGAGACAAAAATGAAGAAAATTGTAGCGTTTACAGGAAGCAACCATAGTAAATCAATTCACCAGCAACTGCTTAACTTTGCAGTGGAAAAGATAACTGAAAGCGAAGTTACGATGTTAGATTTGAGTGACTATCCACTGCCGATATATAGCTTAGATATTGAAGCAAACGGCATTCCTGAAGAAGTCCGTAAATTAAAAGAAGTGTTTGTCGCCAATGACGCCATTATTATCGCGACGCCTGAGCATAATGGCTCAATGCCCGCGTATTTAAAGAATGTTATCGACTGGTTATCACGACTAGTCCCGCCCAAAAATCCATTTTTTGGTGATAAACACAAACCGGTACTCTTGATGAGTACGTCTCCTGGTGTTACTGGCGGCTCAACAAACATAAAAACAATGGCTGAATTAATGCCCTGGTGGGGGGGTGATGTCAAAGGGACCTATAGCTTAGGAAGTTACTTTGAGAAGGTTGTGGATGGAAAGTTAACACCTGAAACAGATCAAGAGTTAACAGACGTTATAAAACTATTTGAAGCGCAGCTTTAGGAGTACTCAGAATGGCTTATATGAAGCAAGGACAATGGCAAGATTCAGGTGAAGCATCTGAACTTGAGCATATCGATACTTTCGCTAACTTTTCTACATTGGAAAAAGGTCGATTTCATTTGTACGTTTCTTATGGGTGTCCATTTGCTCATCGAGCCATTCTCGCTATTTCACTACTTGGGCTAAAAGAGTACGTATCAGTATCATCGGTATCACCACTTAAAGACAAAAACGGCTGGAAGTTTAGCGATGAATATTTTGATTCGGTGAAACCTAGAAGCTACTTGTACCAAGTATATCAGGATGCCAAGCATGATTACTCGGGGCGTGTATCTGTACCTGTTTTATGGGATAAAAAACTCAATACTATTGTCAGTAGTGACTCTTTTGAAATTAGTAAATGGTTTGCAAAACAGGACGTCTCGCGCTCTAGATTAGATTTAATGCCAGAAAAACAAGAAGTCGAAATAGAAGAACAATGTAGATGGATTAATACTAATATCAATACTCTGCCATTTAAAGCTGGATTCACAACAGAACAAATTGAGTATGAACAAGCCGCTTCAGAATTCTTCAGCAATTTAGAGGTGTTAGACAAAAAACTAGCCAAAAATCGCTTTTTTGGCGGCAAGGAAATGACACTCAGTGACGTTTTATTAATTCCAACGTTAATTCAATTGGAGCTAGTTTATGCTTCTCATTTTAAACTTAATTATCAACCTCTTAATTATTTTAAGCATATATACCGCTATGTAATCGACGTAATGAGTGACAAAAGTGTCCGCTCTACTTTTCATATCGATTTTATTAAGAAAACATATTTTGCCGGGCAGTCAGCTATTAACCCTTCGCTGCTCATCCCGACGGGGCCGGTTTTAGGCTGGGAACTTACTGCAAAAAAAGCTTTGCATTTTGAACGTTCAAATATGGAAGATGGTTAATGGCTGATTCTGAAATTAGAAAAGCGACTTGGTTAGAGTTATTCTACGACTTAGCTTACGTAGCAGTAATTGCCAAGATAGTGCATCACTTGCCTGAACATACAGATCATTTAGCTCATTATTTTTCAAGCTTAGCTATTTTTATTCCTATTTGGTGGTGTTGGGCAGGCCACACTTATTTTGCTAATCGCTTTGAACGAAATGATACCTTTCAGGTTATCTCTGTATTGACTCAACTATTTACTGTTGTTGTATTAATTACATCAATAAATCCACTATTTGAAGGACATCCGCAACAGTTCATTTGGGGTTACTTTGTTGTCCGATTAGTTTTAGTGGTGATGTATATCCGTGAATGGAAAATCAATCGGGAAAATAGAGCTGTATTAAAAAACCTGACCTTAGGTTTCAGCTTGGGAGCAGTTGTTTGGATCTCGTCAATTATTTTTGATGGTACTTCGATGTATTTTATATTAGCACTGTCGATTGCACTAGAAATCGTAGTGTTAGCATTAAATTCTAAATCACTAAAAGCATATGCTAAAACCCACTCAGAACATCTAGCTGAAAGAACCGGATTTTTTACCATTATTATGCTGGGAGAGGTTGTCGTAGCACTGGTTGTTTTTCTTGAAAACTCTGGATTGACACTAGAAAACCTGACACTAAGCGGAACTGGTTTCTCAATTCTGGCGCTAATATGGTGGTTATATTTTAGAGTTTCCGAAACGCTTATAGAAGATAACCCGATACTAGACAGCCAAGTTCACGGTTATTCAAACCTCCTAATATTTCTCAGCATCATTGTTATCTCTACAGCGATTGCCAGCTGGGGAGTAAAAGATCAGATCGTCATCATTTGGTTAACGGCATCGGCACTGACGCTTTTTGTTGCTACATTGCAGGTCATACTGGGTCAAAATTCATCCTACGCTAACAAGTTAGGACTAAATATTTTTAGGACGCCTTTTGCCTTGTTCCAATAATATTAGCTGTCTTTTTTCATAAATTTGGCCTTAGTGTTTTAGTTTTTAACTCCCTCATCATTCTGTGGCTATTTGCCATTAATTACACCCAGAATTTTACAAGGTTCATAAAATTTGAAGCTTGAAAGATCAAATTCAATCAACGGCGAAAAAATACTTTCGTTGTCAATAATTGACAGTATTTATTAAAAACAGGAAAAACCATGTTAGAAAACTTACTTAATGAAGATATGGGCAAACTTATACTTCGCCTCACAGTAGCGGTATTAACTTTGTTTCATGGCATAGCCAAAGCTATGCACCCTGAATCAATAGAGTTTATCGGTGGACTATTTGAGAATATAGGTCTGCCCGCAGTTACCGCTTATACCGTTTTTATAGGTCAAATTATCGCACCATTAATGGTTATTTTGGGCTATTACAATCGAATAGGTGCAGCCCTTATAACCTTCACCATGTTGGTCGCGGTGTTATTAGTTCACACAGGACACTTTATAACGCTAACTCCTCAAGGTGGATGGGGACTAGAATTACAGGCCTTTTACTTCTTTGGCGCACTTAGTGTCGTATTTTCCGGTAGTGGTAAATATGCAGTAAAGGCAGATTAGATATAGAAACAGCCGAATTAGGGACCTTATTTATGTCAAACAGCGGGGCTATCCTCTTTTCAGGAAAGATAACTCCTGCTTAGCTAAATCATCGTAAAGTGTAATGAATAAATTCTGAGAACTGAGCAAATCCAGGTGAACCACACTGCTTTGTTGATAATTGCCATTTCAAGAATAGTGTTATCTCATTTCTTGTATTTTTCTTTATCCTGTAACTATGTAATCTAATATTCAACAAAATATTTTAAAATGAGAGGGATTATGAAATCCAAAATTAAAGTAGATTTTTTCCATGATGTAGTCTGTAGTTGGTGTTATGTCATTTCACCCCGTTTGCGAAAACTAGCTGAAGAACTAAGTCTTGATGTTCATCATCATGCCTTTGCTCTGTCTGCCACTAAGGAAGACATGGTGCAGATGTTCGGTTCAAGAAGCAAAGCCAAAAAGGTTATCTTGGGCCACTGGCAGCAGTGCGCTAAAGTCGAGGACCAGAAGCGTATTAATGTTGAGGGAATGCGTCAGAAAAACTTTGAATACCCAACATCTCTGCCTGGATTACTCGGTTGTAAAGCAGCACAAAAACAAGCCGGGGATAAGGGGCATTGGGATTATTTTGACGCTGTACAACGCGCTCATTTAAGCGAAAATCGTAACATTGCCGATAGTGAGGTACTTATCAGTTTGGCTGTTGAGTTGGGATTAGATGTTGAGCGTTTCAAAGAAGACTGTCAGGATCCTGAATTACAAAAGGAAATCATGCAGGATCAGCAACTCGCACAAAAGTTAGGAATTCAAGCTGTTCCAACACTCGTTATCAATGACCGCTGGATTCTATCTGGAGCTCAACCGCTGGACGTGCTGCGAAGTCAGATTCAACAAATACAAATGAGTTAATCTCCTAAAGTTTCTTCCGCTGTAATGCAGAGCCTTCGGGCCTTGCACAATACCTAAGAGCTTAAAATTTTTTACTGACTCGCTTTTTTGGGGAGAGGTTATTGGATTATAACTTACCGTAGCGCACTCAAATTAACATAAATGTGAGCTTCAGTATTGCCGAATTATTTAATGACTGGATATATACTATTTTATATATTTAGCTATAATAAAAGTGGACGTGAATCTTAGGTGTTTGATTTTTAATAACAAAGGTAGATTATACCAACTTGTTTTTGTATGTTTTGATAGCGAATCTCATCGTATTCTTACATACAAGTCCCCAATCTCACCAGTGACTTACATTTTTGAAAATTTGATCTCGACAATCACACTTGTAACTTCATGTATTAGTGTAAAAACGATCTCATTCTTAATTTGCAATAACAAATGTGATAATTGAAGTTTGGATCAAGATCTGATCTTATTTATAATTCCATACTATTGAACATAATTCTATTTAACATAAAATGTATAACATACTGTTATATAATATGTTTTTCGCACTTTGCAGTTGCTCGGGTTAAGCTCGTTGTTAAGGCGCTAAATCCGGTTCTGCAATATAAGACAAGATCTTTTATTTGGGAATTTCGCTTTTTTGTATACCAAATATACCAATAAATTGCTTATTATCAGGATGTTAGGCTCATTCATTTTTATCAATCATTGCTTGAAACCCTTGCCGTTATTGGCGCTAAGTACCTATTTGGACGATTTGTAGGCGTTCTGTGTTGAAATCTGGAGTTAAATTAAGGTATTTCCCTTAATAAATAAAAGCTACGCGACTTAGTTCTAGGAAAATAGCTTTCAAATTCTCTGACCTGGTCAACTGAATTCGGTCACCCTAGTTAAGTTCTTTAAGCTACCTTTTTTAACAATCTAGCTGCACGTTCAAATTCATTGGGACTTTGATAAC